>JANWYO010000283.1 GCA_025055215.1 Gemmataceae bacterium
GGGGGGTTGGGTGGTGTTTCATCCGGGGGGGGGGTGGGGGGGGCTGGGGGGGGGGCCGGCCCCAACCGCGGCCGCCCCGCCGGGCGCCTGAGGCGCCGCGGCACCGCAGCGACTGGCTCCTCCGCCGCCGGGCACGCCCCAGCGACGCAGCGGCGCGCCCGCCAAGCCCCAGCCCGCGCCCACTCCAAGGAGCACCACGCCGAGGATGGCGGCATGGAGGACATTCCCCAGAGCTTGAAACAGCGCCTGCACCGCTACGGCCAGGAACACGTCCTTGCCGGTTGGGACTCGTTGTCCGACAGTGAACGGCGAGCCCTGTTGGCTCAGCTCGAGGCCATCGACTTCGACTTGCTCCACCAGCTGTTCACCCAACAGGGCCAGACCTTCCACCTTCCCGACCCGGAGCGCATCACGCCGCTGCCGCGCGTGACACTCGATCCGAGCGACCTGCACCTCCGCCGTCGCGGCGAAGAGGCGCTGCGCCGCGGCGAGGTCGCCGTCCTCATCGTGGCGGGCGGGCAGGGTAGCCGGCTGGGTTTCGTCCTGCCCAAAGGGATGTTCCCCATCGGTCCTGTTAGCCAGAAGACGCTTTTCCAGGTCCATGCCGAGAAGGTCCTGGCCCTCCGCCGCCGCTACGGCGCCGCCATTCCGCTCCTTATTATGACCAGCCCCGCCACCGACGATACCACTCGCGCCTTCTTTGCCGACCAGCGCTTCTTCGGCCTGCCTCCGAGCGACGTCTTCTTCTTCTGCCAGGGCACCATGCCGGCCCTAGACATCGCCACCGGCCGGCTCCTGCTGGAAAAGCCCGGGCGAATCTTCACCAGCCCCGACGGCCACGGCGGTACCTTGGCTGCCCTCCGCGCCAGCGGCTTGCTGCATCGGCTACGAGACGACGGCATCCGCCACGTCTTCTACTTCCAGGTCGACAACCCCCTGGTGCGGGTCGCCGACCCGCTGTTCCTCGGCCACCACCTCGCGCAGCGTGCCGAGGTTTCCTCGAAGGTGGTCGCCAAGAATGGTCCCACCGATACGCTGGGCAACTTCCTCCTCGTTGATGGCCGATGTACGATCATCGAATACTCCGACTTGCCGGAGACCCTGGCGCGGCAGACCGACGCGCAGGGCCGGCTGCGGCTCTGGGCCGGCAATCCCGCCATCCACATTTTCGACCTCGACTTTCTTGAGCGGATGAGCCAGGAGGCGGCCAACCTCCCGTTCCATGTGGCGCGGAAGAAAGTCCCCTGCCTCGATGCGTCGGGGCAATGGATGGAACCGACGACGGAGAATGCCTTGAAGTTTGAGCGCTTCATCTTCGACGTGCTGCCTCGGGCCGAACGCTGGACCGCGGTGGAAACTACCCGAGCGACGGAGTTCGTGCCGCTCAAGCGCGAGACAGGGCCAGAATCTCCCCCGGCCGTCCAGCAGGCCCTGAGCAACCTCTTCGGCGGCTGGCTGAAGGAAGCAGGGGTTGCCGTGCCGCGCCGGCCGGATGGCGATGTGGCCGTTCCCGTGGAGATCAGCCCGCTGTTCGCGCTGGACGCTGACGAGCTGCGGGCGAAGCTGCCACGGTGGTTGACGGTGGAAGGGGCGCTGTACCTGGAATGAGGCAAGGCGGCGGGCCGGCGGCACGCTGCCGCCGGCCCGCCCCATCCAACCGCGCGTTAGGAATCGTCTCCATGCTGCACGCTCTGATCATGGCTGGCGGTGGCGGCACCCGCTTTTGGCCCCGCAGCCGTGCCCAACGACCCAAACAGTTCCTCGCCCTCGCCGGTGACCGCACCCTGCTTCAACAAGCGTTCGACCGCATCGAGGCGGCCATTGCTCCCGGCCAGACCTGGGTGATCACTTCCGCCGCTTACCGGGACGAGACGGCCCGGCAACTCCCCGACGTGCCGCCGCAGCAGATCATCGGCGAACCGTGCGGCCGTGACACCGCTGCGTGCATCGGCTTAGGAGCGGCCCTGATCGTGCGGGCCGACCCCGCCGCCGTCATGCTCGTCATGCCCGCCGACCATGTCATCGAGCCGGCCCAGGAATTCCGCCGCGCCGCCCATGTCGCCGCCCAGCTCGCCGAGGAAAACCCCGACTCGCTCATCACCTTCGGCATTCCGCCCAATTTCCCGTCGGTTCATTACGGCTACATCCATCGCGGGGCCGAATTCACCCGCCGCCAGGGAATCGGCGTCTTCCATGTGCGGGGCTTCCGCGAGAAGCCGCCGCACGATCTGGCCGAGCGCTTCTTTTCCTCGGGTGAGTATTTCTGGAATAGCGGCATCTTCGTGTGGAAAGCCAGCACCATCCTCAAGGAATTGCACCGCCACCGGCCCGCCTTGGCTGCCGCCGTGGAACGCATCGCCGATGCCTGGGCTACTCCCCACCGCCTCGCTGTCTTCCAGCGGGAATATCAAGACTTGGAACGCCTGAGCATCGACTACGCCGTCATGGAGCACGCCCGGGAGGTGCTCGCCGTCCAGGCACCCTACCGCTGGGATGACGTCGGCAGCTGGCTGGCGCTGGAGCGCATGCATCCCCAGGACGCCGCCGGCAACACCCTCCTGGCCACCCATTGCGGATTGAAAACCAGCGGCTGCGTCATCGTCGCCGACCCAGGGCACTTGATCGCCACCGTCGGCGTCCGCGACCTCCTCATCATTCAGGATGGCAACGTCACCCTGGTCGCCGACCGCCGCGACGAGGCGGCGATCAAGCAGTTGGTGGCCGCCCTCAAGGACCAGAACCTGGAGCGCTACCTCTGATGCCCGCGTCGCGCGTCCTGGGCGTCGACTATGGCACGGTCCGCATTGGCTTGGCCATCAGCGATCCGGACGGCCGTATCGCTTCGCCCCTGCAAACCTACACCCGCCGCGGCGCAGACCGCGACGCGGCGTTCTTCCGCGACCTGATACGTCGAGAGGAGGTCGGGCGGATCGTGGTTGGCTTGCCGATTTTGCTCAGCGGTCAGGAAGGGAGCAAGGCCGCCGAGGCCCGCGCCTTCGGCGCTTGGCTGAAACGATGCACCGGGCTGCCGGTGATCTTCTGGGACGAGCGCTGCACCACCGCCGAGGCGGAGTCGGCCTTGTGGTCAGCCGGCCTGTCGCACCAGAAGCGCCGGCAGCGCCGCGACCGCGTCGCCGCTCAGATCATGCTCCAATCATACCTCGACGCCGGCGCTCCTTGCGCACCCCCGCCTCCAAGCTAACACGAAACCGCCCTCTCGGTTACGGTGTCACGCTCGCCTCTCCCGAGCCCCCAGCAGCGACCGAGATTGGCCAAACCTCCCACGGCAGTGTCAGCCGCAGCCTCGACGGCGTCTGCTTCCAGCTCAAACTGACCGTCACCGTCGACAACGCTCCCTTTGCCCACAAGAAGATGCACCTCAACTTGGCGGACTTGTGTGTGGTTAGACTGACGAAGCGTCTTACTCACTTGTTTGGGGCTGGGAGGTGGTCGCATTCCCCTGGGCGCTGATGGCCTGCTCCCATTTTTTCAGCAACGTGTTCAATTGTCGCTCAAACCAGGCACGATCTTGCGGGAAAGGCTTGAAGCCGGCGTGTTGGAGGTCGTTGCGGACTTCACTGACCGTACGCGAGTCGGTACACGTCGCTTGCCAACGTTTGGTCTGCTGCTCCCGGGAGTCGGACGTCATGTCCGGCCCTGGGTTGTCGGCCGACGGGGGCGCGTCGAGGCTAATCCATCCCTCACGGAGGATCGAGACTGCCTCGCTGAATCGGCTCATTCGTTGGTAGAGCCGAGCCAGGGCAATTAGGGCCTGTTGACCGTCCCGCGACGAGAAACGGGCACCACCAGTGGATAACGGCCTCGCCATGTCCTCGACCTGGTCGAGGACATGGGCAAGCGCTGGCACATGCTGGTGCAGTTCGCGGCGAGCGTGTTGGATGGCTTCCAGCAGCCGCTCGGCCGAGGAAGGAGCCTTGGCATGGCCCAACAGAAGCGAGCCCGTGCGGATGGTGGTCAGGTCATCGCCGAAGGCTCGGAGAGCGTTGGCGAATCGCTTTAGGGACGGTTCCGGGCCTTGCTTGCCCCCCAAAGCCCACTGACGGGCCAACTCACGGCCGACCGCCTCGGTCGGTTCGGCCACGTCGTCAGCACGCCCAGTGCGAAGGAACATCATCAGCCCCCGCGACCAGGCGAGGACATCAAGAAATGGGGTCAATTCCCAAATCGGACTCTCAGGCGCGCTTGGACGATACTCCCCATAAAAGACCCGGACGGCGGGCGGGTCCGGCAGCACCGCCTGGACGTATTGAACGCATGCAGCCGCGAAGAACGGCTGCATGCGGAATCCGTGGGTAATGTCCAGGCAGACAATTGGTTTGGCGGTGCGCAATTCCTCGACGATGGCACCAAACATCTGCCAGAGTTGGTGTGGCTCACCCCCGGTGGGAACGGGGACGCGCCGGGGCGATGGGTGTCCGTCGGCCTGCAAGAGGCTCGTCAGCGCGAGCCCATGCTGGTTCCAAGCCTCTTCGGTGGCAATCACGGAAATCTCTTGCGGGCGCAGGAAGCGAGTCAACGCCTCGACGACGTATCGAGTCCGGTGGGTTTGACCTTCTAGATTGTATATGGTTTCGCCATAGTTACCCGTTCCCAGAAAACTTACCAGGCGCATGGGCCGTTTCCCTTTCCTTCCCAGAACTTGCCCTCGGGCTAGGCGAGGATCCGCGGCCTACAGAATGGGTAGGCCAGGGTCGCTCGCGAGGTCGGGCAACGCGTAACCGTGCGTCGTTTTCCCGCCTCGCTGGCGCTCATTGTTGACGAACCACTCGTAGGCAAGCCCCTGCGGATTTGGCGGTACTGGCCCAGTGTGGCCTGTCCACCTGGCCCTCGGATAATGAGTCGGCAACCTGTCCCGATGACCCGTGGCTGAGCGCAACCACGCCGCGATGAAAGGCACCTGTTCGAACGAATTCCCGGGATAGGCAGCTCGTACCTCTTCCTTGAAAGCGTCGATCAGCGGCTTGAACTCCGCGGGAGTTACCGTGACTTCGTCGAGATGGCAGTAGATCGTTTTCCAACCGTTGCCGTCGAACAACTCCGCCGATTCGATTTCGAGCCGGACGCTGCCAAAGCCGAGTGGTTTTCCTCCGCCGAAGCGGTGGAAGTGGTCTTGCGGCAGTGTGAGCAGCCAGAGTAGCGCCCCGAGTTCGACCGCGGAGAGGTTGGTCACCTCGATTTCGAAGGTGAACTCCGTGCCGGGCTTGACCCAACCCTGAACAGAGCGGTTCTGGTCGTCGCGTACTTCCTCATTGTCCTGCTTGGGTCGGCGATACTCCTGGAAATGACGGTGGACCGCCTGTTGCGTCCGGTCTTCCATCGGATTGTCCCAGTGTTCCTCCGGCAGGCCGAAGTGATGCGGGTAGACTTTTCGGCCGCGCAAGCCCTTGCCGGCTTGGTAGCCTGCTTGTTCTTTGGACAATCCTTTCGGCTGCGCTTGCCCTTGAGGGTTCTGGGCCACATAAAATCGTGCCTGCTGCGGTTTGGGCTGGCCGAGGATCGCCAATGGCAGACCAGGTTTGCCAAATCCTTCGATGGCTTCAGAAGCTGCTTTTTTGCAAGTCACGGGGCCGATCCGCACGTTTCCTTTGTAGGCGCCATGGCCCTGCTGATTCACCCAGCCGAAGACCCGATCGGCGGGAGATAGCTGGGCGATGGATGTCGCCGGCCGGAGCGTCGCGGGGAGTAAACTAAGGGGTGACACTGGGAAAAGATCACGAGAAATGCTGACCGGATAAATGCCTTGCACGCTTCCTTTCAAGAGTCGAACGTAGCACAACGTCCCTTCACGCAACGCAGTATAGCTCTTGTCCCAGACATGGCGTGACCACGCTGTTTGTCCAGGCTTGTGGCCGAGGTACTCATTAGGCTCCTGGCGCGGTTGTTTCAGCCGACGTTTCTCGAGATCTTTTTCGTGGGCCTGTTGATAGTTCTCGATCAGTTCATTCCACATGTGGACGACACGAACAGCATCGGGGCCCCTGAACGTAAGCAATTGGTCATTCGGGTCTACGACGTAGACTCGCTCATATTTCTTGTTCCCAATGTTTGGTTCTGTGATTAGGACCCACCCTTCCTCGCCGTCATCCGGACCTGAGAGTTCATAGCGACGGATTTGGGTTACTAGTCCGCTGGTTTTATCAACCCTGACCCGAACATGATCGCCATGTTGTGGAAGTTTACCATCAGGATACCGGAGAGCGGCTTTCTCCTCGCCCTTTCGTTTGCTCTTATTAGATGGAACATGTTGTTGGTATCGTGGCAGCCTCGCGGCTGATTTCAGCCAGAGTCGTGAGAGAATCCGGATTGTAATCTCCTGATCTTGAGACGCCTCGATGCGTGCCGGCACCACCTCGATGCGTGCGGGCCGGCGATAGGCCAGCCGGGCAGCATGCCCGCTAGCATGGCGAGCGCAATCCGCTTCCTGATAGGGAAACACCGCGAAGCGGGAGTTCGTGATCGCCTCGTAGGCCGCGCGCAGCATCCCCTTTACCGACGTTGGCGGGACGTAGGGCTTGCCATCTGCGTCGAGTCGTACCGGAAAGCTCTTGTGATTGCCGGGTAGTTCCTCGGCCCTGCCGGCATCAAGGATCAGCAGGGGCGTGATGGCCGTCATCTTCACGCGGATGACACCCGTGTAGCGGTCTGGGAACAGACAGTGATGCCCGACGGGTTTCTGGTCGCCGAGTTCTCCAGTGACCTGGTCGCGCGGCGGGGCAGGGACGAAGTTGTACGGGTTGTGAAAGTCCGGGGCCAGACTTCCCGAGGACGCCCCTTCCCCTGAAGGATGGGGTTGCGGGTGGGGCTTCTGCTGGGCGGGGCCGCCGGACCGTTGCGAGGTTTGTGGGCCTTGATTTCCGGGGCTTGGTTGTGCGGGAGCGGTTGGCACGAATGGCTCTCCCACAGGACGAATGCGTACGGGCCTGCCCTTCTCCAGCTCAAGCTCGACCTCGATTTCATCATCGTTTCGACCGACCAAGGAAGCGGCGAGCTGACTGGCGTCAAAAGGGGTGGGAATCGACATCCCTTTCTTGGTCGGAAAGATCACGCGGCGATTGCGTTTGTCGCCAGTTACCTGCCAAACCAACTTGCCTCGAAGTGGCTCAGGCACGGTGCACCTCCAATTTCAGCAATCGTTCGTCGAAAACAATGGCGTTCCCGTGTTCCGCCTCGACCACGTATTCGACCGTGAGGAGCGTCACGCGCCCGTTTCGGCCGACGTTGGCAACCGGGACCAGGAATCCGCCGATGCGGGCGGTGGACAATTCGCTCCAACCGCTGGCGGACGTTTGGCCCGTGCCCTCCCCCCAGAGGAAATACCTCTGCGGGAGCGTGTCGATGACATCGCTGCGTTGCTCCGCCATCCAACCGGGCAAGTGTACGGAGCAGTCATTTTCGGCCAGAATAACGGCGCGGTGACACTGCTCTGGACCCGGGTCGTTAAGCCAGCGAAGCTCGGCAGTCTCGCTGAATACACGAGCCTCAAAGACGCCGTTGAGGTCGAGCCGTTGGCCGGTGGGGCCGAGGGCAGCACCGTCGGCAGCCAGCGCCACGGCGCATCGCCGCGGGGAATAGAGCATCGCCGTGGCCTGCATCCCGGGCGTCAAGCGGGCGAAGGCATCGAGCGCTTCGGTAAGGGGCAGCCGTTCTCGACTGTAGACAAAGAGCGATGGATTCATGAGGACACCGCCTGACAGTTCTTCGTCCAATCTTGCCACGCCTTGGCCAGCCGCTGATGCAGCTCAGACGGCAAGTGGCTGGGCTGGCCCTGGGGCAGCGAGAGCTTTTCCAACCCATGCAAACAGGGGGGCAGGTCCTGGCCTTCGATCTCGACCTGCTCGACGACCACACCGCCCATGCCCCGGTGGGTCGCAAACCCGAGCGGAATCCGCCCCCTGCCCAGATCACGGAGAACCAAAAAGAGCAACGCCACCGCCGGGCAACGCAGGTCGTAGGGCTTGGAGGGCAGGCGTCGGAGGTCGAGGTCGAGGATGATCGGCTCCCACTCCGCGACATGAGGCTCGAGGACGGTGTAAAGAAAGCTCTCAGCTGCCGAACCGAGCCACCGGTCAATGGCGACATGGTAAGCTTGCGACCACTGCCCCAGGCCCGCTTTGTCCAGCGCCTGCCGAAGCTGCTGATCGTTGTCGGCCGCCTGGATGGCTTGCCAAGCCCCTCGCGACAGCCGTCGCTTGCCGTAGCAATCGGCGACGCTCAGTGCCCCCAGGCCGGGCAACCACTCGCACTCCTCGTCTTGATTTTTTCCTTTCTTTTTAGGCTGGACGTTCTTTTCTCCACGCCGGCCCATCAGTTCGTTGATTAAAGGCACATCGAGGGCATCGAGGAATTTCTTCTTGCCGTCCTCGCTGAGCCAAGAAGGATGATAAATGCCTTTCAGGGTCCGCACGATGCGTTCGGCTTGAAATCGCAGGGCCCCTTTGATCGAGCTTCCGGGCAGGACGAGTGACACTTGGCCATCAATCCCGCTGACCAGCGGGAGCATGTCGGACGCGATGCCGTCGAAGCCGGCCTTAACCATCAGCGGGCCGGTCGGTTTCCAGTGAATGGTCAGCTTCAGGCGTGGCGATTCCTTCGGCCGCTTTTCCTGTCGGGCGGCATCGATGTCAGCCGACGAGACGGGCACGCCACTGGGCCGCTCCAGCCAGGCGAGGATCCCTTGTCGGGTGCTCAGCACCTGCTCGGTAAGTTGGCCCTTTTCGAGTTTGATGCGGCCAAGACCGCGGGTCTTGGCCGCTCCGAGGCGGACTTTCCCTGTCTCCAGGGCTTCTTTCAACGTGGCGAGCATGGACAGGGCGAAATTGCGTTTACCCGGGTGCTCAACGTCCACGGTCAGTTCCAGCCGCAGCCGAGTGCCGCGGGGCAGGATAGCACGGTCGTACTTGATGTGCTCGGCGGCGCAGCCGAACTCTCGATCGATGCCGACGTGGTCGCGGATTTCCACCGCGAGGGTATCGGCGTCCTCGATGGTCCCGTCCTCGACGATCACGAAGGAGGCGTGCCCGTCATCATCTTCCTGGTAGCCCCACACATCCTCTACCAGGACTGGGTCGAAGAGCCGCTGGGCCACGCTCCGCAGGGCGCCAGCCAGGCTGGTGCCGGGGACGTACCATTGGCCCGCGCCGTCGCGGGCCAAGGGAAGATCGGTATCGACATCCTCGCCGTGACCGCCGACGTGCAGGGGCGACTGTGCCACCAAGGTGCCACACAAGCGAAAGCGGCAGTAAACATTTCGCGCCACGAACGGCCTCCTTTCAGGACTGCTCTTGTTCCAACTCGCGCTTGTGGGCGCGGATGCACGCATCGAAGAAGGTGCGGACCGCCAGGGCCCAAAGCTCCTTTTGGAGTCGTTGATGGGCACCCTCGGTGAGCGTCGGCCAAGAGTGGGGATCGATCACCTGCCAGATGGCACCTTCTTCCGTGAGGAACTTTTTCACGTTCATGATCGAGGGCCATTTCTCCGCCCGGCGCGGATTGTGTTCCAGGCGCTTCAGCCAATCGGTGACCTGCTCGCGATCGGCCCGCGAGCGAAGGAAGGTGAGCTGGCCGCGTAGGCCGCCGAGTTGGCTCATGGGCGGCTGTCCCTGCTGACCCCGAGCCACCCAGCCGAGGAGCTCCCTCCGCTTGGTGGAATCCGCCGCGATGGCCAGGCACTTGCGGCGGATTTCCTGGATCCAGCAATCACGCTCGATCCTCTGGGCGTATTCCTGGGTTGAGGCGTCCATCGAAGGCAGGTTCCTGGTGGAGGGAATATCTTGCTGGGTAGCAACGGGCTGTGGGTCTGGCGAGCGGCGCAGCGGAGGTTCGGTCAGCCTTCGGTCATTGAAGCGCACCTGGCCATACCCCTCGCCGGTGCGCTCTCCGACGCCACTGGCTTCAAGCTGTGCAAGCTTGGCGGGATCGAGGTCACCCTCGGCCTGGAAGACCACGCAGGACCCCGCCTGGATGGCGATCAGGGTGGGCCGAGGGAGTCCCCAACCGACGTGCCA
>JANWYO010000297.1 GCA_025055215.1 Gemmataceae bacterium
GGCACGCAGGTCAGCACCGCCATCCTTGCCGAGGCCCTGGTCCAGGCCCGCGACCTGGTTCGCGTTGCCGACATCGCCGGTGCCCTGACGGTCGAGGCCACCAAGAGTTCGCTCAAGCCGTTCGATCCCCGCGTGCAGGCCCTGCGACCTCATCCCGGGCAGGCCGCCTGCGCCGCCAACCTCCGCCGACTCCTGGAAGGCAGCGAAATCATGCTGTCGCACGCCCACTGCGGCAAGGTCCAGGATGCCTATAGCCTCCGCTGCATGCCCCAGGTACATGGCAGCGTCCGCGACGCCATCGCCTACGTCACCCGGGTCGTCGAATGCGAGATGAATTCCGCCACCGACAATCCCCTGGTCTTTCCCGACACGGGCGAAATCCTCTCCGGCGGGAATTTTCACGCCCAGCCCATCGCTTTGGCCGCCGACCTCCTGGCGGCAGCAGTCACCGACCTGAGCAGCATCAGCGAGCGGCGCATCGAAAACCTCGTCAACCCCGACTTGAGCGGTTTGCCCGGCTTTCTCACCCCTCATCCCGGCCTCAATTCCGGCATGATGCTCGTGCAGGTCTTGGCGGCAGCGCTGGTCTCCGAAAATCGGGCCACCGCCTTTCCGGCCAGCGTCGATTCCATTCCCACGTCCGCCAACCGAGAAGACCACGTGTCGATGAGCACCACCGCGGCACGCAAGTGTCGCAGCATCGTCAGCAACACCACGCGCGTCTTGGCCGGGGAGCTGCTTTGTGCCGCCCAAGGGCTGGAATTCCACCAGCCGCTCCGCCCCGGCCGTGGAGCTGAGGCCGCCTACCGCCACCTCCGGGCGTACGTGCGCCCCCTGGGCCGCGACCGCACCTTGCACCGCGATCTCGAAGCCGTCGAACGCCTCATCCGCAACGGCAGCCTCTTGGCGGCCGTGGAAGAGGTTTGCGGCGACTTGGAGTGACTCCGCCTCCATCCTGTTTCAGGTGACCAGCTCCACCGCGGGCCGCACCGCGTCTTTGGCGATGAGCGCTGGCCAATAGGCAAAGACCTCGCGGACCGGCGGCCGACCGGTCGTGTAGCCGGTCACTCCCGGGGGACCCGATGTCACCAGGGGAGCGAATTCCTTGGCAAAGCGTTCGACGACAGCTCGTCGAGAATCCCGCACCGAGACCCGCAGCACCACCTCGGGCGGGTCCACGGCCGGCCCCACTCCCGGCACCAGGTCTCCCGATCCCAGGCACTCCACATAGCGGACTTCCGGCTCGACACCACATCGCCGCAATCGCTCCCAAATGATGTCGCCGCACCACCGCGCCTTGGCGGTCGCCTCCGGCCCGGCGACGACCAGCGTGCCGCTGGCGGTGTAGCCGTCCCGATAGGCCAGCGAAACCTTGTACCACCCGGTCGCGGGCCGGCCCCGCTCTGTCACCACGCGGACCCGGTCCTTTCCCGCTTGGGTCAACGTGACGCTGGTGAAATCGGCGGTCACGTCCGGCGTCAGGTAAGCGGCCGGGTCGGTGACCTCGTACAGCAGCTGTTCGGCCACCGTCTCGGTGTTGACCGCGCCGCCGCTCCCCGGCGGCTTGGTCAGACAAAACGACCCATCAGCCTCGATTTCCGCGATCGGATAACCGACGGACGCCAGATCGATAGCCTCCTTCCAATGGCACCACAAGCCCCCAGTCGCCTGGGCGCCACACTCCAAGAGATGGCCAGCAACGGTCGCGGCCGAGAGCCGCCGCCAGTCGTCCCATGCCCAGCCAAATTCATGGACCGCCGGGCCCGTCGTCAGGGAGGCGTCCGCCACGCGACCCGTAATGACCAGCGACGCGCCCCGCCGTAAGGCCTCGGCTATGGGTGCACCACCCAGGTAAGCATTGGCACTGACAACGCGCTCCCGAATCGTCGCCAGCGGCGCGCCAGTGTCCAGATGGGCCAGCGAATGCCCCGCGGTCAACAACTCGTCCAGACGAGGTAGGAGGTCGTCGCCACTGACCGTGGCGACGACCCGATCAGGCAATCCTGCCCGGTCGAGCACGGCCCGAGCAAGCCGGGCACAGGCGCCGGGGTTCATTCCCCCGGCGTTAGTAACAATTTTCATCCCAGGCCGGGACTTCCACACCGGCACCAGGCGTTCGAGGACATCCAAGAAATCGGTGGCAAAGCCGGCTTGTGGATCACGTTGCTTCTGAAGGGCCAGGATCGACATGGTCAGCTCGGCCAAGTATTCAAGCGTGAGATAATCGAGCTGGCCAGTCTCGGCCAAGACCACCGGGGCATCTAGGTTATCTCCCCAAAAACCACAGCCGTTGCCCACACGCAGGGGTTGCTCTCGCGGATGCATGGCCTCCTCACACCCATCGCTCTTGGGCGATGTCTCTGTTAGCGCCGTTTGTCTCACACAGCACCCCATCAGACGGATGCCAGCAACGTAGACGAACGCTCCCCTGCTTTCAATCTTTCACTCAGAATCCCTGAACAGTCGGCAATAACCGCCCGCCAAAGGTCCTCTCAAAGTTCTAAATACTTCAACGCCCCGGTGACCGCGTCTTATGCGGCGGTAGCGGTATCCTGAGTGGGAGTCTTAATGGCACGACGAGCTCCGGTTCAGAACCGATCACCCGATTAACCTAATCTCCTATCTCCTGTCACCCGAGGGTGCTCGTAATCTCACTTTGGAGACGCCACCCCACCTGCGGATCGGAACGATCTCATGAGCTTGGTCCGAAGGCTGACGTGGCTAATCACTGAGGCGACCGACGCCGGCGCAGCGACTCGGCCGCAGTCGTGCCAGCTCGAGCACGTTCGTCTGCCCGGCAGCCAGAAACCGTGGGCGACCCCGGTGGGTCGTCCTGGCGGTGGCGACCGTGCAACGTGGGCCGACTACTTGACCTCGGGAACTAGTGCCGCACAGGACATGCTGCTTGCAGCAAGCCGCGGCAATACTCATTGGGCCGCGCGGACGCTTGCCGCTTAAGCCGCAGAATAAGCAACTCAGGCACGGCGCCCGAAACAATGGCGCCCTGGGTGCGTGCTTAGTGGATGAACATTTTCGGCAGCAGCGAGGCAGTGCCCCCGGCAGGATTCGAACCTGCGACCCTCGGTTTAGGAAACCGATGCTCTATCCCCTGAGCTACGGGGGCTGAAATTGGCCGGAGGGCATTCTACGAGCGCGGATTTGGTCAGGCCAATCGAGCGGAACCGACGCACGGGGCTGCCAAGGTAGCGGGTCGGGACCACGTCGTTGCGGCATGGCATTCAGTTTCAGAATTGAGGAATCTGGCGTCGTCATCCCAGACTTTTTAGGACCTGCCTCCCCCAACAGCGGGAGTTGGCCCCGCTAAACGTTTTGGGCCTCCAGGGGCAAGAGCGCCGACCACAAAAAACGAGCTATCGCACGGGCTCCAATGGCGGGTGGGACACGTGGCCGGGACGCTAATTAGGGAAGTCGGGCCGCTGCTCACACTTAAGCAATCAAAGGTGCGAGCTGGGAGGCCAGAGGCGGCGAGTGGCTGAAGAGCGGGATAGGGGAGTTGAACCCCTGTCACCAGCTTGGGAAGCTGGGGCACGGCCGCTATACCAATCCCGCGACAACAGGGATTCTAACACCCGCGAGCAGTAGAGGCAAGGAGCTCAGCGTTTTCTGGAACGATTTTTTTAGCAGGCTTCATGGGTCTGGTTGCGTCACCCGACGGCCACCGTGAGGCGGTGGCCGGCGATTATTACTGGTTCGGGTACCAAGGCCGCGGGCAGGGGCATCATCTGGCGGCTGAATGTACGGGGGCATTCAGTCGACACGGCACAGCCTGTTTGCGCACCAGCCTGATCTGTGCTTCGCCGCACGCCCGGCTGGCAATCCGTTGGCTCTCCGGGTCCGTGCCAGGCTATTCCATGGGGTTGCCCCTCTGAATTTCGGCGGGGCGAGGGTTTGGCGGCGGCAAGGCGACGTATCGGTTGGCGCTCGCGCAAAGGTGGAAGACGCGTGCTCGGCACGCAGTGAGATTGGTTGTTTCGCGCTTGCTGCCTGCCCAGCGCGCGAAACGAGGAATCGGCTCGGTGGCGGGAAGGCCGCCGCCTGGAGCGCTCGATCCCGCCCCGATACTTCCGTGCAGCCTGTCGAGGGAAGCGGCTTGCGGATCGTCGTCACGCGCGGTAGATTGACCATTGGAAGTCGGCGACGGCTTCCGAACCTCTGCGGTGTTCGTGAACAGACGGCACTTTTGGCGAACCGATGGAGTTACCCGCGGGGGCCTAATATCTGCTCGGGGCTTGCAAGCCCACCATAGCAAGTGGGATCCAAAAACCGGGCATGCGGCACCCACCATGCATTGCGGGTTCTCAAAAGCGTCTGCACGGCACAGGCGGAGGTTTTTTTTCGGCCCTCTCCCATCTCCGCCGCCTTGGCCTCGCTTCTCGGAACCGCTTGCCTTGGTAAGATTTTCGAGCTGAGTTCCCCTGTAAACGCATCGGCGAGCGTTTGCGCGACCAGGGGAGCCACGCCGGGCTAGTGCATACCACGTGCGTCGGTGAGCGTTGATGAGCAACGGGTTCGGTGACGTAGTGCAGCTGCGCGCAGCTGTCGAGATTTTTTCGGTTGACATCCCCGGCAAACTCGCTACCCTGTGCCCCATGAGTTCGACGCAGCACCTTGGCTCGGATCGACACAATGTCTTTTGTTTGCCGCGTGCCGCCGCGGCGCGGCCCGGGTCGGCACGACGGACGGCAACCCAGGTTGAAGCCAACCCGTTCTCTACAGTGACGACCTCGACAACGGACGTCGGGGCAGCGCGTAACTTCTAGACTCGATTCACCCGCTGACTGCTGGCCCTGTGTTGGTTTGAGATCTGCCCCAAGGCAGGATCATCGGCCGGCTTTTGGAGTCAGATTCCAGCGCGCGATCCGTGCCCGCCCGGAGCCAGGGACGGCTCAGGCAGGCGCTCACGGAAGCGAGGGTCGAAAGGAGGCGTCGGTGCCGCCGCCTTCTTTTCAGCAGGCACGGTCGCGGCTGGGTCTTTCTGCCATCCCGGCATGCCCTGCCACGGGGTAAGCCAGGCCTGCACGGACGGTATCAGGCCGCGTGGACCAGGGCCGGTCGTCGCAAGGAGTGCGCCGCCGGCCCCTCCTCCCAAGGACGCCGGTCGGCCCCCGCCTGCGAGACTTCCCCTCGAAGTGATAAAATCGTGTGACGAGTTCATCGGTGATCTCGCCGGGAACGTTTCGAGGGTCTGCTTGCCCCGGAAATCGGCGCGGCCGACAGGTCGCCGCAGGATCGCCGTGGGCAGGCTCACGGATTGTCATTCATGCCTTCAGCCGCCGGCGAACGACAGCACCTCCTGGAACAGCTGCTGCACGAGCGGATCGTGCTTCTGGACGGTGCCATGGGCACCATGGTCCACGCCGGGAAGCCCACGGAGGAGGATTACCGCGGCGAGCGTTTCCGGCATCACCCGAAGCCTTTGCGCAACTGCACGGAAGTGCTGGTCCTGACGCAACCGGAGCGGATCGAGGCCATTCACCGCGCTTACCTGGAGGCGGGCGCCGACATCATCGAGACGTGCAGTTTCAACAGCCAACGCATCTCACTGGCCGACTTCGACCTCCAAGACTATGTCGTCGAGTTGAATCAGGCGGCGGCCCGCCTGGCCCGGCGGGCCGCCGATCACTTTACCCGCCGCGATCCCCGCAAACCGCGCTTCGTCGCCGGCAGCATCGGTCCGACCAACCGCACCCTCTCCATTTCGCCCGATGTCCACGATCCGGGTTTTCGCGCCATCACCTTCGATGAAATGGTGGCCGCCTACACCGAGCAGATCCACGGCCTGGTCACGGGCGGCGTCGACATCCTGCTGGCGGAAACCTCGTTCGACACGCTCAACCTCAAGGCGTGCCTGTTCGCCATCGACCGCTACTTCGAGGAGCACGGTATTCGCCTTCCCGTGATGGTGTCGGTGACAATCTTCGAAGGTGGCCGGACCCTTACCGCCCAGACCGTTGAAGCTTTCTGGATCTCGGTGTCGCACTTCGACATGCTCAGTTGCGGCATCAACTGCGCGCTGGGGGTCGAACAGATGCGGCCTTATGTGCAAAACCTCTCCGAAATCTGCCCCCGTTACACCAGCTGCTACCCGAATGCGGGCCTGCCGGATGGGTTTGGCGGCTTCCACGACGATCTCGAGAACACCGTGCGAGTGCTGGGCGAGTTTGCCCGCAACGGCTGGGTCAACATTGTCGGCGGCTGTTGCGGCACCACCCCCCGGCATATCGCCGCCCTGGCCCGCGAGGTCGCCGGCGTCCGCCCGCGGCAACGGCCTCAACTCCCCGACTGGACGCGCCTCAGCGGCACCGAAGCCCTGGTCATTCGGCCCGAAACCAACTTTGTCATGATCGGCGAGCGGACGAATATCACCGGCTCGCGCAAATTCGCCCGGTTGATCCGCAGTGGCGATTATGAGGGCGCCATCGCGGTGGCCCGCGAACAGGTCGAGGGCGGCGCCAACATCATCGACGTCAACATGGACGCCGACCTGGTCGACGGCGTCGAGGCAATGACGCGCTTCCTCAACCTTCTCGCCGCGGAGCCCGACATCGCCCGTTTGCCGATCATGATCGACAGTTCCAAGTGGGAGATCATCGAAGCGGGCCTGAAATGCGTCCAGGGCAAGGGCATCGTCAACTCCATCAGCCTGAAAGAGGGTGAGGAGAAGTTCTTGGAGCAGGCCCGGCTCATTCGGCGTCATGGGGC
>JANWYO010000316.1 GCA_025055215.1 Gemmataceae bacterium
GGTGAGCACCGACGAAAGGCCCTGGGTGCCGCCCAACGTTAACCCCGAAGATCCGATGGGTTTCTGGCAGAGCACGTTGGAGGCCGTCCATGCCCAGCCGAAAAAGGGGTGGGTGACGTTTGGGCCTGCGGCCCGCAGCGACGTGTCGTATTTTCTCGACTGCCTGGCAGCGGGGCGCGAGAGTGAGTTGAACGTGGCCGAGGCGGCGTTGAGCACGGAGGTCTTAGTGGCGACCTATGCCTCGGCGGCCCGGCGGGAAGTTGTTACCTTGCCGCTGCCGCGCTGATGACGCTGGCCGCTCCCGGCGTGCGCCCCGGTTTCGGGGCGCTCGCCGACAAGCGGATGGGCAACGACGTCATTGGCCAAACCAAAGTTTGGGCACGTGGAGACCGGCCGGCTGAAAGCTGACTGGCTGATGCGGGGCCGACACGGGATAGGTTTGCACCTGGGGTGAAGCCGGCGACGCTGGTGGGCCGTAGCCACCGAAATAACCGTAGCCGTGTGAATAACCGTAATAAGCCGGCTGGCCGAAGGCCACGCCGTAATGGGCCGCGGGCGGGGCGGTCGGCCCGGACGCCATCATGGGTGCCGGCCAGAAGGGAAAGCCGGTGGGGGCGGCCGCCTGGAAGTGGGCTTCCATCGGCCAATAGAGATACCACGGCGCCACGTAACACGGGCACGGACCACCGCCGAGGCAGCAGCCGCCGTTATCGAAGCACGGCCCGCAGCCGCAGGCGTGGCTGCACCACTTCTTGATGGTCAGGTCAAAGCCGAAGTTAAAGGGCGAGCAACAGCCGGCAGCATCGGCCGGCCGCGGGGTCGCAAGCAAAACCGGCAGCGTCCACAACGCCGCCTTGAGGATGGTTCGCATGGTGAGCTTCCTTGGTTGCAGGCGGGGTGCCCGAATCGCGCGGCCCCTGCCGCGCCGGCTGATCCGGGCACTTCAAGGATGACCGACGTTTTGGCTCAGGGCCACTGAATGTGGCCCTCGACCGTGGCGACGCCGACCCACACCCTCGGCTCGGACGGCATCGTCCGCACGTCGGGAAGCCCCACCGCCGGGCCGACAGCCTGGCTTAGGCCGTGAACTCAATTCGCAGCTGCGTCAACTCACCCGAGGAAATGTCGAGGAACACGGTGTCGCCGTTGACGTTGGCCTCATACTGGGGCTCTTGCCGGGCATTGAGCACGACCGCGCGCTGCGGGTTGCGGACGCAGCGGAACTCAGCCGGCCCACTGTGCGACGCACATTCCAGCAGCCGTGCCATCACCGCGTCGGCCCGGCCGGGGGCCGGCCGCAGACTCGTCACCGCCACGTTGGCCGCGTCCAGATGAAACAGCCAACCGGCCGCCCCGACGTGCGGCGGCCCCTTGTCGGTCGGCACCACCACCGCCGGCGTCGTCATCCCCAAGGCCGTCTGCATCGGCTGCTCCCGGTCAAGCCCCAGTCCCAGCTCGAAGACCTGCGCGGTCTCTCCTTCGGGAACCAGGATGACGTCCAACATGCGGCCGCCGTGCCGTTGGTGGAACGGCAGTCCGCCGGGAAAGATGGTCGTGCAGAGTCGGCCATGCCGGATTTCCAGGAAATCGGGGGTTTCCGGGCGGCTGTGGCTGGTGATGTAAGCCGTCCCATTGACCCCGCGTAGCAGGGTGTCGCGCTCGTCCCGCCAAGCGAAGCGAGCCGCGTAGTAGGCGTGCCAGGGATAACCGACGGGGTGGTGTTCGGCGAAGAGTTCGATGCGGAGTTCCAGGATCGGTCGGCCGAGCCACGCCCGAAAGCGCTGCCGAAACCGGGCGAGCAGCTGATTGTGGTCGTCCAGGAGGCCGCCTTCGGTGATCACTTCACCCAGCGCCGGCCCGGTGGACGTCACCTTCACTTGGCTGAGGCGGGCCACGCTTCCGGGATTGTAGACCAGCTGCTGGCCGATGCGGTTGATCCGGCTGCGGTGATCGCGGAGCGCCTTCAGGCCCCCGGTGGCGGAGTCGATTTCGGCCTCGAAAAACTCGTTGCGGACGCCCGTGGGGTCGGCCAGTTTGCGCGCTGGCGGTTGGGCCGGCTTGGGCGACTCCCGCGGGATCCAGGCGAAGCCGAAAGGCGGCACCTCGACCACCAGGCGGGCGCGATCGCCGTCGAATTGGGCTGCCTTCAGCGGACCTTCCCAGGGCAACGGTCCGGGTAATCCCTCCAGTTCCAAGGCCAGCCGCCGCGTGAAACTGCACGGGTTGAGGACCATGTAGCCGGGTCGATGCTCCTCAGCGCGGACCTGAAGCCGGCTCGCCAGGGCCTCGGCAACCTGTCGCTGCACCTCCGCCAGCTCTCGGCCCAACTCCCCCGTTTGAGACGGTGTCCATCCGTGACACTCCAAGCGCTCTTCCAGTTCGTTCAGCCGTTGCTCCCACTCGGGGTCATCGCGTGGCCCGGTCAGGCCGCGGTGAAGTGCCACCAGGCTCCAGGTCGTGTCCAGCGATCGCCGCCAGCGGACTTGCCGGGCGAAACCGCTGACCGGATGCTCCAATCGGGCGGTGGTGCGCTCTTCGAGGTAGTCGCTGTGGAACTCGTCGGCCGACGCCGCCGACGCGTAATCATCGACGACGTACTCCGCCAGGTACCGGCTGAAGGTGGTCCATTGGCCCAGCACCGGGGCCAGGTGCTGGAGTTCCAGCCAGTCGGAGTACCACGGCAGGGCCGGCTCGCCATCGTGCACCAGGACCAAAGTCGCGATCTGGTCCTGCATGATCGTCTGATGGATGTAATGGATCAGGTGGAAGAACGTCTGCGGGTCGTGGGAGTTATGCGGCGAGCGGGTGAAGGCTTCAACCTGTTTGCCGTCTGGGGCCGGCCAGCTGGTGACGGCTGAGCGGTAGCTGGGCAGCGTCGCCTGGTCGAAGGTCAGCAGCAGGGCGCGGTGGATGCCGACGTTGTACAGGAGGCTGGGTAGCTGTGGATGAGCCGCGAACCGCCGGCGGGCGTAGATGCTGACTCCCCTGCCCAAAAGTTCCTGGTAAACGGCTTGGCCGCGGAGCAGGTTCCATAACTGCGATTCGACTGGCATCAGGGCATCTTCCCGCTCCAGGTACGGCCCACCCACGACCTCCACCCGATCGCTCTGCACCTGGTCGCGGAGGAGGGCCAGCCTCTCGGGATGTGCCCGTGCCAGCTTTTCCAACGTGCTGGCCGCGGCCAGCACGTTGACCGGCAACCCCTTGTCGATAGCTTCCGGGAGCGGCTGGTCGAGTCGGCCGTCGTGCCAGAGGTGCAGGTCGAGGATGTAGATGGTGGCGGGGTAAAGGACTTCCCGGGCCGCTCGCAGCTTGTCCGCCGCCGCCTGAAGATGGCCCCGGGCCGCCGAGGGCTCAGGGCCCAGCAACGCGTCGATCGCCTGTTGCACGTCCTGCCACAGGCCGGCTCGGTCCAGCAGCTGCTCGTGCTCCATGGCCTCGTAGAGCGTTTCCACCATCAGGTAGCCCAGACCAATGCCGAAGAACGGCCCCAGTTCCTCTGGCCCCAGGGCGAGCAGGGCCGCGTCGCCCGCAGCGTCCTCGGCCTGAGCGGCCGGCGGCGGCGCCAGCTCGGTTCCGGCCTCGACCTCCACCGACAGGGCCGCCCGCAGGTTCGCCAGCGTCCCCTCGCGACTGTCCGTCGATCGAAACGTGACGGCCCCGGCATCGAGCACACGCTGCTCCCAGTCCTCCGGCAAGACCAACGGCGGCGTCTGCGGCACGGCGTAGACATGACCAGCGGTCGGCTGCTCGTAGTCATACGGCGACGCCAACCGAGGCGGGCCGATGGCCCCACGCAAGGCCGCGGGATGCCACAACGCCGACCAGCCGTGCAGCAGGGCGAGGATGTCGTCGGTGCCTAGGTGGAAGGGATCGCGGCCCGGGATTCGGTAGGGGGTCAGCAGAATCAATTCACGCGACTTCATGGTGAGGGTTTATCGGGTGCAAGGTCCGGGGGCAAAGGACGATCTTCGGCCCTCGCCGAATGACCTCTTCACTATAATCCCCGCCTGACGCGTCTTGCTCGGCAGCGAGAGGCTGCTCATGACCAGGGAGTCGATCGCTCCGCCGCCAGCTGCATCGCCTCGATCCTCAGCCGGCCCATCGGGAGCTGCTGGGCCGGGCGTGCGTCGCCCGGGCCCGGGAGCTGCGGCAAGCGGGGTTGGTGGGCGATGCCCGGCCATTGCTCGACGAGGCCTTACGCTTGGACTCGGGGGACGCGAATACGCTAGGGCAGTTGGCGGAAGAGTTGGCCGAGCACGGCAACCTTGACAAAGCGTGGCAGATCGTGTCCGGGTTGCCTCCGTCGCGGGCGAGGGAGCGGGTCGCAGCACTGACAGCGGACGCTGCTGTGTCGCGGGGTCGGGCCGGTCGAAGCTTACTCCCTTCCTCCCTGCGTGCGGAGTTCGACGCCATTCTGGCCGCCTTCGGGCATCAGGAGGCCGGCCGAGACGACGACGCTCGCCAGGGCGCTGCGAGCCATTGGGATCCGCTCTCCTTATCTTGCAGTGGAAACTCCTGATCCGTGGTCTGCTCGCCTTCTACCGGCGCGACGACGGCCGGGCCCGTGAGAACTGGGAGCGCCTCGACCCTGCTCGCCTTCCCAGCCGACTGGTGGCTCCCCTCCGGTTCCTGATCGACAAAGCGTACGCCGCGGCACAGCCCCGCAAGACCCGGTCGTGGCTATCTGGTACGGCGGAGAGGTTAGTGAAATCACCGACCCTCACCGGGCTGCGCGCCTTGCAGCGGACCCTCCGCAAGGGGCAGTCGTTTCGCCTGGCCTTGCGTCAAGCAGAGAAGCTGCTTCCCGATCTCCGCCGCGAGGCGCCAGACCTTGTGCCGCGCCTCGGCGCTTGCCTCCGGGGTTCCTTGATTTCCCTGGAAAACCACGACCTGGTCCCTGAGTACTGCCGGGTCTTTGACCCCCCGCCGGACGATCCCCATTTCGACCGGGCACTGGCGCTGTTGTTTGAGGAAACCAGCCGCGAACGGAGTGCCATACGGAAATGGCAGGCGTACGAGCGTTGGTTGGCCGCCACCCCAGGAATCTTTCCCGGCGACCTCCAGCGATGTACCCGCGCCCTCATCTGGTGCCGCATGGCGAAGCTTCAAGTATTACCAAGAGTTCGGCGACCAAGCCAAACTCGAAAAAGCCGGCGAAGCGTTGCTCGAGCGCTTCCCGGAACACCTGCCCACCCTGCAAGCGATGGCTTCGCACTCTGTGCGCAAGCGTGACGCGGAGGCGGCCTGCCGCTACCTCGAACGGGCGTTGCAGATTGACCCTCTCGACCGTCAGCTGCGTCAGATGGCCTTCATGGCCCATGCTGAGCGGGGTAGCTCCCACGCCCGGGGAGGACGGTTTGACACCGCACGTCAAGCATTCGCCGCCGCCTTGTCCTGGGACGAAGAGGGGTCGGATTGGGTGGCGTTGTGCAAGTGGGCGGCGTGCGAATTCAAGGCAGGCAACCCGGATCGGGCCGAAGAGCTGCTTGGACAGGTTCAAGCCCGGTGCCCGCATCCGCTCCCTTGGGGCTATTTGATGTCGGGAGAAGCGAACGCCTTGGGTTTGCCGAGTCGATTGAAGCAGCGATTCCAATCAACGCTTGAGGCTGGCCTGCGCGAGCCGCCTACCGCTGAGGCCCTATCCCGGACGGTGCTCGCCGTCCTGGTCCTCCGTCAAACGGGAACGACCTATCAGGGGCAAAAAAGTCACGAGCAAAAAGTGCTGATGCATGTCGAACAAGCGCGCGAACAAGTGACCTTTGCCCAGGAGCAACTCCTTGCCTTGTGTCAGATGTTGAAGGCCATCCCAGTATCCGAGACCAAGATGATTCGCTGAAGTCGATACGGGCAGCGCTGCTTCCCGGAATGTCCCCACTCTTACTTGTCTGAACTCGAGTGCCTCGCGGACCAAGATCATTCGTTTGGGCACTTGCGCCGACAGCAGTGGCTGTTCGAGCTAGCCCGTCGTGCCGCCGAGTCGCTGCCCCCTGGCAGCGAAGCTGACTACGTGCGGGAAAAACTCGCCCAATATTCCAAGACAGCAGGTTTTCTCGATCCTGAATGCTTCGAGCTTTTCGGCTGACTCGTCCGACACGCCAGCAGGCGATCAAAGCGATGGTCGCCCCAGGCTTGGCGGCGTGTTGGTCGTGGGCTCCTTCCGAGCGGATGTCGGGGAGGGCATAGCTTTGGTCAACGACCCCTACTCTGTGCTTGGGGTGTCGGCCGATGCCGACGACGCAACCATCCGCGAGCGCTATGTGCACCCGGTGCGAGAGTTTCCCCCGGAGCAGCACCCGGACAAATTTGCGGCCATTCGGGCGGCTTATGAGCAACTCCGAGATACCAAGCGCCGTTTGGGCCGCCGCTTGTTCACCGTCGATAACCAGGAATCTATCGAGGGCTTGATTGAGGAATGGATCCGTCGCCTGACCTCAGCGCGCTTGTCGCTGAGGACAATGCTGCAAGCGGGGCGAAGAAAGTGAAGGCCGCTGTGGACGGCATCCTGGCCGAGTTCCGTGCTTGG
>JANWYO010000319.1 GCA_025055215.1 Gemmataceae bacterium
CAGCGCCTGCCGCAGGTCGGCCCGCACGGCCGCCAGCAGGCGGACGTCGTCCCAATCCACGACCTCGGCCCGGTGCCAGCCTCCGAGCATGGCCCGCAACAGCACGCAACCCGGTGGGGCCCGGTCGGGAAAGGTGGACGAGCACCACTGCACGCCGAGCACGTCCCGGCGACTGCGCTGGGGCGCGATGTAGCCGAAGCCCTCTAGCGGTCGCGGCAGGTCGGCCGCGCGGAAGCCGACGGCGACGACCGCGATGCGGTTGTAAGCTATGCGGCCGATTTCCTCCGCCAACTCCCCATCCAGGTCCGCGACCATGGCCGCTTGCTGGTATGCGGGGCAGGCCAAGACCACCCCGTCGGCGTCCCAGCGGTCGTTGCCGTCGCCACACACTCGCCAGCCAGTGTCCTGCCGCTCGATACGCCGGACACGAACGCCGAGGCAGACCGACGCCCGTAGCCGGTCGTGCAACGCCTCCACGAGTGATCGCAGGCCGCTGCGCAACGACCAAAGCCTCCCTGGGCGTTGATCAGGGACGCCGCGGGCTTGGGCCTCGCGGCGTCGCTGGCGGGCGGCGACTGCCATTCCCTTCAGGATGCTGCCGTGTTCGGCCTCCAGGGCCGCCACACGCGGGAAGCACGCCGCCAGGCTCAGAAGCTGCGGATCGCCAGCGTGAATTCCCGTCACCAATGCATCAGCCAGCACCTCGGCCACTTCTCCCCCAGCTCGCCGACGGGCAAAGGCGTCGATCGATTCGTCGTCATCGCCGCGACGGCGCGGCTGGAATCGCTCGAGAAGCAGGCGCAGTTTGCCGCGCCAGCTTAGCAGGTCGCTGCGAAAGAAATCGCCCAGTCCTGTCGGCAGCCGGCGCAGCCGGCCGCCGAGAAACAGGTAGCGGTTACGGCTGGCCGCCTCGCTCGCCGGCACCAGTTGGCCTTCGAGTTCCAGGTCGCGGCACAGTTGGAGCGTCGTCGGCTTACTGTCGAGAAAGCCGTTCGGGCCTGCCTCCACCTGAAAGCCGTCGCGGCGTTCGGTCCAAACGGTCCCTCCAAGGCGGGTATTCTGCTCCAGGATGGTGACGTGGGCTGTTTCCAGCCGCTGGCGCAGACGATAGGCGAACGCCAGGCCGCTGATCCCGCCGCCGACGACGACAACCTGCGCCATGACCGGTTCAACCCGTGAAGTCCTTGCCGCGGATGAGGGCCTTCAGGACGTGCTTGAGGCGGTCCTCGATCTTCTTGTGCGCCCGGTCCACTTCCTTGTCGGTCAGGGTCCGGTCGTCCGCCTGATAGGTCAGGGCATAGGCCAGACTCTTGGTGCCGGCGGGGATGCTGTCGCCTCGGTAGACGTCAAACAGGCGGAGTTGGCGGAGCAGGTCGCCGCCAGCGGCCCGGATTTCGGCGGCGACGCGCTCCGCCGGCATCGATTCGGGAACGATGACGGCCACGTCGCGGAGGGCGGCCGGGAAGCGCGGCACCGGTGTGTAACAATGGCGCTCCGGTACCGCCGCCAGCAACGCCTCCAGGTCGAACTCGGCGACCAGCATGGCCCGCGAGCCGCCGCCGTAGGCCTCAACCACCTTCGGGTGCAGCCGACCAAACACGCCCACCCCCCTGCCCTGCACCACCACTTCCGCTGCCTGCCCGGGATGGAGAAAACCGACCGTCGTGGGTCGATAGCCCACCTCGGACAGGTGCAGCCCCTCCACCAGCGACTCGACGATCCCTTTTAGATCGAAAAAGTCCAGCCGGGCCCGCCCGGCCCCGGCGGGCTCGCCCCAGAATTCGTCGCTCCGATAACCTGTAAGCACCACGGCCAAGCGTCGCGGCTCGTCGGGCAGCCGTTGGCCCGGGCGGAGCAGATAAACCCACCCGATCTCGAAAAGTCGCACATCCTCCGTGTGGCGGAGGTTGGCCACCACCACCTCCAAGACGCCCGCCAACACCCTCTGCCGCATCACTACCCGCTCACTGCTGATCGGGTTCTTCAGCCGTAAGTAGTCCGTCACCGGCGGCCCAAGGGGGGCTTCGGCCTCGGGCCGAGTCAGCGCGTAGGTGATCACCTCCTGCAAACCAGCGTGGACCAGAATGTCGCGGACCCGTTCCTCCAAGACCAAGGAGCGGTTGGTGTGTTGCTCCGGTAGCTGGTCGGCCAACAACGTCGCGGGCAGGCGGTCGTAACCATGAACACGGACCAACTCCTCGATGAGGTCGGCTGCGCCAACCTGGATGTCGCACCGGTGCGGCGGCACCGTCACGCGCAATGTTTCCGGGCCCGTCGCTTCGACCCGAAACTCCAAGGCTTCGAGGATACGACGAACCTCGCCCACGGGAAGCTCGATGCCCAGCTGCCGGCGAACTTCCCGCAGGGGCAGCGACACCACTTGCGGCTCCGGCGGCGCCGGGTAGCAATCGACCAGCCCCTGGCAGATGGTTCCGCCGGCGTGCAGCCGCATCAGCTCCGCGGCCCGCTCCGCCGCCGGGCCGACCGTGGCGGGGTGGAGACCCCTGCTGAAGCGCTGACTCGCCTCGCTCGGCAGGTTGAACGCCTGCATCGTGCGGCGAATGCTGACGAAGTCGAAATTGGCCGATTCCAGCAAGACATTGGTGGTCTGGTCGGAGACTTCCGTGTCGGCCCCGCCCATGACACCCGCCAGGGCAACGGGGCCGACGCCGTCGGCAATCACCAGGTTGTCGGGCGTCAGGGGGCGCTTCACTTGGTCGAGCGTCGTCAACACTTCCCCCGCCCGGGCAGACCGAACCATGATCCTCGGCCGCTGTCCGCCTGCTCGTTCCCGCAGCCGATCGTAGTCGAAGGCGTGCAGGGGTTGGCCCCATTCGAGCATCACGTAGTTGGTGATGTCCACGATGTTGTTGATCGGCCTCATGCCGGCGTAGGTGAGGCGCCAGCGCATCCACTCCGGCGCCGGTCCGACCCGGACCCCGCGCACCACGGCGGCGGCATAACGCGCCGACAGCTTCGGATCTTCGATCGCCACCTCAACCCAGTCCGCACTCGCGGGGCCGCCCGCCTGCATGGCAGGCGGCGGCAAGCGGAGCGTCTGGCCCGTCAGCGCTGCCACTTCCCGCGCCATGCCGATCATTGACAGACAGCGGGCCATGTTCGGCAGCACATCGATTTCCAGCACAATGTCGCCAAGGAAATCCGCCAAGGGCGTTCCCGGGGGCGGCACGTCGTCTTGCAGGATAATCACCCCCTCGTGGTCGTCGGAAATCCCCAGCTCGAATTCCGACATGACCATCGCATCGCTGGGCACCCCGCGAATTTTCGTCGGCTTCAAGACGCTCAGTTGCTTCGGCGTGACGTGGCCATCCCAGTAAGTCGTGCCACTTAGGCCGATGACCACCCGTTGGCCGGCGTCACCCACGCGAATGTTCGGCGCTCCCGTGACCACAACTTTGGGCTCCCCTGCCCCGTAGTCCACCGTCACCAGCTTCAGCTTGTCGGCGTTGGGATGTTTCTCGGTGCTCAAGACCCGCGCCAGCAGCACCTTGTCCCGGTCCCACACCGGACCAACATCCTCGGGCTTGACGTGCAGTCCCTCCGGCAGCGGCAAGCCATACACGCGCACTCCGGAGACCTCCAGCCCGGCCAGGGTCAGCCGTTCGACCAACTCCGGAAGCGGGACGCTGAGATCGACGTATTCGCGCAACCAGCTCAACGGGACTTTCATGGAACGGAGAAGCTCCGGGACACATTCAGCCACCCGCGCCTCGCCGCAGCGCTCCAGACTCGGGCTGCGCCAAGGGCGTCAGGAGGTTGTCGGGGTAAAAACAGTATGTTACCGGCCGATCTCGCTGCCGTCGAGTCGGGCAGATCCCGAGGGTTCCGCAGGGGGACGCGGGCTCCGGGGGGGCCCGCCGTGGCGCCAGGGCGCGGCGAGCGGCGCTTGGGACGGGATTGACCGGCGGCCGGAGTCGGGTATATAGTCATCCCCTCTTACGGCGCCCGCTACGACCGGGAGGTGGCGCGGCGCTGGTTCCTGGAGAGTCGGGAACCCAAGTCCGCATCGCCGAGGCACGATGCCATGCTTTTTAACTCCGGCGATTTCTTCTTCTTTTTCGTTGCCGTCTTCGTCGGCTACTGGTCCCTGCCCCGTCCTTGGCTCCGGCTCGGATTGGTCGCGGCGGCGGTCAGCTACCTCATCAGCCGCGGCGACGATCTCACCGGCCTGGCCACGGCCCTGGTCCAAGCCCCCTCGTGGCCAACGCTGGCCCGCCTGGATTGGCGATGTGCCTTGGCGGGCATCATCGGCCTGGTATCAGTGCTGGTGGTTCGCCTGGGGGTGGATCGAGCGCGGGTTTGGCTGCTGTTGTTGTCGAGCTTCACGTTTTACGCCAGTTGGAATGGCCAGCTGGCGGCCATCATCTTTGTGACCACCGCTGTCGATTATCTGGTCGCTCGAGGCATGGAGCAGAGCCAGCGTCCCGTGTGGCGGCGGACGTTGCTGGTGGCCAGCCTGGTCATGAACCTCGGATTATTGGCGTATTTCAAATACGCCAATTTTTTCCTCGAGTCGCTGGACCGGGCCTTGCAGGCGATGGGGGCCTCGGCCCGGCATTGGGGCCTGGATGTCATCCTCCCCATCGGCATTTCCTTCTACACCTTCGAGGCCATCAACTACACCGTGGACGTCTACCGCCGGCGCGTCCCGGCCGAGCGGAATCTGGCCAATTTCATGCTCTTCATCACCTTCTTTCCCCACTTGGTGGCCGGGCCGATCGTGCGAGCGCGTGACTTCCTGCCGCAGATTCACCGGCCCAAGCGGTGGGACTGGCTGCGGCTCCAGCTGGGGGTGCAGCTCGTCCTGATGGGATTGTTCAAAAAGATGGCCATCGCCGACCGCATGGCCTTGTTCGCGGACCCGGTCTTTGCCAACCCGGAACTCTACAACACGGGAGCGGCCTGGCTCGCCACCCTGGCCTACGCCCTGCAAATTTACTGCGACTTCTCGGGCTACAGCGACATGGCCCTGGGAACGGCCCACATGCTCGGCTACAAGCTGGCACCAAACTTCAATATGCCGTACGTCGCCGCAAACATCTCCGAATTCTGGCGGCGGTGGCACATTTCCTTGTCCAGCTGGCTGCGCGATTACCTGTTCATCCCCCTGGGAGGCAGCCGCGGCTCGATGGGGCAAACGTGTCGCAACCTCCTGATCACCATGACGCTCGGCGGGCTGTGGCACGGGGCCAGCTGGACGTTCGTCGTCTGGGGCGTGCTGCACGGCCTCGTGTTGATCCTCCACCGGCTGTTCCAGGCATACTGCCAGACCCGGCCACGGCTGGCCCAGTGGCTGCGGACGGTGCCGGGCACCGCCGCCCGGATCGTGCTGACCTTCACCACGGTGGCGTTGTTGTGGGTCTTTTTCCGGGCGACCACTTTCACGGCAGCCCTGACCATGTTTCATCACCTGTTCGTACCCCATGCCGGGCTGGGGGCACCGCTACACAACCGCAGCTTGTGGTACACCGTGTTGCTGGTCGTCGTGTGCCATGTGGTGGCCCTGCGTGGCTGGTGGAAGGCGTGGTCGGTCCGACTCCCCGCACCGGCGATGGGGTTCGGCTACGCCACCGTCCTCACTCTTGCCCTGGTGCTGGCGCCGGACAGCGGCAAGGCATTCATCTATTTCGTGTTCTGAGATTGATTGAGGTCACAAGGACCATGCCATGAGCAGGCGTCCGGGACGACGACACGGGCTGCACCGCCGCTGCCGCTGCTCCCTGGCGTGGGCAGCCGCGATCGCGATCGGGCTGCAAGCCGGCTTGGCCGTGACTCTCGACCGTGGGCTGGTCGTCCTCCGCAACGGGCCGTTTCACGACAAGTATCAGCGACTCTGTCAGCGGCTGGAGGGCGCGGCGCGGGCCGAGCCACTCGCCAGCCGAGGGCCCTGGCGGGCAGGTGTCCCCGAGCCGGTGCTGATCCTGGGGAGTTCGCGCTCGGCCTACGGCTTCCGCAGCGGGGTGATGGAAGAACGGCTGGCGGCCGAGACGGGCCGGCCGGTGGTGGTTTACAACTTCAGCATGTACGGGGCGGGGCCGACGATGCACCTGCTCAACCTCCGCCGCCTGGTGCAGCGCGGTGTGCGCCCGAGCGTGGTGTTGGTGGAGGTGCTGCCGCCCCTGCTGGGCGGCAGCGGCCCCGAACCGACGGAGGGGCGCTGGTTGTACACCCATCGGCTGGACCGCGACGACCTGCTCACCCTGGAGGCCATCGGCTTTCCCACCGAGCCGCGCTGGCCTGTGTGGCGCTGGTCGTTCTGGGTGCCCTGGTACACCCAGCGATTCGCCATCTTGAGTCGGCTTTATCCCACCCTCCTGCCGTGGAGCTGCCGCGAGGACTGGGCGCTGGATACCGATGCCTGGGGCGACAGCCATTTGGTGGCGAGCGCCCTGGCAACACGGCGCGACGAGGCCATTGGGCGAACCTACGGGGAGTACCACGCGCTGTTGAGCGACTTTCAACTGCATGCGGTGTCGGTGGCGGCGCTCCGGGCCATCCTGGGTCTCTGCCGGGAGGAGGGCATCTCCGTCGCCTTGGTGTTGATGCCGGAGGGGCCGGCCTTTCGGTCGTGGTACCCTGCCTCGGCCTGGGCGGCGATCCAGGCCATGCTGAGCGAAGTCCAGCGGGACTATGGCGTGCCGGTGGTGTCCACCCGCGATTGGCTGACGGAGGAGGATTTCCTCGACTCGCACCATATCCTGCCCAGCAGCGCCCAACGCTTCAGCGATCGCTTCGTGCGCGAGGCGCTCCTGCCTGCCTTCTACCGATACTGAGAAGCCGGAGGTTTCACCACTGCCATGAACAGGAACCCATGCCTGAACCTTCGACCGCGGCGTTCCGGGGAACGCCGCGGTCGGCAAGCCTTGGGCTGGGGCGGCCTCGCCTTCGTCATGTTCCAGGTCGCCTTGCTCCTGGTGCTGATGCGGCCCGAGATCCGAGACCCCGAATACGGGCGACGCTTGCTGCACCTGCGGCAGCAGCTGAGGAGCGACCCCGGGCGGCCGCTGGTGGTGGTGCTCGGAAGCTCCCGGGCGGCGATGGCGATTCGTCCGAGCGTCATGCCCGCCGGCGGCGCCCAGCCCCAGGAACCTCGGCTGTTCAATTTCTCCCTGCTCGGCTCCGGCCCCTTGCTGGAGCTGCTGTGCCTGCACCGGCTGCTCCGCCACGGCATCCGGCCAGACGGGCTGCTGGTCGAAGTCTGGCCGCCGCTGCTGCACGAAGACGACGAGTTCTCGGCGGAGGCTTTCCGCGTGGTTCCGACCCGCCTCGATTGGGACGACCTATCGGTGGTGTGCCGTCATGCCCCGGCGCCGTGGTCCGTCGTCCGCGAGTGGCTGTCCGTGCGGCTGGTTCCCTGGTACACCTATCGCCTCAGCCTGTTTACGCAGTTTGCCCCCAAGTGGATCCCCTACCACGCATGCCAGGACATGAGTTGGGCACGTTTGGAGGAAGACGGCTGGCTGCCGTCCACGTCGAGCTACGACCGCAACACCCGGCAGGAAGATCGGGTGGTGGTGGCGTTGGAGACGTACGACTCCTCGCTCCGGCGCCTGCGCATTAGCGCTGGGGCGGAGCGGGCCTTGGACGAGTTGCTGGAGCTGGCGAAGCGGCACGACATCGCCGTGACCTTGATGTTGCTGCCGGAGGGGAGCGAATTCCGTCGGCGCTACTCCCCCTCAAGTCGCGCCGAATTCGCCAACCTGATCCAGCGCATTACTTGCCGACATGGGGTGCCGTTCATCGATACCAGCGATTGGGCCCGAGACGAGCATTTCATGGACGGGTTCCACCTCTTGGCCCCCGGGGCCAATGCTTATAGCCGACGCCTGCACGACGAAATCATTCAGCCCCTGGTCGCCACCCGGCTCGGCTTGGCGGCCGAGCAGCGGGCGGAGCATTGGCCATCGGCGCCTCCACGGTCGGGCGCCGACTGGTCCGACCTGGGGGCCGGGGCCTTGAGGTAGCCTCTCGGCCCACTGGAGGGACGGCGAAAGGTATCCCGGCTGGAGTGGGAACGTCGGCCATGTTGACGTTGCTGCGTGCGACTTCGCGGCTGAGCCGAATGTCGGTGAGGTGGTTCCCGCGCCGGGAACGGTCCTGGCCGCGACGAGCGCGGTTGCGGGCAGCGAGTGCCGCCACGGTCCTCGGGAGCGCCGCCTGCTGCTTCGTGGTCGGGCAGTTGCTGTTGGCCCTCAGCATGGAGACGTGGCGGCCGGAGTGGCGCGACCCCGAATTGGGCGCGCGGCTTCGACAGCTGCGGCGCCTGACGCAGGAGAAGGGGCCACCGGCCTGGCTGGTCTTGGGCAGTTCGCGGGTGCAGCGGGCGTTTGCTCCCGAAGTCTTGGCGGCTGATCAGGAGGCCTGGGGATACAACTTCGGGCTGACGGCGGCAGGCCCCGTGCGGGAGTATCTGGCCCTGCGCCGGCTCCTGGCCGATGGGATTCGCCCAGGGCGTTTGCTGGTCGAGGTGTTGCCCGCCCGGCTCCGGCAGGAGCCAGGCGCGGCAGAAATCGACACCCTGGCCGGGGCGCGCCTGTGCCGGTCGGACCTCCGCGACCTGGAAGCCTTGCTCGGGACGTCGCCTCCCCACCTCCGCCGGGCCTGGCTGGAAGCACGGCTGCTGCCCGCATGGTCGGCCCGTTTTTCCCTCATGAACTGGTTTGCCCCGGCCTGGCTCCCTTGGGGCATTCGCCAAGAAGGGTGGTACGAAATCGACCTCGGCTGGATGCCGTTTTATGATCCGCCGGGACCGGGGCTTTCGCAGCAGCACCAACTCGAACAGACTCGCGCGGAGTACCTGCCGGCTCTGCGGGCCTTTCGCATCACCGCCGATGCCGACCGGGCCCTGCGGGCGGTGCTCGAGTTGGGCCAATCGGCGGGGACTGCGCCAGCGTTGCTCCTGATGCCCGAAAGCGCCGAATTCCGCAGCTGGTACCGTGCCGAGTCCTTGCGGGAGATCGACGCCTACCTGACCGACCTGGAGCGGGAATTCGGCGTCGAAGTCATTGATTGCCGGGAGTGGATGGCAGACAGCGACTTTACCGATGGGCACCACCTGACCCGGGCCGGTGCCCGCCGCTTCGGCGAGCGATTTGCTCGCGAGGTGCTTCCTCGGCTGCTGTCGGGCCGGACGGCGGCGGCTCAATAGCGGAAAAAGCCCGGGGTGTAGTAATAGCTGTAATAACCCGGAGTCAGCGACTGGTAGCGGGTGTAGAAGTAAGGGCCGGGGTTCGGATACCGGGGATTGTAGAACATCGGGGCGCTGTACGTCGGCGCCTGATACGCGACCGACGGCGTGGGGGGCACATAAAAGCCATAGCGCGCCCCAGTGAAGAGCCGGGGCGAGGGCGACGGCATGACATTCGACGGGAAGACAGGCGATCGGAAGTAGTACGCCGATGGGCACGGTGCCTGCCCCAGGGCGTAGGCCGGTGCCGCCAGGGCCGCCGCCAAAACGAACGGGTGCCAGAGCGAACGCATGATGGGGAGCCTCCTCGCTGCCGATGGCCGGGCCGCCGCGCGGCGCGGGGCCGCTCGACAGCTGCATCATACGCCAGGACGCGGCCGCACGACGAGGCCAAAGGCCGGCCCGGGCTGCAAGGCGGCCCGGGCCGGCGGTAAACTTTGCGGCTAAGACGCGTGCCACGGTAGCAACGGCATGTCGCATCCAGTCGGCGTATTCAGCACCACCGGTCGCCGCAATCCGGGTAGCCAGCCGTGTCGCCGTGGAAGAAATAAGCCTGGGTGGGTGACGGGTCGCCTTCCAAGGCGACGGGTTCGCGGTGGAATTCGGGGCCTTCATAACGGTCGAGCACTGGTAAGAGGTCGTCGGACACCTGCCAGATTTCGCCGTGAACGGCGCACCCTCGGGGCGGGTCAAGCACCAGGCAGGGATACGGACCGCGATCCAGGAGCCGGTACAGAGGCTGGGTGCGGGCCTCGCCCAGGAACTTCTGGCCGTTGAGGAGATGGTGGGCCTTGTGTCCCCGCCGCAGGGTTCCGTAAACGAACAGGCGCGTGGGCATCGTCACCAGGCGAGAAGGGTTGAAAAGGGCGCTATCTGTTCCCCGCGCCGCCCGCACGACGGGGCGGCGCGGCGAGTCGGACGGTTGGGGGCGGGCCGGGTCGCGTCAGGGTTTTGCAGGCTTGGCCGGTGTCGCCACCATGGGAAAGTCATCGGTGCGAAAGGGGGTTGCGGGCAAGCCTTCCTTGTTCCAAAGGTTCACCACTGGATAATTGGCCCAACCGTAGCGAACGGCCACGGGCCGCGCCACCTGCGGGCTGCTGATGACTACGGTATGGCCCTCGATGCGAGCCTCGGCAGGCACGAAGCGACGATCCTCGCCGCAAATCGTGAAGCCGGTCAGCTTGTCCCCCTTGGCGACCAGTCCGCTGCCGACGTGGCGGAAGTGGAGTACGGCCTTGCTTCCGTCAACGGTCATTCGCTCGAATTCTGGGCCGGAGTAGACGATTTGCTCGCCATACGCCAGCGCGCGGGCGGCGAGGGCCAGGCGTTGTCCGACCGGTGCTTTCTGCTTGGGGTGGATGTCGTTTTCGTCGCCCAAATCGGTGATGACCGCCAAGGCGCAGTTTTTGACCGACTGGGTCGTCTTGAGCTGCGCTTCCCGCAGCCGCGCCCAGGCGGTATCGGTCGGCTCTGTCTCGATTTTCATGAAAGGCGCCAGCTGCACGATCAGGAAGGGGAAGTCCCCGCACCCAAACCCTTTCCGCCAGTCTTGGATCATGGCCGAGAGGAGCGCCTGGTATTCGGCGTAGCGGCCGGCGTTCGACTCACCCTGGTACCAAATGACGCCGCGAATGGCGAACGGCTGCAACGGCGCGATCATGCCGTTGAACAGCACGGCGGGCCGGCTGGTGGAATTGTCGGGATGAACGGGCGGCCGCGGCGCTGCCGGGATGGGCTTACCCTCCGCCTTAGCCTTGGCCACGGCGTCTTTGTGACGCGCGAGGGCTTCCTTATATTTTTCCACCAGTTTCGGGTAGGCAGCCAAGGCCGCGGGGTAGTTCTGCTCGTCTTGGTCCACGATCGCCTTCAACTCGGGAGTGGTCAGGAAAGCCGACTTGCTCGTCCAGGCTTCCGCCGGCGTGCCGCCGACGGAGGAGTTTATCAGGCCGATGGGGACGTTAAGGGCTTTTTGCAAGTCACGACCGAAGTAGTAGCCGACGGCCGAAAACGCCGCCACGGTTGTCGGGCTGCACTCCTCCCAGCAGGCCGCGACGTCGGTTTGCGGGGTGCGAGCCAAGCGGCGGGGAACGGTAAATAGCCGGATCATCGGATTCGCCGGGGCGGCGATGGCTTCGTCGGCCCCGGCACTGGAGCGGACAGCCCAGGCCATGTTCGACTGTCCGCTGCACAGCCAAACGTCACCGATAAGCACGTTCTTGAGCGTGATGGTGTTCGTGCCGGTGATCGTGAGTTCATACGGGCCGCCCGCCTGAAGGTTTTCCAGGTACACGAGCCATCGGCCATTCTTGGCGGTGGTGGTCTTTTCCTGTTTCAGGAAGCGGACCGTGACCGTTTCGCCGTCGGCTGCCGTCCCCCAGACGGGGGTCTTGGCCCCGCGTGGCAACACCATGTGATCGGAAAAGAGGGCGTGCGGCTTGACCTCCGCCTGGACGGCGGACAGCCCGACCACCAGCCAGCCGGCCAGGGCCGACACCCAGCTCCTGGAGTGCATGCGTTGGTTCCTCGAAGGACACACTGTGGGATCCGCCCTCCCGTCGAAGGCGGGGATCATTTGGGGCTGGCGGGCGGTGGCGGGGGATTGAGGGTCTTGAGCAGCTGGCCGTTCTGGCCGTTGTAGGTGCGGACCAAGCCGTCCTCGCCGCCGGCGGCCAGCAGCTGGCCGTCGGCGCTGACACTGACGGCGTACAAAAAGTCCCCGCCGCCACCAAAGTTGCGGATCGAGCCGCCGTTGTCCGCATTCCACATCTTGACGGTCTGGTCACCGCTGCACGTCACGAATTGGTTCGTGCTGCCGACAAACTGCAAGCGCGTCACCTGTTTGCCGTGGGCGTTGATGGTGCGGATTTGTTCACCTTTTTCATAGTCCCAGAGCTTCACCACGTTGTCCGCCCCGGCACTCGCCAGTACCTTGCCGTCTCCCTTCCAGCCGACATCCAAAACGTGATGGGTATGTCCCTCGAACGACTTGAGGAACTTCCCCTCGGGCAACTCGAAAACCTTCACGAATTTATCCGCCCCACAGGTGGCCAGTTTCGTTCCATCGGGGCTGAAGCACACGCCGAAGACCGTATCGCTGTGGCCATTCTTGATGTCCACCACCAGCTTGCCGCTGTCGGCCTCAAAGACCTTGATCTCCCCCTCCTCGGTGGGGGCCCCACCGCCGGTGGCGAGGAGTTTCCCGTCCTTGCTGAACGCCAACGCTACCACGCGCTCGGCAAATCCGGTCAGCTTGTTTTTCGATTCGCCCTTCTCGAAGTCCCAGAGGACCACCTCTTGAAAGCTCCCGCTGGCGACCGTCTTACCATCCGGGCTGAACGCCAGCGACTCGACCAGCGATATGTGAGCGGCCTTCAGCGGCTGCTTGTCCGGCCCGAGCAGCCCTGGATCGACGAACGACCGCTGATAGTCACCCGTGGCAGCGTCGTAGACGTGGATCTGATTGGCCCGGCCGACCACGATGCTCTTCTTGTCCGGGCTGATGACCACGGCGCGGACCGGCTGCACCGCCGGGGGAAGCCCCGACAGCACCACTTTCGGTTTCTCCCGCTGACCACTCGGTGGCTTGGCCCCTTGATCGATCCAGAGCCGGATCAGCGCCAATTCCTCGGGCGTCAGCGGCTCTTCCGTCTTCGGAGGCATGAAGGGTTTCTGGGTCTTCGCACAGAGCTTGTACAAGCGGCTTTCCTCTGCCTTGCCGGGGACGATTGGCTTGCCGCTCTTGCCCCCGCGCATCAAGCTGTCGTACGACGCCAGGTCGAGCTTTCCCTCCTTGACCGGTCCGCTGTGGCAAAACACGCACTTGTTGACCAGGATCGGCTCGATTTCCTTTTCGTAGCTGACCGGATCGGTGCGGTTGAGCTGGATGACTTTGATCGGCTGATTGTCGGCGTCTTTCGCCTTTTTGTCTTCCGCCCGGAGGGGCGCGAGGGACCAGAGGGCGACCAACGCGGACACCAAGAACCAGCGCATGGAAGGATCTCCCGGCAGGAGTGACGCGGGAGCGGGGGGCGCCCGGGACGCGGCCCCCCCCCCCCCCCGGCGGGCAAGGTGTTGGTGAAAGTGTAAGAGAAAAAAATGTTGGAGTGGGGGGGGGGCGGGGGGAAGGAGGGGGGGGCGAACCCCCC
>JANWYO010000035.1 GCA_025055215.1 Gemmataceae bacterium
TGACACCGCCTTCCGCCGTCACCGTGGCCTGATTGACGAATCGGCCCGCGTGAACGGCGGTGGTGGTCAAAGTGATGGTGCGCGCCTCTCCCGGGTGAAGAGTGCCGACATCGGTTTCCACCAGCTCACCTTGGGGATGCCGTAAGCCGGGCGGCAGGTGGTCTCGGAGGATCACGTGGTGGGCGGGGCCGGTGCCGGTGTTGGTAATGGTCAATTGGAAAACGGCCGGTTCACCGACCTGGACGCTCTCCGGCCCGGTCTTGACCAGTCGGAGCCGCGGCTCGGTGATGCGGGTAGCGACCGCGGCCGAGGCCGAAAACGTGACCGTGGCTGTGGCCCGCAGCTCGATCGGCTGCACGGCCTGGAGCCTGACTTTGATCCGCTGTTCCACGCCGGGGGCCAGGGTGCCTAGCGACCAGCTGAGCCGTGGGCCGGCACCGCCTTCCGGCGGTGGCTCGGCCCCCAGGAAGCGAGCACCCGCCGGCACCTCGTCCACCACCCGGACCTCTCCGACAGCGACCGTGCCCACGTTGCGGACCGCGATTTCGTAAACCAATGTCTCACCGACGTTGATGACGTGCGGCCCAGTCTTGTCGATTTGCACCGCTGGGGTGGCGGCGACTCGGCCGACCTCGGTCGGCAGCGGACGGGGTGGCGAATCGTCCGTCGTTGGCTTGAGGAGCACCGGTTGGACTTGGCCCAGCACCAATCCGAAGCCGCCGATCAGAGCCAGAACAAGCATCAGCCCGGCGTATGCGACGCTTCGCTTCATGATCCCTCGGACCCGCTCGGCCCTTTTTCCGTGCCCCCGGCCGTCGGCCGACCGCTCAGCCGTTAGTTCCCGGAGCGTGGGCCCGTCCCAGACACTGGTCCACCGGATACTTCACGGCATTCTTGGCAATCTTGGCCGATATGGCCTCGCTCAGGTCGATTCCCAGGACCAGGCTCAGGTTAAGAAGGTAACAAGCCACGTCGGCCATTTCGTCGGCCACCTGTTGCAGCTGCACCGGATCAGAAACCACCCGGCGGGAAGCCTCGGCGTCCACCCACAGAAAGTGTTCCATCAATTCCGCCGCCTCCACCGCCAAGCCCATGACCAGGTTCTTGGGTGAATGGAACAGTTGCCAATCGCGTTCCTTGGCGAAGCGGCGAACCGCTTCCTTGAGGTCGCTCAAGGTCGTGCTCGCATCGGGCATGCTGCGACTCCCAGCTGCGGTGATCACTCGCGACAGCCCTCCTTCGAGGGCCGTCAGCATTCCGGAAACTGTCCGACGGGAGGTCGGCGTTATAGCGGGTGGTTCGGTTGTGTCAAGCCGAGCAGGCATGGGGGTGAGGCAGACGAGACGCAACATGATGGGGCTAGCGGACGATTTCCAGCCCCGGGGACAAATTCCACTGGCGGCGGACGGGGACCGGGGATTAGAATTCGTTACAAAGGGAAAACTGCGCGCCCGTGATGGCTGGTCGGAGAAAAATGGAAACGGCAGCGCAAGCATTGGCTCGCCGGACCGTTTGGCGGTTGGGGAAGGGTGCCGCCCTGACATACCGCCGGGGCGCTGAGTGAGCTTAGGGTATCGGACAGTTGCCGGGTCTCGGACATCAGCAGGGGGAACAGGACATGACCACGGTACGCCGGCTGGAGACCGTCGGTGCGGTCTTGGCGTTGGCCGCCGCGTTGGCATGTGCGCAAGTCTGGGGCGACTCTGCCCGGACACGTAACGATTCGATCCTGAACAGCCAGAAACAGCCCAAGGGCGTCAATGGCCGGGACTTGGCGGCCGATCTGGCCGCTACCAAGTTCACGGATCGCCCCGTGTTGACCTATCGGACCCTGGAAGGGGACACGCTTTTTGCCCTTCAGGTCCGCCCCCAACTCGAGCCGACGACGCCACGGCCCCGAGACCTTCTCATCATGATCGACACCTCCGCGAGCCAGGCCGGCACGCCCCTCGCCATGGCCCGCCAGCTGGCCCAGGCCATCGTCGAAAAGGCCCGGCCGGAGGATCGCGTCGCCATCTGGACCGTCAACATTCCCGCGGCCAGCGCCACCCGCAGCCTGACCGGCCGCGGCTTCCATCCGGGCAACTCGGAGGTCGTCAAGAACGCCCTGAAGACCCTCGAACAGGAAGTCCCACTCGGCAACACGGACCTCAAGCACGGCCTGAAGCAGGCGATGGCCGCTTTCGATCGTCAGCCAGGCCGGCAGCAGGCCATCATCTTCCTGGGCGACGGCATGAGCAATCACAATCTGCTCGACGACGCCGACCGCTTCCGGCTTTGCCAGGAGATGATCGCCGCGGAAGTCGCCTTCTTCCCCGTGCCTATCGGGCCACGGCTTGATCCGAAAAACCTGCACGGCTTGGCGACCGGCACCGGCGGGACGCCGGTCCGGATCCTGCCGACCGACCAGCTGGCGGACACCCTCCGGCGGCTGCACGATGCCTTGGCCGCCCCGATCCTCTATCCGTCGGGGCTGGAGCTTTCGACGGAAATCCTGGAGCACTATCCCACCCGGCTGCCTCCGCTGCGGGCCGACTCCCCGACCTTGCTCGTCGGTCGGACCAAGCCCCAGGCGTCGATCACGGTAACGATCGAGGGCACGGTGGCGGGGCGAAAGGTCCGGGTTCGTCAGACCGAAGCGGTGCCGGGCCCGGAGGTGGACAACTTTTTCCTCGTGAGCATGGTGGAACAATGGCGGCGGTCGGACCTGAAGGAGGCGCCGGCCCTCATCCGCGCCGACCGGGCCTTGGCCTTCGCCGCCGACCAGAATCGCCTGGCGCGGGATGAGTTTTTGGCCCAGGCGGAATGGGCTTTGGCCAAAGACAACCTCGAGGCTGCTGACCGCATGTTTGCCTTGGCCCATCGGCTTGATCCGCATGATGCGGAGGCAGCCGCCGGCCTGAAGGTCGTGGAAAAGCTGCGTAAGGGCCTGCTGACCCGGCAGCAGTTGCAGGAAAACCTGGCCAAGCCGAAGGATGGCGCCCTGCTGATTGAGAAGAACGCCCCCAAACGTGTCACCCGCGACCAGTTGGTGCTGCTCCAGGGCGCCGACCAGCCGCCGCCAGCCGCAGGAAACGAGGCCGTTCCACCGGCCAACGAAGACTTGCTTCGGTTGCAAAAGCAGCGGCTGGCCATCGAGGAGCAGCGCGTCACCCAGGCGGTGAGCGATGCCATCAACCAAGCCCGGCGGCTGCTTCCCACCGACCCGGACGCCGCCAAGGACCTGCTCAAGCGAACCTTGGCCGGCATCCGCGACAACGTCGATCTATCGCCGAACGTCCGCCAGGCGTTGGCCGGCCGATTGGAGAACGCCCTGCAAAACGTGGAGCTTCAAGGTCGGGTGATCCAGCAGCAGCGTGACGAGCAGGCCCGGCGGGTGGCCAACGCGAACCAGCGGATCAATGCGGAGCAGGCTCGGCTCCAGGAGAACGAAAAAATCCGCCGCCGCATCCTGGCCATCAACGACTTGATGAATCGGGGGCGCCTGGAGGAGGCGTGGCGGGAAGCGCTGGTCATGCAGCAAGACCAGATCAGTGCCGGGCAGCCGGTGCCCCAAGCCACGACGGCGGCTGCGTTCATCGGGGGCATTGCCACCCACCAGAAAGAGGCGGACGACATCCGCCAGCTGCGGCAAGAACGCTTCATGCTGACGCTACTGCAAGTGGACAAGTCCGCCGTGCCCTTCCCGGATGAGCCGCCGGTGCAGTTCCCGCCGGCCGACGTGTGGCGGAGGCTGACGGAGCTGCGCAAAGGTCGCTACGACATCCAGAACCTCGACGGCGAAATGCCACGCCGCACCATCGAGCTGCGCGACAAGTTGAACGAGCCATTGAAGGAGGACTTTGAAGGGTTCGATGCCGGGACCCAACTTAAGGAGGCCCTCAGTTATCTCACCGACCGCTATAACCTCACGATCCTGATCGACACGGCGGCGTTCAAGGCCGAGGCGCCAGAAATCGAGATCGAAACCACCCAAGTCAAGTTGCCGAAGATGAAGGGAGTCAGCCTGGGGACGATCTTGCGGCTGCTTCTGTCGCAGTTGAACCCCAGTGGGACCTACATCATTCGCCGGGATTACATCGAAGTGACCACGGCGACGCGGGCCTTGACCGAGAAGGCGGTTCGCGCCTACCCGGTGGCCGACTTGGTCATCCCAATCCCGAACTCGGTGAACCTTCAGAGCCTCTACCGCCAGCTGGGGATTCAGACGAACCAGTTGAGCATCGGTGGTGGAGGCGGGTTGCTGGGCTTCGGCGGAGGCCTTTTCGGCTTCGGCCTCGGACCCCTGGGATTCGGTGGCCTGTGGGGCTTTGGCGCGGCCTTGGGTGGCCTCGGTGGCTTGGGTGGCTTGGGCGGCGGCGCTGGCGGCCTCGCCATGCAAAATGGCGGCTTCGGCGGTAACGCCGGCTTCATCGGCGCCGGCGGCGGCGCCGTCAACCTCGGCGTCGGCGGCGGCTTTGCCGGCTTCACCGGCGGCCAGCTCGGCCAATACGGTAACCTCGGCGGCCAGTTCGGCCTCCAGGGCGGCGACCAAAGCGCCATCCTCCTCCAACTCATCCCGGAGGTCATTGCCCCAGGCGAATGGCGCAACCTGACCCAATTCAATCAACCGGGAGGGGTTCTGCCGCCGCCCGGTGCCGTGGCCGAGGAGGCACCCCTTGTCGAGCCAAACCAGCTCAACTCGCTCAGCTACTACCCACCGGCCCGGGCCTTGGTCGTTCGCGGCTCCAGCCGCGTCCATACCCGCATCAGCAGCGTGCTGAGCCGGCCAGCCAATGCCCCGCCCGTGGCCCAGGCGCCGGGCGGCGGCCAGCCCATCGCTGTTGCCCAGAATGATCCGCCCATCAAGATCAATCCCAAGGCGCCGGCCCCGCCCAAGCCGGAACCCAACGGGCCGGCCGTGGCTCAGAAGCCACCCGCTGATCCGGCGCCGGCCAAACCGGAGCCAGACCCCAAGACCATGTGGCAAAAGGCCCTCGCCCAGGGAGTCAACGACCCGGGCCTGATTATCGCCACCGCCGACTTCCTCGCCGGCATGGGGAAGTTTGAACACACGGCCGAGTTCCTCAAAGCCAACCTCCGCCTGGGGATTGTCGTCCGGCCTTGGGTCCACGAAGCCCTGGCGATTGCCCTCCAGGCCAGCGGCGGCTCGCCTGAGGAAGTCGAACGTGCCCAGGTGTCCGCGGTCGACATCGAACCGCAGGACGCCCAGAGCTATCTCCGGGCCTCGCAGGCCATGGCCGGCCACAAGCGCTTCGCCCAGGCCTTGGCCTTCTGCCGACAAGCGGCGTCGTTGGAACCCAACCTCCCCGACCCGTATGCCGATGCCCTGGCCTATGCTGAATTGGCCCAGGACACCGAAGCGTTGGCGTGGGCTGCCACCAACCTCCTCCGGCGCGATTGGCCGGTCGATAACGATGACCTGCACGCTCAGGCTCGCGAGCGGATCGCCAGTCACGTCAAGGTTTTGCGGACCAAGCAGCGCAAGGACGAAGCAGACCGTCTCCAGTCGCTGATCGACCAGGGCCGGGAGCGGGATTTGGTCATCCGCCTGGCTTGGGACGGCGATGCCGACCTTGACTTGAAGGTCCTCGAGCCGTGCGGCACCGTCTGCTCGCACTTGCATCGACAGACGCCAGGCGGTGGCATCCTGATTGGGGACAACTTGGTCAACGCCAAGAGCGAAGACTATGTGGCCGCCCAAGCCTTCCCGGGTGAGTACGAGGTGACGATCGAACGCATTTGGGGCCGACCCCTCGGCTCCAAAGCGACGGTGGAGATCATTCGCGGCCAAGGAACGCCCCGCGAGACCATCGAGCGTCGCACGATTGTGCTTGATCGCAGCCACAAGTTCAAGCTCCAGCTGGCACAAGGCCGACGGACGGCCCTGGCCGCGGTCACGCCGCTGGCTACGGTCCGCCGCCTGGAGAGTGAGGCCCCGCCAACGCCCGGCGACCGCATCCTAAACAAGCTCCGCAGTCTGGTCGATCCGACGCTATCGACGTTTGAAACCAGCATCAGCGGCGGCTTGGCTTCCACAGGCGTGCCGGTTCGGGCGGGGTCAATCAGCCCGCCTCCCGCGGGCGGCGGGGAGGAGGTCGCTTACCAAAGCCGGGTGGTGCCTTTCGCCGCCCAAAGCATGGACTTGGCAGCCCAAGCCGCCATCTCCAGTGATGGCCGTTACGTCCGCTTCACCCTGACCCCGGTCTTCCAGACCGCGTCCCGCGATCAGCCGATCCCGGTCATTCGGCACCCGCTGCTGCCGGGCGGCTGACCAGCCGGATACGAAGACCACGGGCGCTGACGGCCGCCCGGCCCCGGAAGGGGCCGGGCGGCTGTGTTGTTTTTGCTCCCTGGCCCACGCCTGCCCGCCACGCCGAAGCCTGACCCCTCATGAAAACATTTGCCCTCCTGGCACTGACGCTGCCATCCGCCCTGCTCCTTGGCGGATGCGCCAGACCGGCGCCAAATGGAAAGACATTGCTGGCCTATGTGGGAGCGGCCTCCAAACCGCCAGTGGAAGAGGCCGCGAAGCTCTACGGAGGCAAGACTGGCGTCCAGGTTAACCTGGTTTTCGGCGGCTCCGGGCATGTCCTGGCGCAGATGAAGCTCGCGAAGCAGGGCGATCTCTATCTACCCGGATCGTCCGATTACATGGAGAAGGCCAAACGGGACGGGGACGTCTTTGCCGACACCGAAACGATCATCGCCTACCTGGTGCCCGCGATCAACGTGCGGAAAGGAAACCCGCATCGCATCCGGACGCTTCGGGACCTCACCAGGCCGGGCGTCAAAGTTGCCCTGGCCAATCCCGGGAGCGTCTGCCTCGGGGCCTATGCCGTGGAAATCATCGAAAAGTCGTGCACGCCGGAGGAGAAGGAGGCCCTTCGACGGAACCTGATCAACTACACGGAAAGCTGCGAAAAGACCGCCACGGCGATTTCCCTGAAGATGGCCGACGCCGTGATCGGCTGGAGCGTGTTCGAGCACTGGGACCCGAAACGCATCGACACGGTGCCCTTGCCCAAGGACCAGGTTCCACGGATCGGATACATCTCCGTGGCTGTGTCGCGGTTTACCCATGACCGCGATGCTGCCCAGGCATTCATCAATTTCCTGGCCGGGCCGGAGGGCCGGGCGGTCTTCGCCCGGCATCACTACTTCACCACCGTGGAAGAGGCGGAACACTATATTGGTGGGAAGAAGCCGGTCGGCGGCGAATACCAGGTGCCTCAAGACTGGATCCGGGACTGACCACCCCATGAACCTTCGTCGCTCGACGATTGCCGCTGCCATCAGCGTGCTGATTCTTTATGGCGGGTTGCTGGCGTCGTTGGGCTGTTTTCTCGACGGTGCGGCGGTCTGGCAGGCGGCGCGATCCGAGCGGACCTGGTCGGCGGTCCGCTTGTCGGTAGGGGCGGCGACCCTGGCCGCGACGCTGGCGGTGGCGCTGGCGGCCCCCGCGGCCTACGCCCTCTCTCGTTACCCGTTCCGTGGCCGAGAACTTGTCGATACCCTGCTGGAGTTTCCCATCATTGTCTCCCCGGCCGCGCTAGGGGCCATGCTCCTGATCTTCTTTAACACGAGTGCCGGCGACTGGATCCAGGAACACCTCCTGCAATTCGTCTTCAGCTTTGCCGGTGTGGTGCTGGCACAGTTCGTCACCGTCCTGGGCGTGGCGGTGCGCGTGCTCAAAGCGTCGTTCGATGCCGTGCCGATCGAGCTGGAGACGGTGGCCCGTACGCTCGGCGCCACGCCGCGGTATGCATGGTTCACGATCACCCTGCCGCTGGCGCGCCGAGGTCTGATGGCGGCCTTCATCCTCGCCTGGGCCAAGGCCCTGGGCGAGTTCGGCGCCACCATCACCGTGGCCGGCACCATGCCGATGCGGACGGAAACACTGCCGGTGGCGGTCTTCCTCCGCTTGGCCAGCGCCGATCTGGAAGGCACCGTGGCGCTGATCCTCGTGCTGGTGACCATCGGTTTCGCCGCGCTGTACGTGACGCGCCGCCTCTTGGGACGGGCCGTCGATGCTTGAGATCGAATCATTGGTCGTGGCCGCCGGCAATTTCCGTCTCCGCGACGTCAGCCTGATGGTCGCGCCGGGGGAATGTCATGCCGTGCTGGGGCCCTCCGGCTCGGGCAAGACGACGCTCCTGGAAGCCGTGCTGGGCCTCCTGACGCCCGAAAAAGGATGCATCCGCCTCGCTGGCACCGACTTGACCCGGTTGCCAATCGAGCAGCGTGGCTTGGGATACGTCCCCCAGCAGCTCGGCCTCTTCCCGCACCTCAGTGTGCGCGACAACCTCGCCTACAGCGCCCGGGCGCGAGGAATCCCACAGGCGAAGTTTCAGCCATTGCTCAAGCAGCTGGTCGAAGCAGCCGGCTTGGGGAACTTGCTCGACCGCTTTCCTGCGACCCTGTCGGGTGGCGAACGCCAACGCGTCGGGCTGGTTCGGGCATTAGTCAGCCAGCCCCGGCTCGTCCTGCTCGATGAACCGTTTGCCGCCCTCAATGAAAACCTCCGCCGCGAACTCTGGTGGCTGCTCCGCGAATGGCAGCGCGAGCGGCAGCTCACCATCCTGCTCGTCACCCACGACCTGGCGGAGGCGTACTTCCTGGCCGAACAGGTCACGGTGCTGCTGGATGGTCGTGTCGCTCAGCAGGGGCACAAGGCGGAGGTTTATGCCTATCCGGCCACGGCGGAGGTGGCCCGCTTTCTGGGCGTGGAAACCTTGCAACCCGGTCGGGTGGTCAGCGTCCGCGACGGCTTGGCGACCGTCGAGGTCGGCAGCGTGCAACTCACGGCGCTGGCGCCTCAGGACCTGGGCGAGGACGTGCTGGTCAGCATCCGCGGCGAGGACGTGATCTTGCAGAGCGCTCGCGGGGCGCCGACCAGCGCGCGCAACGTCCTGGTTGCCCGCGTCGTGGGCATTCGCCCGGCGACACCGTTGTGGTGCGTTGAGCTGGACGCCGGGTTTCCCCTGCTCGCCCTGGTGACGCGCCCCGCCGCGGAGGAAATCGGCCTCTCTCCCGGGGCTGTCGTGGTGGCGTGCATCAAGGCCCCGTCGGTGCATCTTATCGGGCGGTCGGCGCCGCCCCGTTCCCTGGCCCTCGGATCGGCAAGCTCTTTGTCCCCAGTGCCTGCGGCCCGGGACAGCGCCGCCCGCCGCTAAGGGCGGCGGGCGCGGCCAAGTCATCGGCTCGATCCATAAGCATGCGTCGACGTGTGGGGCACGGACAGCCCCTCAAGGGCGTGCCGTCACGTCGAAGGTCGGCGTCGGCGCGTGCTGACCGGCCGTGTGCAGCTGGGGTGCTTCGGGACCGCGGCCAAGTACGGCCTGGGCCAGACCTCGGGCCAAGGAGGCTCGATTGCACTGGCTGCTGAGATGGAGCTGCACGACGTACTTGAGTCGACCCGGGGTGGAGCGGCGAACGACCTCCGCCAACAAGGCCGCTGCTTGCTCATTGGACAAGTGCCCGTCGTCGCTCAGGATGCGAGCGATCAACCGGGCGGAGCGGCCGCTGCCTTGCTCCAGGGCGACGTCGTGGTTGAACTCCAGGGCGAGGAGATCGACGTTGGCTAAGGCTTGGGCGAGGTCGTAGGTCCAGCAGCCGAGGTCGGCGACGTACGCCAGGGCGGGGCGTTGGCCAAAAAGCCCCGGCGTTCCTTCCAGGCGAAAGCCAAAGGTTGGGCCGCCGTCGTGGCGGACGGGGAGGGCGCGGACGCGCAGCCCGGAAACGGGACTCCAGACCTTGGCCGGGTCATAACAGCGAACCAGCCCGGCCGTCTCGACCTCGGCAAATTCCGCCACATGGCGCCGCAGCCAGGCGCGGTGATGGGCATGGCACCAAAGCGGGATCGCCCGTTGGGCCAAATGGAGCAGGGTACGGTGGTGCCAATGGTCGCCGTGAACGTGGGTCAGGATGACGGCGTGAACGTCCCGCCAGGAGGCTCCCGCCGTTGCCAGACGACTGGCCAGCTGCCGAGGCCCTAACCCGATATCCAGCAGGATCGCCGAGACACCGTTTTGCACCAAGCTGGCATTGCCGATGCTGCCGCTCGCGAGCACCGTGAAGCGCATCCGATGCCAATCCCCCACCAAGCTGCCCGGCTCACCGGGCCTTGGCCGGGCCGGTGCCGAACAGGAGGTGATCGATACTCAGGGTGCCGCCGCCGGTGAGCATCAGAGAAATGCAGATGACCAGGAGGGTGAGCGGCAGCTGATACTCCGTCAAGGGCGTGCGCAAGCCCTGGGGCGAATGGACCAGGTAAATGGCACCGCCCATGATGATCGCCAGCCCCAAGACCGCCAGACGGGTCAAAAAGCCCAGCAGCAATGCCAGTCCACCGAGCAGCTCACCCCAGGCGACGGCCAGCTGCACGGCCGTGTTGGGTGGCTGCGCCATCCGGCTGGCCCAGTTGGCTCCCCACTCGGTCCCATCGCCTGTTACCTTCTGCACGCCGGCGTTCACGAACACGGCGGCGAGTACCAGTCGCAGCAGCAACGGCGACGCAATGTTCTTCATCAGAGAGTCCACGGTCGTCCTCCCCGGACTGGTCCCCAATCGTTTCTGGACACCTTGGCGATATCGTATTCCGGAAGCGGAGGGATGTCCGGGGGCTGGGAGATTGAAAGCAGCAGTCTGCACCCGAGGGTGCAGACAGTCCCCCTGCGCAAGCGGCGGCCAAAACGACGGGCAACGGCCAGGGAGAAAGGCCGGCCTGGAAAGAACCTGGGAGAGTAAGCCGACGACCTGGTAACCAGGCATTCCGCAGGCCGGCCTTCGGCTGAAATCAGCGTTATTCGATGACGGCGAGGATGTCGTCTTCGGTCATGATCAGGTATTCCTCGCCGTCCACCGTTACCTCGTTCGGGGCGTACGAGGTGAAGAGCACCCGGTCGCCTTCCTTGACCTGGAAGGGGGCGCGTTTGCCGTTTTCCAGGAGCTTACCGTCCCCCAGACTGAGCACTTTGCCCTGTTTCGGCTTTTCCTTGGCGGTGTCGGGCAGAACGATGCCGCCGGCGGTCTTTTCCTCGGCTTCCAGACGCTTGACCACGATCTTGTCGTTCAGGGGTACGACTTTCATGCCGTTGTCACTCCTTCGGTGAAAGACGATACGGGTGAGGCACGGCGACCGGGCCGGCCTTATAGGAACAGTCAACCTCCATTCGTTTCCCGTTTTTCAGGCCGGATGCCATACACTCGCAGCAAGGCCCGGAGAACGGTATAAAGGAGGACCTGCTTGCTCACCGGTTTGGGGATCACGCTGTAGGCCCGGGCGCGGAAGGCCTGGCGGACCACTCCCTCACTGGTGTCCGCGGTGATGATAATACAGGGCATCATGGCGTTGTACTGCCGCACGATCTGCATCGTCTCCAGGCCGGACAGGGTGGGCATGTGCAGGTCCAGCAAGGCGAGATGGACCGGGGCATCGCGGACAATTTCGATGGCCTCTTCACCGGAGGCGGCTGTCAAGGCGCGGAAACCATCCGCTTCGATGATCTCCCGCAGCGATTCGCGGCAGGAGACGTCATCGTCGGTGATGAGGATCGAATACGGGCTCCGTTCCGAGGTGGCCAGCATTGCCGCTTACCTCATCGGGCCGTTCCTTATTTAGGCCCAGGGGAGCCTGCGGCAGAGCGGCGGGGCCACGCACCCCGCCGCGCCCTCCACTACGCGGTGAGCAAACGGCGTACCGCAGTTCCCGGCTCGGTAGCTGAGCGTCCTTAAGCCTTTTCCTTAAATGAACATGGGCTTTCGCCAAAATCAAGCCGCCATTCGGCACCCCGTCGCCGGCTGCCAGCCACGAACGGCCACCTGCCAATCTGGCAGCATTGGCCTCCTACTGCGCTGGCGATCGTCCCCACAGCTTATTTGGATCAAAGTCGTCGTCGTCCAGGCGGACCGGGTACTGGAGTCGGTCGTAACAATAATACTCCACCTGACGCCCTGATTCGTCGTAAGTCACCAGCAGCACTGGCAGACGGTGCCGCGGGTCGAAGAAGCAAAGCCGCCGTCCCCCGCGCGGCAGCGTCGGCTCGGCTCCCGGCGGCAGGACAACTTCGACCCCTTCGAGAGGGGCGTCATATTCCGGTCGCGTGACGAATCCCAGGTACTTTAGCCGGGCGGCTCGTGGATCATTCCGGTTGACCGCATCGAGGATGCGCCCGAGCTGGTCGATGATGTGCCCGATGCCCGCTTCATCGATCGAGTGCCGACTGGCGCTGCGGACAACCAGGCTATCAGGGGCCAAGGCGATGCGCCGGCCGCCCGGCAGGAATGGAATATCGTTAGCCACCGTCAAGGTGTGAATTTTGTTGCCGTGCTGCCCCCGCACGAATGTCACTTCCCGGCCTCGACCCTCTTCGCCGATCCACTTGAGGTAGACGCTGTGCGGCTGCTTGCGGAAGCGGAAGAGAAGGATTTCCTCAGGTTTTTGCGTGTTGCCCACCACCTCTTGACGTCGGAGCCGGGCGATGTAGGAGTCGATTTGGGCGTAACTCTCCACGGCGCGACGATGGAGTTCGCGAATGGTGGCGATGGGGTCGGCCTGAGGGTCGGGGTTGACCGCCGGCAAGGGGGCTGACGGGTTCGACGTCAAGCGGCCAGGCACGCCCCCGCCGGGGCGTGCCTCGGGGGCCTGGGCGATGCTCTCGACGGATGCCGGAGACCGAGGCGCTGGCCGGGACGACTCGGTCGCCGGCACGACAGGCGGCAGCAGTGGAGCGGCGGCCGGCGTTTCCCGGGAAGTCGGAAGCGACTCGCTTCGGCTCCCCAACAAACCGCGATGGTAAACACAACCTCCGGCGACGGCCCCAACGAGCAGCGCGGCCGCAAGCCACCAGGCAGCCCTTCCTCGCGCCATGGCCAGCCCCTTTTTCGGCTCCCGCCCGGTCCCCCGCCAAGTCCTGGCCCTGGCGGACCGTTCAGCGGCGTGGTACGTTACCATGATTCGCCCTCCGCGGATAGATGAAGTGGCCCGCTCCCAAGGGGAAGCACTGGCCGTCGGGCATTATTCGCCCAAAAACCGGCCCCGCGGCCCCAAGAGCTGTGCCACCGGGCGAAAAATCGCTGGCGCCGGGGCAAACTTTGCCGCCGGTCACGACTTCATCCGTTGGTCAAGATGGGCGATCTCTTTGAGGGGGAGCATCGCGCGGTGCTGGTCGATCTGGTGCGAACTCAAACGCGCGACGGGCTGCGACTGGACGGTATCTACCTGGAGCCGATCGGTCCGCCGCAGGTGCCCGTGGGCGGCATGGTTTTCATCCACGGCACCGGGGGCAGCTTCTACACGTCGTCGCTGTTTGACGATTTGGCGGAGAGGTTGCGTCGGTCGGGTTGCGGGGTGCTCCGGGTCAACACCCGGGGCCACGACGGCATCAGCACTGCCTTGACGTCTCAAGGGGGGCGACGGCTGGGGGCAGCGTACGAGATCGTAGACGATTGCCGGCACGATTTGGCTGCCTGGACCGAATGGCTGCGACAACGGGTGGGTGGCCCGGTGGGGTTGCTGGGCCACAGCCTGGGTGCCGTCAAGGCCGTGTATGCCCTGGCGCATGAGCCGTCGCTGCGGGTCGGTGCCCTGGTCGCTGTCTCGCCGCCGCGCCTGTCGTACTCGTGGTTTTGCCAAAGTCCCGAAGGCCCGGAATTTCTGAGGACTTACGCCGAGGCCCAGCGCCTGGTTGAGGCGGGCCAGCCTACGGCGTTGATGGAAGTGTCGCTGCCGTTGCCATCTGTGGTGACCGCGGCGGGCTATGTGGAGAAATATGGGCCGGAGGAGCGGTACAACTACCTCCGGTTTCTGGGAGAGGTGCCGTGTCCGGTGTTGGTAACGTTTGGTGAGGTAGAGGTGAGCACCAACATGGCGTTTCGCGGGGCGCCGGAGGCCGCCGCGGCGGTGCCCCGCCGCGGCGGCACCCTCGCTGTCGTCACCATCCCCGGCGGCGATCATTTCTACACCACCACCCGCGACGAGATCGCCGCGGCAATCGACCATTGGCTGCGCTCGCTCAACGTCGCCGCTCGCTCGAGTCCTTGAGGGAAGCATGGGATGCCGGGACAACTCTCGGGCCGCACGATTGCCCTGGCCGAGGGCCGACAGCTGGAAGAACTCGCCGAGCTCCTCCAACAGGAGGGGGCAATCCCGCTCCGCTGCCCCATGATTGGCATCCTTGATGCTCCCGACCCGGCCCCAGTGCTTGCTTGGCTCCGCGAACTGGTCGCCGGCCGATTCTGGTGGGTCATCCTCTTGACCGGCGAGGGGCTGCGGCGGCTGCTCGGTTTCGCCGAACGGGCTGGCTTCCGGGCCGACGTCATCGAGGCCCTGGCGCGGACACGCACGCTGACCCGCGGCCCCAAGCCGGTCCGCGCTTTGAAGGAAATCGGCCTGGCCCCCAGCCGCGTCGCCCCTAGCCCGACCAGCGAAGGCGTCATGGAGGCGCTGCGCGACGAAGACCTCGCCGGCACCGTCGTCGGCCTCCAACTGTATAGCGATTCTCCCTCGCCCCTGCCGGCGTTCCTGACCTCCAAGGGCGCCGAGGTCCGCACGGTCCTGCCCTACGTTTATGCCCCGGCTGCTGACGGCCAACGGGTGGTCGAGCTGATCGACCGGATGGTAGCCGGCGGGGTGGACGCCATCATTTTCACCAGTTCGCCGCAGGTGGATCGCCTGTTTGAGGTGGCAGCGGCCGAAGGGAGGACGGAAGCGCTGCGACACGGCCTGGCGCGGACCCGCGTCGCCGCCGTCGGGCCCGTCGTCGCCGACAACCTTCGGCAGCGCGGCGTCGCTGTGGCCGTTTGCCCCGAGCGGGGCTTCGTGATGAAGAACCTGGTCGAGCACCTGAAGCGCTCGTGGTCGGGCGCGGACTTGGCGAACCAAGTAGGCGGTTCGGCGTGACCGATCCATCGGCGCGTTGGGGCGGCCGCGGCGGGGCCGCCCCACACGGTCGTCCGGCTCAAGTCGGCTCAAAACTCATGCCGGGTCGTGATCCCCGGCCGCGGTACCGGATACTTGCCGTCTGGCCCCAGTTGCAGCGGCGCCGGCGAATCGAACGTCAGCTTGTCGACGTCCGGCGCCAGGTCTGGTTCGTGAGCCAACGCCTGTTCGCGGGTAATGACCCGACCCGTGTGACAGGCCAACCGACCCATGTAGGTGATCAAGCTCGCTTCCGCTCCGCGCCGAGCTTCGTTGTACGGCTTATCCTGGCGGATCGCGTCGATGAGATGGTCAAATTCCAGCTGATAGGGATTCGGTTCCTCTCCCGGGTACGACCAAACCAAGTTCTCTTTGACGAAATTGTGCCCCCGGTAGATACGGCACCGAGCCGGCGTGTGCCCCGAAGTCGAGATGACCGCCGACCCCTTCGTCCCATGGGCGTAGCTGGCGAATTCCTGGTGGCAGTTGGGGATGTTCCGGCCTTCGACGAAGAGCTTGGTGCCGTCGGCAAAGGTGTACTCCACCGAGTAGACGTCGAAGTTCTGGTCGATGTTGTTGCCGCGGAAATGTCGGCCGCCGGCCCCTTTGGCTTGCACGGGCCAAGCATCCTTCATCCAGCAGCATTCGTCGATGTTGTGAATGAGAAAGTCGCTGAACGCTCCGCCACTGGCCCAGAGAAAGGAGTGGAACCGCTTCACCTGATACATCAGCTCGCTGATCCCTTCCGGCTTCGGACCAGAGGCGAAGTAGCCGACCGGACCCGTCTGGCGGTAGGCCCGCAGGAGGATGATGTCGCCGATCTCTCCGGCCTTGATCCGGTCGTAGAGCTGATGCCGCACGGCGCAATGGCGACACATCAGGCCGACGCCGACCTTATGGCTGGGTTTTTTTTCCGACTCGTCGATCAGTTTCAAGAGCTTGCGCGTGCTGGCGCCATCGACGCTCACGGGCTTTTCCATGAACACGTTGATGTCTTTTTGCAGGGCGTAGGCGAAATGCACCCAGCGGAACGCCGGCGGCGTCGCCAGGATGACCACGTCGCCGGGCTTGAGGCAGTCCATCGCCTTCTGGTAGGCGTCGAAGCCGATGAACCGACGGTCTTCGGGAACATCGACCTGCGAGGGAAACGCCTTCTCGGTCCGCCGCAGACTGCTGGTCAACCGATCGGGAAAGACATCGGCCATCGCGACGAGCTTGATCGGCCCCGACTTGGTTGACAAGGCATTCGCAACCGCACCCGTGCCTCGGCCGCCGCACCCCACCAGGGCCACTTGGATCGTGTGACTCTCCCCGGCGTGGACAAACGGAACGACCACGCCGGCCAGGGCCGACGCCACGGCAGCCCTCCCGGCAGTCTGCATTACGTCGCGGCGGCTCGGACCGGTACGATCAAGTCTTCTCATGACGGAGTAACCTCCAGGTGATGGTTGTCGGCTTTCAGGGAGCATCTGCATTCTCTCCGATTCGCAACGAAAATCAAATCCCCGCTCGTGGCCGCGTGGCTGGACGCCTCCTCCGCGGCTGCCGCATCAGGGAACCTTGGATCCTTGGACGCGGAGAGGGGAGGGGTGGAGCCAGCGCGAAACGATGAATCTGGTTGGCGGACGGGTACTTAGGGGAAGGTTCATCGGCTCGCACTCGCGCCCAGACGCGACACGCTCGATCGGCACGGAGCGACCGCGAAACGATGAATCGGGACGCGCGACGAGGAGTCTGCGAATTTGGGGAAAAAACTTTCCCGCGAAGCGTCCTAGCCGGCCCCAATCGATGGAGGTGTGCCCTCGCGACCTGTCGGCATTCCGTTACCCGTGTCTGCTCCGTAAAATGAGCCCGATGTCCCCCCTGCTTCAACCGCAAGGAGAGAGCCGATGACCTCCATTCCTCCTGGCTCCCAAGCTGGCATGCGGTCGCGGCGCTGGCTGCTGCTGGGCGGCCTGCCGGTGGCGACCGTCCTCGTGGTGTTGGCGGCTTTTGATCGCTGGTGGACACGGATGCCCGCGTCCCAGGCTTTGGCCCAGGAAGGGGCACGCGTCAAGGCCCCGGAGCTCGACGGTGGTGTCGCCTGGCTCAACTGCGCCGGCCCCATCCGCCTCCGCGACCTCCGCGGCAAGATCGTCGTCCTCGACTTCTGGACCCTCTGCTGTATCAACTGCATCCACACCCTCCCCGATCTCGCCAAGCTGGAGAAAAAATATCCCAACGAACTCGTCGTCATCGGCGTCCACTCCGCCAAGTTCGACAACGAGAAAAACTCCGAGAGCATCCGCAAGGCCATCCTCCGCTACGAAATCAGCCACCCGGTCGTCAACGACGCCAACATGAGGATCTGGCAGGCTTACGACGTGCGGGCGTGGCCGACCCTGTACGTGATTGATCCGGAGGGGTACATCGTCGGTCGGGGCTCCGGTGAAGGGCTGTACGAGGCGCTCGACGAGGTCATCGCCAAGCTCATCAAGGAACATCGAAAGAAGAAAACCCTCAACGACCAACCGCTGCACTTCGACCTGGCACGGTTCAAGGAGCGGGGCGACGGGCCGTTGTTCTTCCCCGGAAAAGTCTTGGCCGACGCGGAGGGCAACCGCCTGTTCATCGCCGACAGCACGCACCACCGCATCGTCATCACCGACCTCCAGGGGAACAAGCTCGCCATCGCCGGCAGCGGCGAGCCAGGCCATGCCGACGGGCCTTTTGCAAAAGCCATGTTCAATGACCCGCAGGGCTTGGCCCTGCGGGGCGATACCCTCTACGTTGCCGACCGCAAAAACCACCTGATCCGTGCCCTCAACCTCCAGAACCAGACCGTGATCACCGTGGCGGGCACGGGCTCGCAAGGTCACGACCGGGGCAGCGGCGGTCCAGCCTTGCAGACGGGACTGAACAGCCCCTGGGACCTCTTTCTGAAGGGGGACACTCTCTACATTGCGATGGCGGGGCATCACCAGATCTGGACGCTTGACCTCGCCAAGAAGCAGCTGGCCCCCTACGCCGGTAACGGTCGGGAAGACATCGTCGATGGCCCCGTGGGCCTCCCCAGCCGCGCCTGTTTCGCACAGCCAAGCGGCCTGGCCAGCGATGGCAAGACGCTGTTCGTTGCCGACAGCGAGGTCAGTGCCATCCGCGCCGTGCCACTTGATGGCAAAGGAGAGGTCTCAACCATCGTCGGTCAGGGGTTGTTTGAATTCGGCGACATCGACGGCGTCGGCGACAAGGTCCGCCTGCAACACGCCTTGGGGGTGTTGGTTCTTGACGGCAAGCTCTACGTCGCCGATACGTACAACAGCAAGCTCAAGGTCATCGACCCGGCCAAGCGGTCGTGCACCACGTTCCTGGGTGGCAAAGACGCAAACGGAGAGCCGTTGTTCAACGAGCCGGCTGGGCTGAGCCATGCCCAGGGCAAACTTTACGTGGCCGACACCAACGCGCATCGGATCCGGGTGGTGGACCTGAAGACGAAGGCGGTGACGACGCTGCCGCTGCGGGGGGTGGAGCCGCCGAAGCGCGCAGCCGAAGACGAGCGGCCCATTTTCCCCAACCCCCGACGCACGACGCTCGCTGCCGCCACCCTGCCGCCGCACGGCGACTTGGCGCTCAATGTGGCCCTGCGCGTGGCTCGGGGGTTCAAGCTGAATCCCGCCGCCCCCATGCGCTGCTTGATCGAGTCGCTCTCCTCGGGGAAGGTGACTTGGTCCGAGGCACGTACGCTCAACGATCGCTCGCCGCCGTTCGTTGTCTCCGTGCCCTTGGCCAAGCTTGCCTCCAGCGACCTCCTGCGGTTGTCGCTGGTTTACTACGAGTGCAGCGAGGGGAGCGAGGGAGTCTGCCGGATCAAGAGTCATATCTGGGAAGTTCCCTTGAAGTTTGATCCCACCTCCTCCGTCCGCTCGCTCGAGCTGCGAGCGTTGGCCGGAAATACGGACGATAAAAAGAACTGACGCGCTGCGTTCGGGCCGTGGCGAGGGCGGGAGCAAGACGAGGAACGCCCGAGGGAGCAGGTGGAAGGCGGAAAGGGGGGGCAGGAGCACGTGACCATGCTGAACCGGTGGGTGGGCGGTATCGGGGCGTGTCTGGGAGTCGTGCTGGGGGGGACCGCGTCTGCCGGTGCCGCCCCGGTCGACTCGCCGCGCAGCTTCGAGAAAGTCGTCACCAAGGTAGAGGCCCGCATCGAGCCGGCGACCGCCCGCCGCGGGGAAACCGTTCGGTGGCAGTTGACGGTCGAGATGGCACCCGGCTGGCACACGTACCCGACGGTACAGACCGACCCCCAAGCGAAACCGTACGTCACGCGCCTGGAGCTGGCCGATAGCGCGGAAGTGGTGGCCGTCGAGCCGCTGCGCGAACCGCCGTCCAAGGTGAAGTCGGAGCCGGCGGCCGAGATTCGGGAGCTGCGCTATTACGAGGACCGGGTCGTCTGGGAGCGGACGTTGGTCGTTCGGCCGGAGGCGCGCCCGGGGCAGACCAGCGTCAAGGCGACGCTCCGTTTGCAAGTGTGCGACGACAAAGGGTGCCTCGGGCCGCGGCAGCTGGTCCTGGAAGCGCCTCTGACGATCAGCGACGATCCCCCGGTGCCCGTCGATCCGCGCTACGCGGCGGCCCTTCAACGGGCCGCCGACCGGCCGCCGGCCTCGCCAAGTTCGGGCGAACCTGCTGACACCGTGTCCGCAGGCTCCTCCAGCGAGTACCGCGCCACCCTGGAGCGGATCCGCCTATCCCTGGAGGCTGGCGATAGCACGGCGGCGGTGTCGGGCAGCCGAACGTCACGCTCCGACCTGTGGGCCTTCATCCTGGCCGGGGTCTTCTGGGGTGGCGTGTCGCTGATTACGCCCTGCGTCTTCCCGATGATTCCCATCACGGTCAGCTTCTTCCTCAAGCAGTCGGAGAAGGAACATCACCGGCCGGTGACGATGGCGCTGGTGTATTGCGGGACAATCGTGGTGGTGTTGACCATCGCCGCCGTGGTGCTGCTGTCGTTCTTCCGGCTGCTGAGCGTCAATCCGGTGATGAACTTCGCCTTGGGACTGCTGTTCGTCTTTTTCGCCCTGAGCCTGTTTGGGATGTACGACATCGAGCTTCCCTCCGGGCTGGCCCGGTTCACTTCGGCGCGCGAGGGGCAGGGCGGCTTGATCGGCACCATGTTCATGGCTCTGACCTTCACCATCATCAGCTTCGCCTGCGTGGCGCCGTTTCTCGGTGGCTTCGGCGGCACCACGGCCACCGCCCAATTCACCTGGTGGGAGCGGGTCCTAGGTGGCTTGGCCTTCTCCGTCACCTTCGCCGCCCCCTTCTTTCTGCTGGCCCTCTTCCCCAGCCTGCTGAAAAAACTGCCCAAGAGTGGCTCCTGGCTGAACAGCGTTAAGGTCGTCATGGGCTTCCTGGAGCTGGCGGCAGCGTTGAAATTCTTCCGCGCCGGCGAGTTGGTCCTCGTTCCCAAGCCGACGTTGTTTACCTACGACCTCGTCTTGGGCATGTACGTCGCCTTAGCGCTCATCTGCGGCTTGTACCTGCTGGGACTGTTTCGCCTGCCCCACGACACGCCAGCCGAACACATTGGTGTCCTTCGCATGTTGTTCGGCTTTCTCTTCGTCAGCCTCGGCCTCTACCTGACCCCGGCCCTGTTCAAACATGGCCCAGGAGGCGAGCCGCAGCGCCCCAACGGCACCGTCTACGCCTGGATCGACTCCTTCCTTCTCCCAGAACCCGACGAAGACCGTATCTGGAGCGGCAACCTGGATGCGGCCTTGAACCAGGCCCGGGCCGAACGCCTTGCCACGGGTCAACGGAAGCTAGTCTTTGTGGACTTCACGGGGGAGACATGCACGAACTGCAAGATCAACGAGAAAAGCGTCTTCTCGAAGCCGGAGATCCAGGAACTGTTCCGCCCCTACAAGTTGGTGCAGCTGTACACCGACAAAGTGCCGAACAAGTTCTACCCGCCCGAGGTGCGAGCTAAGTTCGGCAGCAGCACCACCCGCCAGCAAGAGGACGCGGCGGCCAATCTGGCCTTCCAGAAAGCAGTTTTCGGCACCGAGCAGTTGCCGCTTTACGTTATCCTCGAACCGTTACCCGATGGCAAAGTCCGCGTCGTCGGCCAGTACGACGAAGGGAAGATCAATAACGAGGCGGCGTTTGTCAACTTCTTGCGGGCGCCGCTGATGGAGGCCGGGGGCCAGTCGCAGCGCGGCGGCGGCACGGGGCTGGCGGCGCGCTGATGTTGACCGGCTGCCACGCACCGCGTGGCGGCCGCCTCGGCTCCCGAACCCGCGGCCGCTTCCAGTGCTGGGCCATGTCCGCGCCGCTCGCGTATGTCCAAGGCCGGTTCGTCCCGCAATCCGAGGCCCGGTTGCCGATCCACGACGCCGGTGTGGTTTACGGGGCGACCGTCACTGAATTCTGTCGGACGTTCCGTCATCGTCTCTTTCGGCTGGGCGATCACCTGGAGAGGTTCCGCCAAGGGTGTGCGGCAGCGCTGGTACCGTGTCCGTGGGCGGAGGCGGACCTGGCCGCGGTCGCCGCACAACTCGTCGAGCGCAACGCTGCATCGATCGCAGCCACCGACGACTTGGCGCTGATCTTCTTCGCCACGCCCGGGCCGATCGGCTACCTCCTCGGCCAGCCGGGCGCCGCGGGGGACGGCGAGCCGACGCTGGTTATGCACACTTTCCCGCTGCCTTGGGTGCGCTATCGGCGGTTTTTTGTCGAGGGAGTGGCCCTGGTGGTGCCGCCGGTGCGTCAGTTGCCGGCCGGTTGCCTCGAGCCCCGGATCAAGCATCGCAGCCGGTTGCATTGGTGGCGGGCGGACCAATGGGTCCGCCGGCACGACCCCAAGGCCCTGGCGCTGCTCCTGGACGGCGACGGCCACGTCACGGAGACGGCCCTGGCCAATTTCTGCATCGTCCGCGGCGGCACCGTGGTGTCGCCGCCGCGGGACAGCATCCTCGACGGCATCAGCCTGCGTGTGACGGCGCAACTGTGCCGCCAGCTCGGGATCCCCATGTCCGAAGCCCCGTTTACGCTGCCCGAGTGCCTGCGCGCTGACGAGGCGTTCCTGACGGGGACGGCGTTCTGCCTGGCGGGAGTGCGCTGGCTGAATGGCCGGGAATTCTCTTGGCCCGGCCCGGTCACGCAAAAGCTCATGGAGGCCTGGGCCGGACTGGTGGGGCTCGACTATGTGGCTCAGATTCTGGGAGGATGAATAGACTTTTCGACCGGCGTCACTATCTTTGTCCTGAAAATCACATTTTGGTGAAGATTCCGGGATGTTGGGACGGTCCAGGAGCGGGCCGGGTGAATCGTAGAGGGGAGTTGTCGTTACCCATGATCGACACAAAGCTGTCGCGTTCGACGCGGCGAAGCAGCAGCTGGGGGTTGCTGGTCGGGGCGTTGGCCATCTGGCTGCTGGCTGCGCCCGCCGCTTGGGCCAGCGAAGCGGACTTGGCCATTCCCGATCTCGACGTCAAGGTGTTTTTCGGTAACACCGTCAGCGCTTGGTGGCTGCTGTTCTACGGGGCGCTGGTCATCTGCGGCACGCTCGGCATCAGCCTCTACTTCCGGCGCTCGATCCACGCCCTGCCGGCCCACCAGTCGATGCTCGACATCTCGGAAATCATCTATCAGACGTGCAAGACGTACCTGATCCAGCAGGGCAAATTCCTGGTGATGCTCTTTGTCCTTATCGCCATTGCCATTTCCTACTACCTGCTGGCGTTCGGGCACGAGCATCAGCCAGGCGGCCCGGAACCGATCCCGCCGTTGATGAAGGTGGTTTATGTCCTGATCTTTTCCATTGTCGGCATGGGCGGGTCGTATTGGGTGGCGTGGTACGGCATTCGGGTAAATACCTGGGCCAATTCGCGCACGGCCTTCGCCTCGCTCCGGGGCCAGCCGTGGGACGTGGTGAAGATTCCGCTGCGTGCCGGCATCTCCATCGGCCTGTTCCTCATCTCGCTGGAACTGGTGATGATGGTCGTCATTCTGCTGTTTGTGCCGCGGCAAATTGTCGGCATGTGCTTCCTCGGTTTTGCCATCGGGGAATCGCTGGGGGCGTCGGCGCTGCGCATCGCCGGCGGCATCTTCACGAAAATCGCCGACATCGGCTCCGACTTGATGAAAATCGTCTTCAACGTCAAGGAAGACGACCCGCGCAACCCCGGCGTCATCGCCGACTGCACCGGTGACAATGCCGGCGATTCGGTCGGGCCGACCGCCGACGGCTTTGAGACTTACGGCGTCACCGGGGTCGCCCTCATCGCCTTCATCACCCTGGCAGTCCCGAACATCGAAATCCAGGTGAAGCTCATCGTCTGGATCTTCGCCATGCGCTTCCTGATGGACTTCATGTCCGGGGCGTCGTACTTCGTCAACCAGAAGATCTCCGAAGCGAAGTACCAAGGGTTGAAAGATTTCAACTTCGAGGAGCCGTTGACCCGCCTGATCTGGATCGCGTCGATCCTGTGCATTTCCACGTCGTACTTTATGAGCTGGCTGCTGATCCGCGACCTCCAGGTGGACGGCGTGCCGTATCCGAACCTCTGGTGGCAGCTGGCGACGATCATCAGCTGCGGCACGCTGGCGGCGGTCCTCATCCCGGAGTTCACCAAAATCTTCACCAGCTCCCATTCCAAGCACGTCCAGGAGATCGTGACCGCCTCACGCGAAGGAGGCTCGTCGCTCACCATCTTGTCGGGGATCGTGGCCGGGAATTACAGCGCCTTCTGGAAAGGCATCCTCATCGCCGGTCTGATGGCCGTCGCCTATTTCGTCAGCCAACTCGGACTGGACAACATCATGCGTGCGAGCCTCGACCCGGCCAACCCGACCAATCTGGTCGGCGTCGGCTCCATTTTTGCCTTCGGCCTGGTGGCGTTTGGCTTTTTGTGCATGGGCCCGGTCAACATCGCCGTCGATAGTTACGGGCCGGTCACCGACAACGCCCAGTCGATTTTCGAGCTTTCCCAGACAGAAAGCATCCCCGGGGTCAAGGACCAGATCCGCCGGGATTTCGGCTTCGACCCCGATTTCGAGCGCGGCAAGCACTATCTGGAGGCCAATGACTCGGCCGGCAACACCTTCAAGGCGACGGCCAAGCCCGTGCTCATCGGCACGGCGGTGGTCGGCGCCACGACCATGATCTTCTCGATCATCCTTCTGCTGGCCCGGGCCAAGGAGCTGCAATTGAGCCTGACCGACGCCCCGGTGTTGCTCGGCTTCATCTGCGGGGGCGCGGTGATCTACTGGTTCTGCGGTGCCTCGATGCAGGCGGTGACCACCGGGGCCTACCGGGCCGTCGAGTACATCAAGCGGAACATGGACCTGACCAAGCGGGAAGCCGACATCAACGATTCCCGCACCGTTGTCCGCATCTGCACCGAGTACGCCCAGAACGGCATGTGGAACATTTTCATCGCCCTGATGGCCCTGACCCTGGCGTTCGCCTTCTTCAACCCCAACTTCTTCGTGGCCTATCTCGTCTCCATCGCCGCCTTCGGCCTCTTCCAGGCCATTTACATGGCCAATGCGGGCGGTGCCTGGGACAACGCCAAGAAGCTGGTCGAGGTCGATCTGAAGGAAAAGGGGACGGAGCTGCACGCGGCCACGGTGGTGGGCGACACGGTGGGCGATCCGTTCAAAGACACCTCGGCGGTGTCGCTCAATCCGATCATCAAGTTCTCGACGCTCTTCGGCTTGCTGGCGGTGGAAATTGCCGTCAGCATGAAGCAAGCCGGTCATCGCTTCATGCCCCTGATCGGCTTGGTCATGCTGGCGATCGGCTTGGTCTTCGTCTGGCGGTCGTTCTACGCCATGCGGATTCCGAAGCGGGAGGCAGACCTGGTACAGCCGAAAGGGATTCGTCCGCCGGCGGAAGCGTCGGAGGTGCCGGTCGGTGGGCGGTGAGCCTCAGGCCGGTCGAAGCGGTTGCGGTCGGCCCCTCGCCGCGAGGGACCGATGGTTGTCCCTGCGAATTTCGGCGCGGCGAGGGTGCAGCGGCGGAGAAAGATTGATCGGCTCGCGCCAGGACGAGAGCCGCCTTGGCACGTAGAGAGCGCAACGAGGAATCGGCCGGGAGTGGGGAAAACCGCTCGGGGCGCTCAACCCCGCCCCGAACGATAAGTGCACCTCGAGCAATTGCGTCCTTGATGCGTGAATTGAGGTCGAGTAGCCTGGGGCGTGGGGCCCAGCCGCTTGGCCGGGCCCCACGCGCCGCCTCCTAGGGCCGGCGGCATGCATCCTAGCAAGTCGGGGGGAAGAGATGTCGGCGGAATCCCCGAGCAGCCAGTCGTTCAAGGTCGAGCGGCACGGCGACGTGGCGATCATCACCCCGTCTGCCGAGGTGGAAAAGATGTCGGAAATGCTCATCCAGCAGGCCGCCCAGATGGTCCTGGCGCCGTTGCGCTCCGACCCACCGGCCGGGCTGATCATCGACCTCAGCCAGGTCAGCTACTTTGGCTCGGTGTTCATTTCCTTCCTGCTTCGCTGTCACATGCTGGTCAAAAAGCACGGCAGCGAAGTCGTCCTCGCCGGGGCCTCGGAACGCATCCGGGAACTGCTCCACCTGACCGCCCTGGACACGCTCTGGGCCCTGTACGACTCCCGCGAGGAGGCGCTGGAGCAATTCGCCAGCTCGGACTGATCGGGCCTCAAATCTGTCGGCCGATGCCGTAGTAGGTGAACCCCAGGGCGGTCATCTGCTTGGGCTCGTAGAGATTTCGGCCGTCGAAGATGACCGGCTCGCGGAGCAACCGGCGGATGATCTCGAAGTCGGGATGGCGGAACTGTTGCCATTCGGTGACGATCACCAGTCCGTCGGCTCCTTCGAGGGCGCCGTAGGGCCGGTCGCAGTAGGTGAGGCGGTCGCCGTAGATGGCGCGGACGTTGGCCATCGCCTCCGGGTCGTGGACGCGCAGTTGCACGCCGTCGCCCAGCAAGGCGTCGATAAGGGTCAAGGAGGGGGCTTCGCGGATGTCGTCGGTGCGTGGTTTGAAAGCCAAGCCCCAGATGGCCAGTGTCTTGTCTTTCAGCCCGGGGCCGTAGTGGGTCCGGACCTTGCGGACGAGGACCTGCTTTTGGTTTTCGTTGACTTGGTCGACGGCCTCCATGAGGGCGAGTGGGTAGCCGAGGCGGCGGGAGAGGTCGATGAGGGCGCGGACGTCTTTGGGGAAGCAGCTGCCGCCATAGCCGGCCCCGGGGAAGAGGAACTGGAAGCCGATCCGGGCGTCGTGGCCGATGCCCCGACGCACGTCGTTGATGTCGGCCCCCAGCCGTTCGCACAGGTTGGCCATCTCGTTGATGAAGCTGATCTTGGTCGCCAGCATGGCATTGGCGGCGTACTTGGTCATTTCGGCGCTTTCGGGCGTCATGACGAGAAAAGGATGCTCGGTGCGGAGGAAGGGGGCGTAGAGTTCGCGCAGGACTTCGGCGACCTCGGGGTGGCGCACGCCGACGACCACGCGGTCGGGCTTCATGAAGTCTTCGACTGCCGCCCCTTCCTTGAGGAATTCCGGGTTGCTCACCACGTCCACGCCCCGGCAACCGTGGTGGGCGAGCCGCTCGGCCAAGGCTCGGTTGGTTCCGACGGGGACGGTGCTCTTGACGACAACGATTTGTCCGGGGCGAAGCCGTGGGGCCAGGGCGTCGGCCACGGCCCAGATGTTGGACAGGTCGGCGCTGCCGCTGCTTCCTTGGGGCGTGCCGACGGCGATGAAAATCAGCCGCGCCCCCTCGATGCCGCTCGGGAGGTCGGTGGTGAAGTTAAGTCGGCCGGCGCGGCGGTTCCGCTCCACCAGTTCCAGCAATCCGGGCTCATAGATCGGCAGCTTGCCGGATTCCAGGATAGCGATCTTGTGGGCGTCCTTGTCGATGCCGGTGACGTCGTTGCCGCTTTCCGCCAGGCAGGTCGATGTGACCAATCCGACGTAGCCGGTTCCGATGACTGCGATTTTCACGGACTCACCTTTTCAGCGACCGAACACGTCCCTTGGGTTTACTGCCTGTCGCCCGACCGGAAGACCGTCCGCCAATAGTCCAGGGCGTCGCTCAGTGTCTGTTCCAGGCTCCAGCGAGGCGCCCAACCGGTGACGGCACGAAGTCGGGAGGAGTTGAGCCGCAGCACGGGGGCGTCCACCGGCCGCATCAACTCGGCTTGGGGCCGAACCTCCACCGGCACGCGCGTCAGGGCGATCAGGCGGTCGAGAACGGTGTGCATGGAATACGCTTGGCCGCTGCCGACGTTGAAGACCTCGCCCGGCTGGCCGTGTTCCAGAAGCAGCACGTAAGCCTGGACGACATCGCGGACGTCGGTCAGTTCGCGACAGGCGGCGAGGTTGCCGGTTTCGACGATGGGAGGTTGCTGGCCCGCCTCGATGGCGGCCAGCTGGCGGGCGAAGTTGGCCACGGCGTAATGCGGCGCCTGCCGGGGCCCCACATGGTTAAGGGGCCGAGCTCGGACCACGTGCAGGCCGGCCGATTGACTGTACTGATAACTCATCAAGTCGGCCGCCGCCTTGCTGGCGGCATAGGGGCTGGTCGGCTGCAACGGGCTGGCCTCGTCGAACGAGACCTCGGGCCCCGCCGGTGTCCCGTAGACATGACCGCTGGAAACATACAGGATGCGCGGTCGCCCTCCCCAGCGGAGGATCGCTTCGTACAGCTGCCGGGTGGCGTCCAGGTTGTTGGCCCAAACCGCGTCGACGTCAGCGAACGACTGGCCGACGTGGGCGTAGCCCGCCAGGTGGAAGACCCACTCCGGCCGCACCTGGGCCACGACCCGCTCCACCGCCGCGCGATCGGTCAGGTCGCAGGCCAACAACGGCACCTGCCCCGCCAAGTGGGCCCATTCGGCCGGCCAGCGAGCGGAACGGCTCAGGCCGTAAAGGTGCATCCCTTCCCGGGCCAGGAGTGCTTCCGCGAGGTGGCCGCCGACAAATCCAGTGATACCCGTGACCAGAACCCGCATAACGACCTGCACGGCGTGCCGCAGGGATCACTTCAGCCGTTTCCACCGTTCCAGGTCCGCCTCCACCATCATGCGTACCAAGCCTTCGAAATCAACTTCCGGCTTCCAGCCGAGCTGTCGGCGGGCCTTGCTCGCATCGCCCACAAGCAAGTCAACCTCGGCGGGACGAATCAGGGCCGGATCGAGCACGACGTACTTCCGCCAGTCAAGGCCGACGCAGGCAAAAGCCCGTTCCACCAACTCGCGAACCGAGTGGGTCTCGCCCGTGGCGATGACGTAATCGTCGGGCTTGTCCTGTTGGAGCATCAGCCACATGGCCTTGACATAATCGCCGGCGAAGCCCCAGTCGCGTTTGGCGTCGAGGTTGCCGAGGCGCAGCTCGCTTTGCAGCCCGAGTTTGATGCGGGCCACGGCGTCGGTCACCTTGCGCGTCACGAACTCCTTGCCCCGCCGCGGCGACTCGTGGTTGAAGAGGATGCCGCTGCAACAGAACATCCCGTAGCTCTCGCGGTAGTTGACCGTGATCCAGTGGCCGTAAACCTTGGCCACCCCGTAGGGGCTGCGGGGATAAAATGGCGTCGTCTCCCGCTGCGGCGTCTCCAGGACTTTGCCGAACATCTCCGAGCTGCTGGCCTGGTAGAAGCGAATCCCCTTGGGGTTCAGGAGGCGAATCGCCTCCAACATGCGGGTGACACCGATGGCGGTGAATTCTCCAGTCAGCACCGGCTGTTTCCAGCTGGTGGGCACGAAACTCATGGCGGCGAGGTTGTAGACCTCGTCCGGCTCGGTTTCCCGCACTACGTCGATGATCGAGAGTTGGTCCAGCAGGTCTGCCTGATGGAGGCGGATCCGCGAGGCCAAGTGGGCGATGCGCTCGAAGTTTTCCGTGCTGGAGCGGCGGACGACGCCGTGAACTTCGTAGCCTTTCTCCAGGAGGAATTCTGCCAGATAAGAGCCGTCTTGGCCGGTGATGCCGGTGACGAGTGCTTTCTTCATGAAACACCCCGGAAGGGACGCGTTGCGAATTGGCCTCACGATACTGAGCGGGGCGTTTTCGGTCAATAAAGGTCGGCGGGCGGCGGTGGAGCGGCGGGCATCGGGCCGCTGCTCCCCTCTCCCAGGCCCTCAGCAGTCGCGACCGGCCAAACCACGGCCCCGCGGATGACGACGCACGCCGGCGCCTGGGTCGAGCCGAGCAGCCACTCATACGGGTCGGCCACCGGCGGACCCGGCAGCGGCACGACCACCAGGTCCGCGGATTTGCCCGGCTCGAGGCTGCCGGTCTCCTCCTGCCAGCCGAGGGCCTCGGCACCGCTGAGGGTCGCCCAGCGGAGAAGCGTCGCTGGGGCCACGTGCAGCCCGCGGCGGAAAAGGTAGCGCACCTCGTCCAGCACGCTCAAGCTGGGGCTGGACGCCAGGCTGTCGGTCCCCAGCGCGATGCGAACGCCCCGGTCGTGGAATGCGGCCAAGGGCGGCAGCCCGTGCCCCAGCGCCTCGCTGGTCCGCGGACAGCAGACCAGGGTTGATCCCGGCGGTATCGCTGCCTCGGCCGGCAGGCGGTTGCCGTGAATGAACAATGCCGGCTGCGTCTGGTAGCCGAGACGTTGCACCTCGTCCACGTCCGCAACCAGACCGCTCGGCTCCCAGACGCCGAGTTCTTGGAGGAAAGGCACAAACGACCCGGAGCGGTGAGTCAGGAGTTCGAGTTCGGCAGCACTTTCGGCGAGATGCACGGCCAGGGGAGCATGCCATCGGCGGGCCCAGTCGACAGCCTGGGCGAAGAGGGAGCGATGAACACTGTACGGGGCGTGGGGACTCAACCCGGGGCGGCAATTGGCGGTGGCCGCGTGACACGCAAGCCACTCCTGGGTGGCGGGGGGGGGGGGGGGGGGCCGCCCCCCCCCGCCGCCCCCCCCCCCCCCCAAAAAACACGCCCCCCCCCCGGCCCCCGCCCCCCGAGGCCCCCACCCCCC
>JANWYO010000084.1 GCA_025055215.1 Gemmataceae bacterium
GTCGTTGAGGTCCACATAAACCGAGCTGAGCAAGTACCGGGTTCGCTCGGCAAAGTGCTCCTTCTGCTCCTGTTTCAAGAGGTTGTCCTTGGTCATCTTCTCCAACACCGTCTCATAGGTCTTGGCGGCTTCATCCAACCGGTCGGCCTCCCGCAGTACCCACCCCCTAAGCTGCAAGAACCACCAGCCGTCCTCCTCGGCCTCGGCCTTGACCAGGTTGTCCACAATCCGCAGGGCCTCGTCCGTCTTCCCTTGACGGGCCAGGGACTGAATCATGCGCTCGAGCACCGCGGGCTTCAGCCGGTCCACGGTTTCGTTGCCGCGAATGTCGAGGAATTCGCGACAAGCCTGGACGGTCTTGTCATATTTTTTCTGCTCGAAGTACAGGTCGATCAGGGCACCGAAGGATTGGCCCAGTTTCTGGCCACTTTGCAACTTGACCGCGTGTTCGACGCACAGTCGGTAAAACACCTCTGCCGAGTCGAGTTCCTTCAAGTGATGGGCCACCCGACCCAAAATGTAGGCCGCGTTGAAATGAAACGGCTGGGGATTCTCCTTGGCCATGCCCACGGCCACGGCCAGGAGTTTACGGGTGGCGTCGGGCGTGCTTAGCAGCGCGCGAATCTGCCCTTCGATGGGATCGTTGCCCGTGACGTTATTCAACTCCAGGGCTTTCTGACGCAGGGCATCCTCGTCTGCCGCCCGGGCCAGCCCAGTCCCGGCGAGAACAACCAACCCGGCTGCAAGGAGCAGCACCCGGCTTCGGGGCACCGAGACAGCACGCATACTCGATCTCCACATGGCTCGTTCGAGGCGATGGTTTATTCACGGCGCGCTTGTATATCCTACCTTACAGACGAGTCAGGTGCTACCGAGATTGCCGAGCAGATCGACTTTGCGGGGTTGCGGGGCCGGCAGCGCCCCGCGACGCCGGGGTTGATGCGCGCTCATTCCGGCTACTTTGAGTTCGGCCCGCGGACGTGATACTAGCTAGAGCACGCGGCGAACCTGAACCGCCAGCCCAGGGGGCACGCGGTAACTGGCAGCGCTCGTGACGGCGCAAACTGGGCCCCGGCTGAAGCACGGAAAACCCCCCGGCTCGGTTGCATCGGCCAATCGGCATGGTATGCTGAAACCGACGTCGGAGGGGCTGACAGGTCCTGAGACAAACCATTCATTCGGGAGGGGTAGGCGATGGCCGGCGAGATCGCGGTGCTTCCTCAGCTTGACTCACTCCCCGCAGAAATGGCGATCGAAGTTCCCCATGAACCTCCGCCTGCCTCTGCGGAGAAGAAGATGGCCATCGACGCCGCAATGGTGGAATCGGCGGAGAGCCAGTTCGTGGCCGGCTTTTTCGCCCTCTATACCGGCGGCGTGTTGCTTCAGGAAATTGCTGCCGAGCAACTCCGCTCCGCGGACGAAGACGAGGAAGAGGAAACCGACGATCGCCGACCTCCGACGGAGGAGTGACTTTCAGGCAGCCACCTTACGTAGGCCGCCGTGGCTGGACGGCGAAGCCGGGATGATTTTGCCGACAGGCGATGCATCGGATGGCACGGCTTCAGCTCGCGCCCGCTGCTTCAGGAAGCTCTCACGGTAAGAGTTGGCCAGTTGGCGGTGGCCTTTGATGATTAACAGGCTCTCGACACTTCCACCTTCTTCGGGTTCGCGCAGACTCGTGCCGCCCGTGAGCACCGTTTGGCCGTCGATGATGACGACCGGTGCCAGGGCGTCGATAAGCTCGGGGTCGATCTTGGCCTCCAGGCCGTGATCGGTGAGCACGTCTTTCGTCGATTGGGTTCCGCGTCTCGCCGATGATGCCAAGACGACGTCCACGGTCACGTTCCGCTTGCGGGCGGCCGCCAAAGCCTCGGCGACGACGGGGGCCGTCAGCGCCTCGGCGACGACGCACACCTCGCGGCGGGCACGCCGGATTTCGGCCACCACGGCCTGAAGGCACCCTGGGCGCGGCGCCTGGTGGAGGCTTACCGACGGCGAATCCACAAACAGTCGGCTGACCCAGCGGGCGAGGTAGATCAACGTCCACCCCCCGGTAGCCCCGGTAGCCAGCATCAACCAGTCCATCTCCATAAGTCGTTCTCCCGCTGAATGCGGCGCTTGGTCTTATCCGACGATGTCCCGCGGACCACGGACCCGGCTCCGACGCGAACGATGACCGCGACCTTTACGGCGACTGTGCCCGGATCACCGGCGTAGTCGGCTTCGCTAATTCCGAGCGGAGTCGCTCCAGCTGATCCCTGACCTTCTGGGCCGCGGCCGACTCCGGTACCAGGTGCGTCGCCCGCTCCAGGTACACCGATGCTTCGGCATACTGCTGCCGACGCAGGCAAGCCCCGGCGAGTTCCACGTAGAGTTCTCCCAGATGGGAGTCGATGTCCGCCGCGCGGGGCGCATCCGGCGCGCCCTCGCCGAGGATGCGGCGGCTGATGGCTCGCGCGGCGCCCGCCTCGGCCAAATCGGGGTAATCGGAGGTCAAGAGCCGACAACGCTCCAGGCAGCTCAACGGACACCCCTCTTCGAGATCGCGTTGGGCTTGGGCCAGCAGGGCTTGGGCCCGGGCCTGCCGGTCGGCCACCACATCCGCGACTTCGGCGGGGCAGGCTGTGGTCCGCACGGCGACTTGCGGGGGCGGCAGAGGTTGCAGCGGCACCGCCGCGGCCGGCGGCGCTGCCGCGGGTGCTTGGACCGTCTCCAGCCCCGACGCCGCCGGTGGCATCTGGGCCAAAGCTCGCTGAAGCAATCGCAGCATCCCCGAAGCGTCCACATAACCATCCTGCCGGCCGACGATCTTCCCCTCCGGTGTGGCGACGACCAGCGTTGGATAGCTGTGGATTGCCAACGCTCGCGTCAGGCTGACTTCGCGATGGCCATCGATTCGCAGGGACACGAAGCGCTCCCTCAGCAGGCGCACTACCTGGGGATCGCGGAAGGTAGTCGCGTCGAGCTTCTTGCACCAAAAGCACTGTTCGGTGCCAAAGTCGAGGAGCAGCGGTTTGCCGGTGGCTTGGGCCTCGCGACGGGCGGCCGCGTACTCGTGCCGCCAGGGGACGTCGGCAGCGGCGGCCGGCCGGATCGTCAGCCCCAGCACCAGCAGCGCCCAACAGCCAAGTCCGCGCTTGTTCATCTCTGCCTCCTTGCAGACACCGACTGGGTCCGTCCGCAGGGACGAGCGCCACCCCTGGCAGGGCCGCGCTGCCGCCCGCGGCACGGCCCACGGCTTAATCGCGCTTCGGGGTTGGATCGCGGTCCCAAGTAGAGGGAAAGCCCCGGAACGGGTCGGGAATGAACAACTCCGAAGGGAGGATGGGTCCGCTCTCGCGTCCGCGGGCTTGGCCCACATGGGATGCCAAGCCCGTCGGCCTCCTCTCCGCGATCAGCGGCACGGGCAATATCATGCGGAGGGATCGACGTCAAGCCGGTTGTGATTGCCAGCAAGGGGCAGAGAAGCAGAGGACCGCCTGCTCGAGGGGCGTTGGCATGCTCCCCGCCCACGCCCTGGCGCTGGGCGCTTCGAGCCGGCGTCGCCGGTCAGCTGCCGGGCCCCCGCGTGGGGCCGAAAAGCGTCGGCTTGGCTTGGCCCCTCCATCGGCTATACAGGGCGACGGCCCCGAAGACTGCCATCAGCCCCAGCACCACCTTGCCCAATTCGAGCATTCGTTGCTCGGCGCGCCGCTTCTGGTCGATCTGGGCGCAGTCCCTGAGAATTGCCGGGGTGACGCGGACGTGCAGGCTGACACGGTACATCATGCCATCGGGAAACTGCCTGGCTTCCTCATGCCACGGATTTTCCGCCAGCATGTGGGTCTGGATGTACTCAATGGGGGGGACCCACTCGATGGGAGGCCGACGACTCTGAAGATACTCCCTCACCACCTGTTGCGCTTGCTCCAAGGCGTCGTCCACGGCATCGGTTCGGCTCGTCATCCAACGGCCCTGGATTTTCCAGGTCGGCAGCAATCGGTCGTCGAAATTGGGCCGGCTCACCTCTGGAGCGTCGCCCTGCCCAGGGATTTTGGTTCGCGTCGAGGGGGTATCTCCCCATGCTAACCCGACGACCATGAGCGAGCCGAGGGCCACACACCAGCGACCGACCATGAGAGCAACCCTCGAATCCTCAAACGCAGCGGATACGCGCGGGGCGACGCACCGGGACGACCAGCGGCTCCCACGGACTCACGACTTGCACGGCAACGGCGCTCAGGACGAACGCCAGCAGGCTGGTCATGGCTTCATCGGCCCGCCAAAAGAGAAGGAGCAGCAGTCCCCAGAAGCCGGCAGCCATGACCGGCATCACCATGAATCGATGCGATCGATGTCGGTCGGTCATGGTCCACCAGCGGATTGCCCCCAGACCGAGGCCGAAGTAGCACAAGCGTCCGATCACGTCTTCCGAAGTCGTGACCCCCGGCCACGCTGAGATCGTGGGGCCGGGCAGGCGCTCTCCTCCGAGGACAAGGACCGTCAGGTCGCCCCACCAGGGCGGCGTCCAACCTTTTAACCACAACGCTCCGAGGCCGACGGCTGCCCCCAAGGCCGCCAGCACGCCGCGGCGCGACAGGGATTGAACCTTGCCCCGGCTCGACCAGAATTTCGTCGCCGCCAATACCACCCAGGTGAGGGCCAGCGTTTGGAAGAACAGGTCACCGATCCAGAGCAGCCCCGCCTGACCGATGTCGCGCTTGAGGGCGGCCACGGGGGCGCACATGGCGGCGATCACCAGCGGTGCGAGCGCCAGCGAGCCGGCTAGTTCCCCCAGCTGCGTGGCCGTGGAGAGCGGTGGCAGCACCATCGGCAGCGGCTCGGTGGGCGGCAGGTATCGCGGCGCGGTCCCGGCAGGAGCCATCGTCGCAGGCTGCCCCGCGGTCTCCACCGCCCGGGCCAGCTCCGCCATGCTCGCATAGCGATGGGCCGGGTTCTTCGCCAGCGCCCTGGCGACCACCGGGCGGAAGTCGGCGGGCAGTCGGCTCAAATCCGGCACCGCGGTCAAGTGCTTCATCAGGATCTCGAACGCCGTCTCACCGTCAAAAGGCACGTGACCGGTCAGCATCTCGTAGAGGATGACACCGGCGGCATAAATGTCGATCTGCTTGTTGTAGTTGCCGCTGGAGATTTCCGGCGCCATGTAATACACGGTGCCTACGCTCTGCGTCTGGGCATCGCCGTGGCTGGCGTTGATGAACTTGCTGAGCCCGTAGTCGCCGACCTTGATCCGGCCGTTTTCGAGGAAGATATTGCTCGGTTTCAAGTCGCGGTGGACGATGCCGTGCTCGTGGAGACAGGCGACGCCTTCTGCCAGACCGGCGAAACACCTGCGCACCAGGTCCAGCGGCATCCCCGTGGGGTGCCGCTGGATCACGGCGCTGAGCGGCTCCCCGACGATGTACTCCATGATGACCCAATGGTCGCCCTGGCTGTCGGTGCGGACGTCGTAGATGCTGACGAGATTGGGGTGCTTCAGGTTGAGGCACAGGCTGACACCCCGAAGCTCGACCTCGATGTTGCCACGGAGGAACTTCAGGGCCACTTCCTTGCCGCCGTCGCTGACCGCGTAGTAGACCTCGCCGAAACCGCCTTGGCCGATGCCACGCTTGATGGTGTAGCCCTCGAGCGGCCGGTCGCCCGTTTTCCAGGTGAATCTCATGACCCTCCCTCCCCCGAGTCGTCGGCCCGCTGTCCTGGTCGGGAGCCACTGCCGAGCTGAGGTTGTCGCACCCACGAGCCCTCCACGGGCTCCAGCGACAGGCTGAAGTCGGTGCCCGCGACCGAGGCCCGGCCAGCGAAGCGCCCCCGGTCCCGGCATTCGCGGCCGTCGATCCAAAACCGGCCCGGATAGCGCACGCCGAATCCCTCCTTGTCGCGGAACAGGATCACCGAATGAAGGGCATTCGGTAATGGCACATGCACCTGAGCCTCGGGACCGAGGACGAGGCTCTCGGCCATCAGCAACACACCATCCAAAGCCAGCGGCAGCCGGTGGGGCCGCTCGATGTCGAGTCGAGCCGAAGCACTGATCGGCACCGGTTGGGAGAAGCGGAGTCGGCACGAGGTCCCCAGCGTGACCAGGTCGCCGGGATGGAGCAAGGCGACGTCCACGGGCCGGCCATTGATGCGGACCGGTCGCTGGGCTTCCAGCACATACCCCTCGCTGTCGCGGACAAGCCGCGCATGCTGGCGAGAGATGTCGGCATACAGGGGAACGTCGGCAGCCCCTTCCGGGGCCGCCTGCCCGATGGTGATGCGAGCCCCCATGCAGACCAGGAAGCCCCCGACGCCATCGACCCAGAGCAAGTACCGTCCCGCAGTCATGGGGGGCACCCTGCGAATGCCGAAGGACCTCGCCCCTGTAATTATACGGCACCTGCCGACGGCGCCGCCGCCCCGGTCGCGAGCGCTCCCGCCCTCCTCTGGCGCGGAACGGCGGCATCGCCCCCCGCTTGTTAGGGCCTCTCCGCCACCCGATCCGTCGTCGCGCCGAAGTACTTGCGTACCTCTTTCACAATGTCACTGGCCGGCTGGCCCCGCCGCTCCACCGGGATCTCGTCGTTGGCGAACTCACCATGAAGCTCCACCGTCATCGCCTCCACCCGCAGCCGATTGCGCAGTTCCGCCAGCGAGGCCTTGATGTCGCTCAGTCGGCTGTCATCCAAGGCGAATTTGCTCTGGGTCTGCTTCAGCCGGACCGTCTTCAGCTCGGCTTCCAATTGCGCCAGCTGCACTTCCAGATCACGCTTCTGGTCGCGCATGCTCGCCAGCTGCTCCCGCGCCGCCTCCAGCGACCGCTCCTTCGCCTCCAGGAGCTGCTCCTTGCTCTTCAATTCCTGCTCGCACCGCTGGTACGACGCCAAGTCACGGCGGAGTTTCTCGCTGACGCGTGCCCGGGTGTACTCCCGGCCATCGTAAACGATGGTCTGCGTGCCGCGCTCCAAGTCCTCGGTCATCGCCAGGATCTTCTGCTTCTCCCGTTCGAGGTTGGCGCGGATGGTTGCAATTTCCTCCCGCAGGTTCTCCACCGCCACCGTCTCCTCGGCGATGAGCGTCAGGTTTTTCTTCATGTCGGGCACAAGCCGCGCGACCTGATCACGGATCCGCTCGATTTCAAACTCGATCGGCACCTGCCCTTTGGCCGTATTCCGGACCTTGTTCCAGGCGGTGCTGACATAGCTGCCCACGCGTGTCGTGCCGAACAAAAGTCCCAGGGCTGCCAACGACACCCCAGCGATGCACAGTTTCTTGATCATGACGCGAACCTCTCTTCTAATGGAGGATCTTCCCGCTGTCCCAAAATGAAGTCCCGGGGGAATGACCCCTCACATTGAGTTATTCGTTGCTCGCGGGGAGCCATTTAGAAAATGTCAGCCGGAGATCTGCGGGCCGGGCGATTTGTCGCCCGATACAACACCCGGGGGCAGTGCGGAGAAAGCGAATGAGAGCGGAGATATTGCGAGACCTGCTGGAGCGGGTGCAGCGCGGTGACCTGGGAGTCGAGGCGGCGCTGCGGCACCTGGAGCAGCCCGCCGTCGCCGATCTGGGCTATGCCCATGTCGATTTGCAGCGGCGGCAGCGCTGCGGCTTTCCCGAGGTCATTTTTTGCGAAGGGAAGACTTGTGAATGGGTCGCCGGCGTAGTCCGGCGGCTGAATGAGGCCGGCCAGGATTGCCTGGCGACGCGGGTCAGCGCAGAACAAGCCGAGTTTTTACGTAACCTCTACCCCCAGGCGGAGCAAGATCGTCTGGCGCGCACCTTCTGGCTGCCGGCGGGGCCCCCAGCCCCGCCGCGCGGCGTCGTCCTGGTGCTCACCGCCGGCACCAGCGACCTGCCGGTGGCCCACGAGGCGGTCGTCACGGCCAAGGCCTTGGGCACCGAGGTGTCGCTGATCGCCGACGTCGGCGTGGCCGGGTTGCATCGGCTGCTCCGCTACCACGAGCGCTTGGCCGGCGCCGACGCCATCGTGGTCGTCGCCGGCATGGATGGCGCCTTGCCGAGCGTCGTCGGTGGGCTGGTCGATTGCCCGGTCATCGCGGTGCCGACCAGCGTCGGCTACGGGGTCGCCTTCCACGGCCTGGCCCCGCTGCTCACCATGCTCAACGCTTGTTCCGCCAACGTGGTGGTTGTCAACATCGACAGCGGCTTCAAGGGGGGCTACGTGGCCGCTCTCATTGCCCGCCGCGGGGCCGCCCATCCCTGACGGGCGGCCCCCCAAAGGCGGCCGCAAGCGCCGACGACACCGGCCCCCTCCTGGGAGGTTTCACCATGATCTCGCTATTGGTGCTTTCTGTTGCCAGTCTGGGACCAGGCGACGACCCCACCCGCGTCCTTGCCGCGGGTCAGAAGCCGGCCGACCGTCGCCTCGCCCCGCCGAAGACACTGAACGACTATTTCCCCTTCGCCGTGCCCGCCAGCCGCGAGGCCTGGGAACAACGCCGGCGTCAGGTCCGCGAGCAGGTGCTGGTGGCCCTGGGTCTGTGGCCGATGCCGGAAAAAACGCCGCTGGCCCCGGTCATTCACGGCCGGATCGACCGCGACGAGTACACGATTGAGAAGGTCTTTTTCGCCAGCCTGCCAGGACACTACGTCTGCGGAAACCTCTATCGACCCAAGGGGAGTGCCGGCCTTTCGGGGCCGGGCGGCAAGCGCCCTGGTGTCCTCTGTCCTCATGGCCATTGGTCCAACGGCCGGTTTTACGAAGCGAGCGAGAAGGCGGCCCAGGACCAGATCAAGCAGGGGGCGGAGAAGACGATCGAGGGGGCCCGCTATCCGCTTCAGGCACGGTGTGCCCAGTTGGCCCGCATGGGATGCGTCGTCTTCCACTACGACATGGTGGGGTACGCCGACAGCCGCTGGATCCCTCACCGTGTCGGCTTCACCGACGCCGAGGCGGAACTTCGCCTGCAAAGCTTCATGGGGCTTCAGACCTGGAACAGCATCCGCGCCCTCGACTTTCTCCTCAGCCTTCCCGAGGTTGATCCCCAACGCATCGGCGTGACCGGCGCCAGCGGTGGCGGCACCCAAACCTTTATCCTGACTGCCGTGGACGACCGGCCGACGGTGGCGTTCCCAGCCGTGATGGTTTCCACAGCCATGCAGGGCGGCTGCGTCTGCGAAAACGCCTCGCACTTGCGCGTCGGCACCGGCAACGTCGAGCTGGCCGGCCTGTTCGCCCCCAAACCCCTCGCCATGTCCGGCGCCGATGATTGGACCAAGGAAATCGAGACCAAAGGCTTTCCGGAGCTGAGGCGGCTATACGCCCTTTATGGAGCCGAAGACAAAGTCCTGGCTCGGGCCTTCACCCAGTTCAAGCATAACTACAACCAGGTCGCCCGGGAAATGATGTACAACTGGTTCAACAACCACCTCAAGCTCGGTTGGCCCACGCCGGTGGTGGAGAAGCCGTTTGTTCCCGTGCCGCCCAAGGAATTGTCCGTCTTCGACGAGCAGCACCCGGTCCCGAAGGATGTCGTGGACGCGGCCGGGCTGCGGCGTTACTGGACGACCACCTCCGACCGTCAGCTGGCAGCCCTCAAGCCGGAGGAGTTTCGCGCGGTGGTGGCTACCGCGCTGCGCGTCATGGTTCATGATCGGCTGCCGCAAAAGGAGGATGTCGAGGCCGAGGCGGTCGGCGACCGTCAGGAGCGCGAGGGGGTTGTGGTACGCAAATTTCTGCTCAGTCGGCGGGGTGAAGGGGAGAAGATTCCCGCCATCCTGCTGACGCGCCAAGATTTTGACGGCACTGTTGTCGTCTGGGTCCATCCCGCGGGCAAGTCGAGTCTGGTCCAGGATGGTCGCTGGTTGCCCGAGGTCCGGGCAATCCTCGATCGCAAGGCGGCCATCTTGGCGGTGGACGTATTCGGCACGGGCGAGTACGGTTCGGCCACCATTCCGGTCGATGCCAAATACGCGGGTTTCACCTTCGGCTACAATCGCTCCCTCCTGGCCCAGCGGGTCCACGACATCCTCACGGCCATTACCTTTGCCCGGTCGCAGGAAAAGACGCGGAGTGTCCATCTGCTTGGTCTGGACAAGGCTGGTCCGTGGGTGGTGCTGGCCCGAGCGTCGGCCGGCGACGCCGTCAGGCGGACGGCGGCCGACCTGAATCAATTCGATTTCGGGAACGTCACCAGCACCAGCGACGAGATGATGTTGCCCGGAGCGCTAAAATACGGAGGGATGGCCGGTATCGTGTCGCTCCTTTCGCCCGGGGACATCCTGCTGCACAACCATCGCGATTTCGGCGGGCCGCCGGGCGAGCGACGGCCGGGGTCGCCCCCAATCGAGCCGGCCAAGGCCATCGCCTGGCTGCTGCGCTAGGTTGCCCAACCGCTTGCGCGGTCGGCTTCCTCGAGTTTCGACATGGATTCCTCCTGGCTCCGGGTGGCTGACTGTCCGCTGCTGCACGGCGATTGGGACAATGCTCCGCCGGCCCTTGTCCGCTGGCTCCAGCGCCTCTTGGAAATCAGCCTCGCCCACGGAGGGAGCGATGCCTTCGCGGAGCGCTTTCTCGACGAACTGGCCCACGTCGTGCGCGCGGATCGGACCGCGATCGTCGAGGCCCTGCCCGAGTGGCACGTGCGCTGGCAGGTGGTCGTGCGGGGGGTGCGTCTGCGGAACGACCAGCTGCCGCGGCTCCTGCTGGCGGAAGTCCTCGACCGCGAAGCCGGAGCCCTCGTTCCGAGCAAGGACCGTGCGCCGGCCTGGCTGGCGGCCTGTGTCGGTGAGCGGGAGCGAAGCAATCGCGTCGTGTTGGCGGCCCGCATGCACGAGCCGTTTCAGCACCGCGACCTCGAGATCATCGTCGCCGCCGGTCATTTCCTCGGTCTGGGACTGGAGCGGTGTCGCCTCGTGGACCAGCGCGGGGCGGCCGTCGAACGGTTGGAAGCGCTGCTGGCCATTAGCCGCCAATTCGCCGCCCAGCGGGAAACGGTGCCGTTGCTCGAAACCATCGCCGAGCAGGCCACTCGCCTGCTGCGGTGCGAACGCTCCAGCATTTTCCTCTGGGACCGCAACCGCCACGAGCTGGTCGGCCGACCGGCCCAGGGGCTGCCCGGCGGCGAGTTGCGCATCCCCGACGACCGCGGCATCGTCGGTCGGTGCGTGCAGAGCGGCCAAGTCTGTCAAGTGGACGATGTCCATCGGGAGGCAGCTTGGAATCCCGGTGTCGATGCCGCTTCCGGCTTCCAGACGCGCAGCCTCTTGTGTGTCCCACTGGTCGATCCGCGCGGCGAACGGCTCGGGGCGGTGGAAGTCCTCAACAAGAAGCAGGGAACCTTCACCGCGGAGGACGTCGAGACCCTGACCATGCTCGCCGCGTTGGCCGCAGCGGCGTTGTGCCAGGTCCGCGAGCGGGAATTGCTGCTCCGCAGCCAGGCGCAGCTGGAAGACGAAGTGCGGAAAGGCAGCCAGATCATCGGCGAAAGCCTCGCCATCCAGGCCGTGCGGGCGACCGTGGAGCGGGTCGCCCGCACCGACCTGCCGGTGCTGATCCTGGGTGAGAGCGGCACCGGCAAGGAGGTCGTGGCCCGCGCGATTCACTACCACAGCCCGCGCCGCCGGCAGCCGTTTGTCCCGGTCAACTGTGCCGCCTTGGCCGAGACCCTGCTGGAAAGCGAGTTGTTCGGCCACGAGAAAGGCGCCTTCACTGACGCGGTAGCGACCCGGCCGGGCAAGTTCGAGCAGGCCACGGGAGGAACCTTGTTCCTCGACGAGATCGGCGACCTCAGCCCCGGAGGGCAAGCCAAGCTGCTCCGGGTGCTGGAGGAGAAAGTCGTCTACCGCGTCGGCGGGTCGCAGCCGATCCCGGTTGATACCCGCGTGCTGGCTGCTACCAATCGCAACTTGGCCGACGCCGTTCGGGCCGGGAAGTTCCGCGAGGACTTGTTCTATCGCCTGACGGTCGTCACGCTGGAACTGCCACCCTTGCGTCAGCGGCGGGCCGATATTCTGCCCCTGGCGGAGTATTTCTTGGAGCAGTTTGCCCGCGGCGCCGGGCGGCGGTCGTTGCAGCTGTCGCCCGAGGCCCGCCGTCGCCTGGAGCAGCACGATTGGCCGGGAAATGTCCGCGAGCTGCGCAACCTCATGGAGCGCGTGGCGTTCCTCTGCCCGGAAGACCGGATCGAGGCCGACGACCTGGCGTTCCTCACGCGCCTGGCACCGGACGACGACCGCTTCGCCGACTTGCCCCTGGCCGAGGCCACGGAGGCTTTTCAGCGTGAGCACATTCGCCGGGCGATCGCCCGGGCTGGTCAGAACATGTCGGATGCGGCCCGGCTTCTGGGCCTGCACCGGTCCAATCTTTACCGGAAAATGCGGCAGTTGGGAATGGACGTGCCCAAGGGCTGAGTCATGGCGGCGGAGCGGCGGCGTCAGCGGCCCGCCGGCAGCTGCACGGGCGCGGGACTCCCCTTGCCGCCCTGCACCAGGGCGTGGAGGTCGGCGGCACCGACGGGGTGGGGCAGATAGAACTGCTCGCCGTAAGTGAACCCGCACCGGCTGCCGACGTGGGCATTGTAGCCGCTGACGAAATGCCGCACCTTGTCGAAGCGCGCGGCGTCGAACTGGGAGGCATAACAGCGGATGGCTTCGAGCTTGCGCTCGAACGTGTCGCTGATGTCGATGATAAAGCTCCCGGGCCAGTGTCTCACCTCGGCGTCGAACGGGAACGGGGCGTAAACGAGGTGCGGCACGCGGAACGGCTCGGTCCCCTGAAAGCGGTCGTCCCATTTGGTCAGCTGCGACCAGAAGCGGGCGGCTTCGATGAGGAGCTGGGCCTGGTAGTGGTCGGGAGAGGCGGCGGGGGTTCGGCCGGCCACGCCGATGACCACGCTGGGTCGCAGCCGACGGAACTCGGTGGCCAAGCGGGCGCGGGCGGCGGGGGTGTCCATCAACTCGCGGTTGGGCAGCCCGAGATTGAGTCGCAGCGGCACCCCCAGGACTTTTCGGGCGGCTTCGGCCTCTTGGGCCCGGATGGCCTCCGAGCCGCGCGGCGTCGGTTCGCCGCTGGTGAGGTCGATCATGCCGACCCGGTAGCCTTGGAGGACGAGCTTGGCCAAGGTGCCGCCGCAGAGGATTTCCAGGTCGTCGGGGTGCGGGGCGACGGCAAGCACGTCGAGCGGCGTAAGGGGAGGATCGGGCTGCGACATGGCTTCATCTCAGGGGCGGCGGCGGGGCGGGGCACCGCCGCTGCCCCGGTTGGGGCGCCGGCTCAGAGCGTCTTCAGGTACTCGATCACGGCCCGGCGCTCGGCGTCGCTCAACTCATCGCCGAAGGTATGGCCGCCGTTACCCCGACCCGGTTGGGTCGTGTCGTAAACCTTCCGTCGCTCGATGGCCGGCGCGCTGGGGTCGGGGCCATGCGGCAACTCCTGATAGCGCCAGCCGACGCGCACCGGGTCGTAGTCCTCTCGGCCCGTGCGGTAGGAGCGCGTGAAGATCTTGGGTCGGGTCTTGGAGTTCAGCACGTGCTCCAGGGTGGGGACCGAGCCATTGTGGAAATACGGGGCGGTCGCCCAAATACCGTCTAGCGGGGGCGCCTGGTAGCCGGGCGACCAGCGGGCGGCATAGTCATCGACGAACCAACCGGGCTTTTCCTTGGCGAACCAGCTGCGATTGTAAAACCGCCCGAACTCGTGGCTGATCCCGTCGTAGCGGGTGCGGTCGGTGCCGATGACTTCCAGGGGGACGATTTTGTTGGGGTACTCGCCATCCGGGCCGTAGGTGCCGTGGCAGCGGGCACAATGCTGCCGGTAGACGACCTCCCCCTGCCGGGCCAGTGTCTGGTCGATGGGGAAGGGGTACTTGGGCGGCTCCAGGCTGAGGAGGAACGCCCGGATGTCGGCAAAGGTGGCCTCTTCTTTCGCGAATGTCTCCGCGGGGTTGAGAGGGCTGAGCATGAACTGCATCAAGGAGCGAACGGAGCGGGCGTCGGCCCCCCCGGTGTGGTACATGGTCCGCTTTTTCTTGAGTAGCCACCAGGCAGGGACGTCTTCGCAGAGGGTATCGCACAGGCCGAAGTCGTTCCGTTTCTTGGCCAGCGTCAAGTCGGGCTCCCGGAGGCCCAGCAGGTAGACGCTGAAGGCCCCGGCTTCGGACGTGCCACGGACGTTGCAGAAGCGGAACGGTGTCTTCCACTTGAGGCCGGCGGCCGCCGCCAGCTCCTCATAAAACGCCTGGATGTCGAGCGTGACGTTGCCGAGGCCGACGTAACTTTGGCCCAGGATGGAGCCGCCGTGGCACAACATGCAGTCGGTGGCCAGGGCGCGGGTGCCGAAGAGGGTGCGGCCTTCACGCAGCCCCATGGGGTAGCCATTGTTCGGATAGGGCGCGGGATGCAGCCCGTAGCGCTGCATGAACGCCTCGGCGTAAGGCTGGGGTGCCTCCCGCAGTTCGCCGCCCCACTGCTTCCAGGCATTTTGGTAGGCTTGGACCGGGATCGTGGCGGGCAAAAAGCTCCGCTCCAGTAGCGCTCGCCGGCCGCGTTCGGCCGGCGACACGTCCGCCGCCCAGCCCGTTGCCCCCAGCATCAGTGCAAACCCAACGATCAGCCACGCTCCGCGCATCCACACCCCTCCGCACTCGGGAGCACATTCGCCCAACGGCTCCGTGTCGGCCATCAATAGGTTTTATAGCTTCCCACTCGGGTCGGGCGAGGGTGCCCCCGACGCGGGGGCGGCCGAAGCCTCCTCAGCCCGAAACCGTGCCCGTATACTGAAGTTTCGATGGTGCCCTGGTTCCGCGGAGGGAGATCGCGATGCCCGAAAAAGTGGTGATCGTCGGTTCGGGGCCGGCGGGATGGACGGCAGCCATCTATGCTGCCCGCGCCAACCTGGAGCCACTGGTCTTTGAGGGGGCAGTGACCGAGGAGAATCGGCTGAAGGGGACCCTGCCACTGGGGCAACTGGCGTTGACCACCGAGGTGGAAAACTATCCGGGTTTCCCCCGTGGCGATTCGCGGGAATATCTGCGGACCGCACTGCCGCCGGAACGGCAGCCGTACTGGGTCCAAGCCAACCAACCCCAGCCTGGCCACGGCGTCAACGGCCCGGAGCTGATGGAGCTGATGCGGCAGCAGGCGATCAACTTCGGCGCGCGCATCGTCACCGACGACATCGTGAAGGTCGATTTTCGCCGACGGCCGTTCACCCTGACCTCACTCGAAGGCCGCACGGTCGAGGCGTTGAGTGTCATCATCGCCACCGGGGCGCGGGCCAATTATCTGGGGCTGCCGTCGGAGGAGAAGTATAAAAACCGCGGGGTGTCGGCTTGCGCCGTCTGCGACGGCGCCCTGCCCCGCTTTCGCAACAAGCCGTTGGTCGTCGTCGGTGGCGGTGACTCGGCCGTCGAGGAGGCGACCTACCTGACCAAATTCGCCAGCACCGTCTTCCTCGTCCACCGCCGCGACCAGTTACGGGCCAGCAAAATCATGCAGCAGCGCGCCCTGAACAACCCCAAGATCACCATCAAGTGGAACCGCGTCCTTGACGAAGTTCTCGGGACCGAGAAGGACGGCGTGACCGGGGTCCGCCTGCGAAGCACCACCGATGGCAGCAGCGAAGAGTTGGCTGTCAGCGGCGTCTTTCTCGCGATTGGCCACACGCCCAACACCGATTTTCTCGAAGGCCAGGTGCGGTTGGACGAAAAGAAATACATCGTGCTGACGCACCCCCACCGCACCTACACGAGCGTGGAGGGGGTCTTTGCCGCCGGCGACGTTGCTGACAGCTACTACCGTCAGGCCGTCACCGCCGCCGGCAGCGGCTGCATGGCAGCGCTGGATGCCGAGCGTTGGTTGGCGGAGCACGGTTTGGCGTGACCGAGCCGTCTGGTGGGCCGCGGGGCCGCGCCGCCGGCAACCCTCATCCTCGCACTACCACCCGCCGAAACTCGATGGCTGCCGCGTCAAAGACCCCCATCCCCACCGTGCCGGCAAGGATGACGTGCTCCGGCTGCCGGCGGTCGAACGACTCGGTGGCGCGGGCGCGGGTGAGCATTTGACTGGTGGCCATGAGACAGGCGGCCTCCAAACCCTGGCTTGCCGCCGCCGGGGCCAGGTGCGTCGCCGCCTGCACGGCTGGCGTGTTTTGCAGGGCGCCCATCCGGGCCACCGGCGGCCAGCCCTCCAACGCCCGTCGCGCGTCGATGATGTCCCAGCCGACGTGGTCCATTGCCACCGGATCGGTCGCGAAAAAAAGCGACCTCTGCCGCCAAGTCGCCCAGCTCGCATTCCAGCTCCCCGGCCCGCCTTCGTAGACGGCAATCAGCCCGTCCATGATGTGCAGGGTCGCCTTCTGTCGGAACACCGCCTGCCCGGCTGCCGTCGGAATGAAGGTGTCGCATTGATTCGGCCCGCTGGCGGCCCCGTTGCGGCGGAGGATCCCCGAGAGGTGACTACGGGCGACATTGTTGTTCATGCCGTGCGAGATGTTCTTCAACGCCAGCGTCACTCCCGCCGAGCGATGGTCCTTGAGCACCGGGATGGTCACCATCTTGTTGATCATGCGGCTGACAATGGCCGAGGCGTGCGACCGGAACCGACGATCGTCCCGAGGATCAGTTTGGGGGTCGGCGTAGCCCATCGACACGAACACGTCCGGGTCATAGCCCGCCACATGCCGTTGCAAGTCCGGCGAATAGGCCGACACGCCTCCAGGGAAGCCGCTGATGTCGAGTTG
>JANWYO010000094.1 GCA_025055215.1 Gemmataceae bacterium
CTGCTCCCGGGTTTTTGGGGGGGGGGGGGTCGGGGGGGGGGCGGGCCGCGGGCGGGCCCCGCCGCCGACGCCCGGCGCCTCCCTCCCCTGGTCGCGGGGGCCGTGTCCCTCATCATCCTCGCCACGGAGCTGCCCAGCATGGCCCAGCACTCGACCGACCGGTTCTCCGACTGGTCGGCTTGGGAATGGATGGCCCCCGTCGAACTCCCCGTCTTGGACCAACAACCCACGTACTTCGCTATCACGCTGACACCGACCGTCTTTGACAAAGCCCAGCTTCCCGCTCAACTCGGCCGAGCGTACGAGCGGCTACGGCATGGCTTCGACTTTGATTTGGGCCGAGTGGATCCCGGCGTGCCCGCTGAGTTGCCCGACCTCCGCCTGGTGGATGGCCAGGGCCAGGAGGTTCCGTTTGCCCTCCGCGTCTGGCGGCCCGTCAACATCGAGCAACCGGTCACGATCAAACGCCAATTTGACGCCGTAGCCGGGGCCGATGGGTCCGCCGAGGTCAGCCTCGAACTGGAAGGTGACCCGGTGGAGCACAACGAGATCGTCATCACCACTCAGGGTTCTGATTTTCGTCGGCCGGTTGAAGTCTTCGGGAGCGACTCGGGGCAGCCGGGCAGTTGGAAGTTACTGATGGGAGGCGGGCCGAGGAACTTTCTCTTCCGTTACACCGTGAATAACAGCGTCGTTGAGGTCCGCAACGTCAAGTATCCCGAAAGTCGGTTGCCCTTCCTTCGGGTCCGGGTTTTCCCCGACCGGAGCATCGCCGGCGACGCTCCCAAGATCGGAGCGGTCGAAGTCCGGCGCAGCATCGTCTTGCCGGGAAAAGAGGTTACTCAGCGGGCCAACCTTGGACCCAGGCAGCCGGTTCGCGGCGACGGCGGTCCGGGCTCGGCATGGATCATCGACTGGTATGGAGAGATCGCCCCGTGCCAGCGCTTGAGCTTCCAGATCGCCGACGAGCAATTCGTCCGCCGCTGGCGCCTCGAAGCCCAACTCCCCGACGAGAGTGACTGGTACACCGTAAGCTCCGGCCAATGGCAACGACGGCCCGGCAGCGCGGTCAGCCCCATGACCATCGACTTGCCCGCAGAGATCTTCACCCGCAGGCTCCGCCTGACCGTGACCGATTTCAACAATCCACCGTTGACCCTCGAGGGCGTCTCGGGGATCGCGCCGGTGCGGGAAGTTATCTTCGCCCGCTCCGACCGCTGGGTGGTGCCGTTACGGCTCTACTTCGGCAATCCTTTCGCGGGGCCCCCCCATTACGACTTTGCGGCCAACCTCCCCCTCGTGTTGGACCCGCCCCCCGCAGAAGCGTTCCTGAAAGCCCCCACACGCAACCCAGCCTTTCGGCCGACGTTGGTGCAACTCTCCGAGCGCTGGCCCGCAGCGGTCTATCTGGTCCTCGGTTTTTCCAGCCTCGTGCTTCTCGCCATCCTCGGACTGCTGGCACGCGATGCCATGCGGCGACACGATCAGAAGTGGGCGGCGTCTCCGTAAGCCATCGTGAAGCGACGGAGCAGCTGGGGTACGTCGCCCGTTGATGTTGCGAGCGCCTCAACATCCCCGCAAACAGCGGAGGGTCGCCCGACATCGCTGCTTGGCCAAGCGGGCTCGTCGTTCCCGGCGGCGCTGCTTCTTTCTCAGCCGAGCCACCGCCGCGCGGAAGCGGCCGGTTGCCTGCTCGCCGAAGATCACCCCGAAACCTCCTTTCGCATCGCGAACATCGATACGATCTGATTACCGCGAGTGTATACCATCCCTCGGAGTGCTTGGCAACAAGGTATCGGCAGGGTCGAGGCATCCCGGGAGTCGTCGGTGATGGACCAACTCTATCTGCTGGCGGCCATCATCGCCGAGGTCGTGGCCACCAGCTCCCTCAAGGCTTCCCAATCCTTCACCCGGCTGGGACCGAGCATCGTGGTGGTGCTCGGCTACGCGGCGGCGTTTTACCTGATGTCGCTGAGTCTGCGCACCATCGACGTGGGAGTGGCCTATGCCATCTGGTCAGGGTTGGGGATCGTGCTGGTGACGATCGTGGCCGCGATCGTTTACGGCCAAGTTCCCGACGCCCCCGCCGTGGTGGGCATGGCGATGATCATTGGCGGGGTCGTTGTCATTAATCTGCTGTCGAAAAGCACGATTCGCTGAGCGCCGCCGCAGCGATCGGGGCGGGGTCGGGAGCCCGCGGCGGTCGGCGGAGAGGCAGCTGCCCGAAAAATAGGCGAGCCGGCGGCCGAGGCCGCCGGCTCGGAAATGCGGACACCCGTTGACCGTCCAGGGAATTCCCGAAGTTTACCGCACCGGCACGTCCCGGAGGGTAAACGGCACCTCGATGCTGACAATGCGTCGGCCATTCATGACCAGCTTGCCGGGCGGGCCCTGGTCGGCGCGAGCCTGGAACGTCACGTTCACGCTTTGGGTACAGACGTTGAAGTTCATGTTGAACCCATCAATCGACTGACGCACCAGTTGGTAGGGCTTGCCTTGAACGTCCAGCAACGCCAGGCTCAAGTCGCTCGGTTTGGGCGTGTCCTGGACTTGAACGATTGCCACCTGTCCGGCACCGCGGTTGATTCGGACAAATCGCGGCAGGACATTGCCACCTTGAGTTTGGCACTCCGCACGAACGACGTACTGCCGCGTGGTGCCGCGCTTGACTTCCTGAACCCCCACTACCTTGAGGGAGGTGCCGTCGTCCAGGGTGTAAGTTTGGCCGCCAGCGTTGAGCACGTCATCGATCGTCAGGATCGATTCCACCGGCGTTTGCACCCTCGCTGCGAACATCCCGAAAACTTCCTTGAGCGTCCCCGACGGTTCCTTGGCCCCCCGTAGCCGAACCAGCATCTGTCGGCCGAGATTGTCTTCAAACCCTGGGACGTCGACCTCATTCAAGATGACGATGTTCGCTTGCCACGCGACTTTGTCCATGGGGCTGATGCCACCCGCTAAGGACACTGGCTGCTGGAGCTGCTGGCCATGCTCATCCACGGCCCGCTCGATGCGGACGTCGACCAGGTTTTGCCACGAGAGACCCGGCTCTGGGGAGACTTCAAAAATAAAACCGGGCTCACTGGCCAATTTCTGGTTATCCGGAACTGGCAGGGCACGAATGCGCAACGAGCCGATGAAGGCCGTCGGGTAGGCCACCGGCTTTCCGTCCGTGACGTAAATCTTGCCGTCATTGGCAGCGGCGCCGGGGCGTAACCCCAGCGGGAGCGCCGGTCTCGCCCGAAGCTGATCGTTAGTATCCTTCGAATCTTTCGACGAGTCTACCTGCGGCGCCTTCTCGATGAGCGACGCCCGCTCGCACAACTGGGTCAACGCTTCCCAGAAGGTCAACTCGCCGCTGTCCCATGTGATCCGCCGTTGGGAGACATTTTTCAGGTCCCCCTGGATAACGACCTGGCCGGGATAGCCGGCTTTGGCCGCCAGTTCCCGCACGGCATCGACCACCGGGGTGTCACGGAAGGTCAAGCGGACCCGCTTCGGCGTCAGGATACGCTCGGTCAGCAGCCGTTTCTCGATGCGGGCAACCAACGCTTGGGCCCGGCGGCGGACCTCGGCATCCTCACCCTGCGTCGAGGCCTCTCGCAGGGCGGGCAACGCTTTTTCTCCCAGGCCATCCAGCACGCGGGCCGCAGCTTCCCGCTCCGCGAAGCGGTCACTCCCCAACCGTTGCACGAGCCGGGCAATCTTCTCGGGATCGTCCGCATTGGACGGGGCCGAGTAAAGACCGGCAAAAAGCCCGACCACGAGCACACCGGCGATGCCCAGCAACCCAGTCGCTCTGGTTTCCATGACCTAGCACCTCGTTGACAACGTCCGACGACACATGCCGCCGGCGCACGCCGGCCTGACAGGACTTAATTTTATGGGCTGGGGAGATGGTCGGGTAGCAAAAATCGCCCGACTTCGCAACCCGCTTGGGGAGACGTGACCTCCGGAGCGTTGCGATGACGAGATTTTACCTGGCCGCTCCCCTTGGCGAGTCACCGATCAGCCAGAAACAGCCCCCGGTGCCCTTACCCTTTCGACTTGGCGGCCCGTTCCGGCCGCAGCGACCGCACTACCGCCCCGGCTTGCCACATCTCACTGTCGGCCACTTCTCGCAACTCCTTTTCCAAACCTTCGCGGTAGTCGGGCTTGCTGTTGCACTCCAGTACCCGCCGCGTCTCCTCCCCGGAAGCCACCCGCTGGTACAGCTCCTCGAAGACGGGCTTGGTGGCGTCGCGAAAACGCCTGAACCAATCGAGGGCCCCGCGCTGGGCGGTGGTCGAGCAATTGGCGTACATCCAGTCCATGCCGTTTTCGGCGATCAAAGGATACAAGCTCTGCGTCGCCTCCTCGACCGTTTCGTTGAACGCCTCGGAGGGCGAATGGCCATGTTCGCGGAGCACCTCGTACTGGGCCAGCCACAAGCCATAGATGGCCCCCATCAGGACGCCTCGCTCGCCCGTCAAGTCGCTGAAGACCTCTTTCTGGAACGTGGTTTCAAACAGGTAGCCTGAGCCGATGGCAATGCCGAGGGCCAGGCAGCGGTCCCGGGCTCGCCCCGTGGCGTCTTGATGGATGGCAAAACTGGCGTTGATGCCACGGCCTTCGAGAAAGAGCCGCCGCACCGTCGTTCCCGACCCTTTCGGCGCCACGAGGATGACGTCGATGTCTTCCGGCGGGACCACGCCGGTCTGATCGCGGTAAACGATGCTGAAGCCGTGAGAGAAATACAACGCCTTGCCCGGCGTTAAATACGGCTTGATGCGGGGCCACTGCTCCTTCTGCCCGGCATCCGAGAGAAGATACTGGACGATGCTGCCGCGCTGCGCGGCCTCCTCCATGGAGAAAAGCGTTTCTCCGGGGATCCAGCCGTCCTGCTGGGCCAAGTCCCAACCCCGGCCCTTTTCGCGGAGGCCGATGATGACCCGGACGCCATTGTCCCGCATGTTGAGCGATTGCCCGCGCCCTTGGACGCCGTAACCCAGGACGGCCACGGTTTCCCCGCCCAGAATGCCCTGGATTTTTTCCGGGGGGAAGTCCGCACGCTCGACGACGGTTTCGACAGTATTGCCGATCTGAATCTGCCGCATGGAAGCTACCTCGCGCGGAGGGCCACGCCCAGATACCGTGTTCTACGCCCCACCTGCCGCTGCGTCAATCCATAGGGTGCCAGGCATGCGGAGTGGACAAACAGCTCATAACCACGACGAAACGGCTTGGGGGACGCGCGGCCAGCTTCAAGCGACCCCTCGATAACGCTGGTCGAGGCCTTGGAACGCCGCTGGTCCCGCGGCGTAGGCGCTCGCTGCTCCGGCCGGGGCGGCGGCCCCGGCCGGGGAAGTCAAACATCGACCTGGACTTCGTCCCCAACCACCTGCACGGGATAGCATGCCACGCCGCTGCGCGCCGGCGGGCTGAGGAACGCCCCGGTCTTCAGGTCAAAGCGGGCCGAATGCCACGGACAGACTACCTCACTGCCGGCAACCTGTCCCTGCGACAGAGGCGCTCCCCGATGCGGGCAGGAGTCGTCGATGGCGTAGAAGGTGCCGCCGACGTTGAACAGAGCGAGTTGTTTACCTTTGGCCTGCACCGCCTTACCGCGGCCGACCGGAATCTCTTGGACCGTTGCCACCTTCGTGAACGCCACGGTGGTTTCCTCCGCTGAAAATCGTCGCGCTGGCTGTCCCGCTTTGAGGCTTCTCTGCGAGCCACACGGGCCCGTTTGTGTCCGAGCTTGAGGGTTGGAAGGTTCGGATGAACACCTCCGAACGAAATTGTACGACCGATCGCGATAGGCGTCCGCCAGCCGTCCCATGTGGGGGCGCGCCGGTTGAGCGGCTGCAACGCTATGGCGGCTGCTGATACCGCTCTGGTAAAGGGGAGGGACGCGCCAAAGGATGGAGGAAGGATCGGGCAGCGCTCAGCAGCGACTGGGGTGGCGTCAGAGCTTCGAGAGCACTCGGTCTTTAACTAGACCCGGGCGTTGACGCAGGCCCGCTTGCCGACCAAGGTTCCAATCCCCACAAACAAACCACGGCTCGAAGAGCGCCGACCCCTGCGCATCAAACCCGACGAGTCTTCGGGGAGACTGGCCATCATGCCGATCGGCGCGGATTCTCGTACTTTGACGCCTGGCGCGGTGGCGCGATAGGCTGAAGACAGCTAAGAGACGCGCTTCAGGAAAGTCACGGTGCAAATTCCGGGAAATTGGGTAGCCTGGGGCGCGCGGCCTCGGGATACGGCAAGCCGCGAACGGTTGCGGAAAGCGGTAGAGAGAGGGGACTCGATGGCGCAGGCGGGGTCGGTCTTGCCCGGTTGGCTGGTAGTGGTGAGCAGCTTGGCGATCATCGGTCACTTGGTCGCGGTCGCTGCCGGGGCCTTGGCCGCACCGAGCGGACCGTGGCCGAGCCCCGCGATGTTGGGGAGTGCTCCCTACGCTCCTCCCTACTTTGCCGCCGCGATCAATCAGGTCACGATGCCGGGCTACCTCGCTTACTTGAAACTGGCGCACACATACCACTTCGCGACCAACAACCCGATCATGCCGGGGATCTACCTGGAGGCCCGGCTGCGTGATGCCCAAGGTCAGGTGATCAAGACAGTGTTACTCCCTGACCCGGATGCCAACCCGTGGCTGCGGGTCCGACAGGCACAGCTGGCGCGCGGTCTGGGGGAAGACGAAAACATTCAACCGCCCGCCAGCGAGGTGATTGCCGGCCCCAATCAGCCGACGCCGATGGTCACCATCTGGGAGCCGGTCGATCAGAGCTTTCAAAAGCTCGTCCTGAGGACGACGCAACAAAACCTGCTCCCGCGGGACCGGCCGGTCTTTGGTCCCTCCGGCTGGATGATGGTCCTGGCCCGATCTTATGCTCGGCATCTGGCGCGGACCCACGGCGCTGCCCGCGTGGAACTGATCCGCCACCACCAGGAGCCGATCCAGCCGAACATCCTCTACCAAGATTTCCCTGCGGGCGCGTTTGACCCGGTGAGCAGCAACTTTGGGGAGCTACCGCGGTGAAATCGTCTCCCTTCGCGGCAAACGACTTCCCTTCAGCTAACGGCGGTTTCGTCGCCGCCTGGGTCCGGTTCTGGTTCCAACCCATCGATCCCATCGGCCTGCACGTCGTGCGAATCGGTTCGGGGTTTCTCTTCCTCCTCTGGTTGCTCCCCCTCGCGGGCGACCTGAACGGCCTTTTTGGCCTTGGAGGATGGTTCGATCGCCAAGCATATGCGGAGGCGGCCCGACTCGCCGACAACCCCATGGGGCAGACGAGTCCCGTCGCCCTGCTGACTTGGTCGCTGATTTACCTCGTCGGCGATTCCCCCTTCTGGCTGGCGGTCCTGTACTGGACGACGATCGTCGTTGTCGTGATGTTGACCCTCGGGGTGGCCACCCGGCTGACCGCCGTGCTGACCTGGGTCACCGTCACTTCGTTCACGTCCGCCAACCCGGCGATCGCCTTCGACGCGGACATTTTCCTGAACGTGTTCGCATGGTACGTGATGGTCGGTTACCTGCTTTTCGGCCTCCGGGGCCGAGAGCCTACTTGGAGGCAGTGGCTGCTGGGGCCGACGGATGCCTGGCTGTTAGGCCGCTCGGAGGAAGGGCGTCGGCCGAGCGTCGCGGCCAACCTGGCGCTGCGGCTGCTTCAGGTGCACTTCGCCATCATCGTGGTGACCACCGGCTTGCACAAGCTTCAGTTTGGCGACTGGTGGTCGGGGACGGCCCTGTGGTACGCGGTGGTCCCCCCGTTCCAGGCGACGGTCGCCGACGCCGTGCAGCTGCGAGATCGCCGGGAGTCGGTGCTGATGATCTTGAGTCTGTCGGCTTACGTCATCCTGGCGTGGCAGCTGACGTTTCCCTGGTTTGCCTGGCGCCGGCGGTGGCGGCCCCTACTCCTGCTCGGGGGGGTGGTCGGCCTGCTGGGCACGGTCTTCGTCTTCCGCTATCCGATCTTTGGGCCAGCTCTGGTCATCGGCGGCGCCAGTTACGCGACTCCGGAGGAGTGGAATACCTGGTTGGCGGCCTCCGCCCGGCGGCTGGGACTGCGGCACTGGGCCGACCGTCTGGCGGCCTTGGCCGACGGCTCGGCCCAGGCCGCGGCCCACCGACCGTCCGTTGCTTTGGGACCACGCCCATGAGCGCTTCACGCTGGACGCTGATTTTCCCGACGATCGGGGCGTTGCTCAGCGGGAGCTGTGCCCCGGTCCAGCCACCCGCCCCCGCCGAAGGTGCGGCGGCGGAATCGAAGGCCGTCGAGTACGTCGCCCGCTATCCGACGCCGATGCCGGTCCGCGATGCGACACGGGCCCGGGTGGAAGCAGCCATCGACAACGTCCGGCAACGCGACCTGTTGACGACCAACGGGTTCTGGACCGTCTTCCACGGCATCCTCGGCCTGGGGCCGAGTGTCACCCTCCGCCACCCAGAGACCGGCCAGCGCGTCAACGCCATTGAGTACATCTGCAACGGGGGCGAGATGCGCGGGCTCGCCTTCATCCCCACCCGGTACGGCCTGGACGTGCAGATGGGACCGGCGTCGGTCGGTCAGGGGCATCAGGACCAGTTCATCGCCGAAATGGGCCAATGGGGCATGCCCCTGGAGCAGCGCTTCCTGGTTTATGGCAAGCCTTACACCTTCTACGACTTCGTCCACCATGCGCAGATGCGTGCCCGAGTCACGGCCAACCAGGAACTCAGCTGGGCCATCTGCGTGATCGGCCAATACCTCGGCACCGACATCGCCTGGACCAATGCCCACGGCGAAGTCATCTACTTCGAAGACATGATCCGCTACGAACTCGAGGCCCCGGTCGAGTCGGCGGCCTGCGGTGGCACCCACCGGCTCTTCGGCCTCACTTGGGCACGCAACTTTCACCTGCTCCGCGGCGGCCGAAATGAAGGAGTCTGGAAGGAAGTCGAGGAAAAGGTTCGTAAGTACCGCGACTTGGCCCGCCAATACCAGAACCCAGACGGGTCCTTTTCCACCAATTTCTTCCGCGAACCGGGCAATTCGAGCGACCGCATGTTGCGGATCAACACGACCGGACACATCTTCGAGTGGCTGGCCTTGGCACTGACCGACGAGGAGTTACGCCAGCCGTGGGTGCAGGACGCGGCCAATGCGTTGTCGCTGATGATCCTGGAGTTGCAGGGGGCGCCGATCGAAGGGGGAGCGCTGTATCACGCCGTGCACGGGCTGATCATGTACCATCATCGGATGTACGACCCGGACACGCCCTGCCCGCCGGCGCCGCTGGTGCCCTTGCCGGGGATGCGGGGGAACACGGCGCGGAGTTGAGGCGGCGTCGGCCCAAGGCCGGCGCCGCCTCGGGGCGTGCGCCTCAGGACGTTGCCTTGGGCACCGGCCGGGGGGACTGCCGGGCGACCCACCCCCCCAGCAAGGCCGCCGCAGCCAGCACCAGCAGGCTGCCGTTTTGCGACAGCGTCATGCCGAAGGCCACCGGGTCGGTGTCGTTGCGGAGCATCTCGTTGAGGAAGCGGTGGACGGCGTAGCCGACCATAAACAGGATCATTACCTCGCCCTCGCGACGCTTCAGCGGGTAGTAGGCCGTCAGCAGCAGAAAAAGGAGCAAGGCACTGATGGTTTCGTACAGCTGCGTCGGGTGGACCCCCAGCGAGCGCGGGGCAAACGGCGGCAGCGCGATCTCTTCGCCGCCGCGGCGGACGGTCAGGCGCAGCTGCGTCTCGCCACGGGGCCAGTCGCGGGCCAAGTACGTCCACAGCGATTCGTAGTCGGCGATGGCCCGGTCATTCGCCTGCACGATGACATCGCCCGCCCGCAGCCCCGCCTGGGCAGCGGGCGAATCGGGCTCCACGGCGGCCACCGTGCGGTCAACCCCGAGGGTAAACCCGGCGGCCGTCCCCAGCCCGTGGCGCACGTGATTGAACCACGGCGGGCTTTGGATCGGAAAACGCAGGCTCACGCAATCCGGACAAGCCACGTCTCCGTAGCAGCAACCGTTGAACAGGCAACCGAGCCGGCCAATGGCCAACCCCAGGGCAGCTGAAGGGGCGATGATGTCGGCGATTTGCCACCCGGACAAGCGATGCCGGCGAACGACCACCCAATACGCCAGGAAATAACCGACCACGCCGCCGATGGCCGAGCCATAAAAGACCAGGCCCCCTTCCCAGATTCGGAAGAAGTCCTCCAGCGGCTGCCGGTACTGGATCATGTAAACGACTCGGGCGCCGATCAGGCCGCCGATGAAGATCCAGATGGCGAGGTCCTGGATGCGCTCGGGCGGCACTCCTTCCTGCCGGGCCCGACGGCCCGCCAGCCACGTCGCGACCAGGAAGGCCACAAAAAGCATCAGGCCGAATCCGTAGATCGGGATGCCGTGGGGCGTCCAGTCGGTTCGGAGGGGGATGTAAAAGAGGACTTGTCGCATGAGTGGCTCAAGGCTTCGGTCGTTTGGTCTGCGAAGAACATACCCGGAAGCCCTTCGCCGGACAACGGCAACCGCCGGGGTGGTTGGACATCCGGTGTGGGTGTCCATATGCTGATGCCGAGTGCGACACTCCAGCTTTTTCCCGGCAAAGAGGATTGCCCCCATGCAGAAGCGTGCCAATGCCGTTACCTTTAAGGGAAGCCCCCTGACCCTGGTCGGCCCCGAGCTTAAGGTTGGGGACCCGGCGCCGGATTTCACCTGCCTGAGTGGCCTTGATCTCGTCACCCTGGCGCAGACGCCTGCCAAGGCCCGGCTTTTCAGCGTGGTGCCATCGCTGGACACCCCGATCTGCAACGAACAGACCCGCAAGTTTGACCAGGCCATTGCGGAACTCAAAGACAAGGTGGCCTGCTACACCGTCAGCCTCGATCTCCCGTTTGCCCAGAAGCGCTTCTGCACCGAGCACCATGTCAGCAACATGACGACTTTGTCCGACGTTCACAATCATTCGTTCGGGCAGAACTATGGCGTCTTGATCGAAGGGCTGCCGTTGGCTTTGCTGGCGCGGGCTATCTTCGTCGTGGACAAAAACGGCAAGATCACCCACGTCGAGTACGTCCGGGAGGTGGCGTCGCATCCAAATTACGAAGCTGCCCTGGCGGCCCTGAAGGCAGCCGCCGCGTAAACGCCTCGTCCCGCGTCCCGACCGCCGTGTGAGGCGGTCGGGACGCTGCCTGCTTCCGGTGCGAGCCGGGTTCACGTCTCAACCCCGCCCCCGGCGCGGGCGCAAGGCCGTGGCTGTTTGGTCCGTGGCCCGGAGGCCTCACAGCGGCGCCGGCAGGTCGCGGCGGCAGAAGGTCCACAACGCCGCCAGATACCCGACCGCTCCCACCCCCGCCAGCACCAGCAAGACATTGACCGGCCCCAGGACCGTGGGCACGCTCCAGCGGTTCGCCAGGATAATCTGCTGCGGTTGGTAGTAGTAAAAGAGTGTGAGCGGCCGCAGGCCCTCGACGGCGGGCCACAGTTGGCCGATGACATTGACGAGGTATTGCAGCAACGTGAGGAGCACGGCGGTGGCCATGACGCGGCCGCGGAAGCGGCCGGCGGCCGACAAGGCCATCGTTGCCCCGCTAACGGCAAAGAGCAATCCCGCCACGTTCCACAACCCGGGAGCAAAGATGCGCGGATCGGCCCGCAACAGGTGGCCGTTGTCCGCGCTTCCCCAATCGATTTCACCGAAGATAGCGATGCCGGCCCAGTTTCCCGCCCAGAGGCTGAGGCACAAAAGGGGAATGGTCAGCACATCGACGACCCCGTGAGCCGCCACGACTCGCCAGCGGGCGATCGGCTGGGCCAAGAGAAGCTCCAGCGTGCCGCGGTCAATCTCGCCCGCAAGGGCACCCGCCGCCCGGCCGACGGCCCAGATGCACAGGATCGACTGCACCAACGGGTGGACGTAGCCGACCGACAGCATGTCCAAGGCGCGGGAAAAGTCGATCGATTCTCCACCCATCAGGGTCTCCATCAACCGGCCGGTTCCCTCAAACAGGGCGTTGCGGATGAAGCCCAACGGCAGGAAGGCGGTGAATTTTGGCACCAATTCTTCGGTAATTCGTTGGCTGACCCGGGCCCAGAGCACTTGAAACGCCGCCAACAGCAGCGCTACCACCACCAACGGCACGCGGAGGTCGCGGAGGAGTTTGCGTACCAAGGCGATCATTCGGCATCGGCTCCGTGGATGCGCCGGTAGATCGGCCCCAAACCAGTCGGTTCGACGCGCAGCTCCTCCACCGGTTGCCGCGCCAGCCACTCCAGCAGAGGCGGCAGGGGACCGCTTGTCTCCAACACCAGGTGGCCCCCTTCCCGTCGATGCACGTGCAGGCCGGGCAACGGCGGCACCTCGGCTACCGGACGGGCCAAAACCACGCGGACGAGACTCGTCCGACGTAACTCCCGCAGCGCTTGTTCGTGCACCAGCTTGCCTCGGCACAAGATGGCAACCCGGTCGCACACCTGCTCCACCTCGGCGAGCACGTGCGAGGAAAACAACACCGCCTGACCGCGGTCCCGGGCGTGCCCCAGCTGCTCCAGGAGTTCGTGGCGCATGGTAGGGTCGAGGGTGTTGGTCGGTTCGTCAAGGATCAACAGCGGCACGGGGGCGGCCAGTACGCTCAGCAGGGCGACTTTCCGTTTCATCCCCGACGAGAGTTCCACCAGGGGCCGTGACAAGTCGATGTCCCAGCGTTTGGCCAGGGTGTCGGCGACCGGCGAGGGATCGGTTTGACGAAGCTGCCCGAGGAAGCGGAGAATCTGCCGGCCGGTCATGTTCTCGTACAGCCGAAGTTCCCCCGGCAGGTATGCCACCTGCTGGCGGGCGGCTACGCCGTCCCGCCAGCAATCGTGTCCGCCGATGGCCACCCATCCGCGCGTCGGTCGCAGAAACCCCAGCATCAGGCGCAGCGCCGTCGATTTGCCCGAACCATTCGGCCCCAGCAAGCCGACGATTTCGCCCGGAGCGATCGTCAGGTTGAGCCGGTCCAAGGCCCGAAAGGAGCCGTAGTCCTTGGTCAGCTCGGCGGCCTCCAGCAACCACTCCGATGCGGGCATGGGCTTACCGCCCCTCACGGGAACGACGGCGCCGGGGACGAGCGCGGCGCCGATCCGTCGTCCTCTTCGACGAAATCGACCCAGCCGATCATCATCTCCTCCCAGGTCTGGTTCCCCCAGAAGACGAACTGGGTCGGGTCGGGATTGTTGGGATTGTTGGCTGAATTGTCGTAGTGGGCCACGCAGCGGATGCGCGTGTCTTTCGGGATGCGCCGCGGCTCGGCCAGGCGATAGGCGGCCTGCCAGTTGAATTGAAACCGCGGCACCGACAGGAGAATCTCCCGCGTGCCGTCCGGGAAGACGGCTTCGTAAAGGAAGTCCTTGCCCCGCAGGTGCATGTGCGGCATGAAGCCGATCAGCCGCACCGGCCGCTCGAAGCGGTAGACCGCCTCGACGCGATGGTGGGCCGCCCCGGGAGGGATTCGGAAAAAGGCGTTGAAAATCGGCACCGTCCGCACCTCGCGGAGCCGCTCCGGGCCTTTCGCGAAGATCATGGCGATCGACGACCGGTCTTTCTGGGCCGTGCCATTGGGCGTGTAGTGCATCTGGAGGACGATCTTGGATCCGGCGGGGATCTTCTTTGCCGTCCCGGGCGGCGGGGTGAACGCCAAGTCGCCCGGGGCGAAGCCGCAGAGAATCAGGTTGTCTGGGTCGTCGGGATCGAAGGTCTGCCCGGGCGGGAGGATGTACGCGATCATGTGATGCACCACTGCCGGCGCCCCCGGCCGCGCCTGCGCGCGGACCACCCAGCGATCCTGCCGAAATTGGGGGTCGAGGACGAAATGCTGGTAAGGGACGCCTTTCTTCGGCATTCGCGCGGGCACCTCGAACGCCTCGGGCATCGTCAGGATCAGGTCAGGCTTGCCGATTTTCCACTCCGAGTCAAATACCCGCGGCGGCGGCAGGTCACGCTCGTCTCCCTTGGGGCAACCCTGGTCGATCCAGGAAAGGAGCGTTTCTTTCTCGCTGGGTGACAGCCGCAGATCGTTGTCGAACTTGCCGTAGCGTGGGTCGGCGTGCCAGGGAGGCATGCGTCCTTCATCGACAACTTCCCGGATGGTCTCCGCCCAGGGGTAGATGTCGTCGAAGGTCATCAGGGCCATCGGCCCGATTTGCCCGGGCCGATGGCACGATTGGCAGCGATCCTGGACAATACGGGCGACGTCTTTGCAGTAGGTCACCGTGCCGGTGGCCTTGGGGGGGCGCGCTCGGCCAATGAGGCAACCGGCCACGGGCGTCGTCGACACCTCCACCCGGCGACCCGCCAGGACGGCGTCGAGGGCCGCCGCCAAGTCACGATGCTGCGGTGCCGGCCGTTGGATGCCGATGCCGTATTGATCGTCGATGCGCCCCTGGTAGCGGATGATGCCCTGGGAATCGATGACAAACGCCTCCGGGGTGCGCCGCGCCCCAAACTGATCCGCCACGACGTTCCCGGCGTCTTTGACCACGGGAAAGGGCACGGCATGTTGCCGGGCGTGGTCGGCCACCCGCGACGCGGTGTCCTGAGCGTTGGCATTGATGCCGACAAAGGCCACGTTCCTGGCCGCGTATTCCCGATGCAGCTCCGCAAGCCGGCCCATGTAGAGGTTGTTCAACGGGCATTCCGTGCCGAGGAAAACGACGACGACGGCCCGATGTTTTTTCAGCTCGTCCCAGGCCACTTTCGTCTGGTCGCGGGGATCGATCAGGGTGAACGACGGCACGCTCTTGCCCACCGAATGGACCGCATCGCCACCGACGTTCTGTGCCGCCACCCATCCCATGCCCCAGACAGCAGCGACCACCAACCCAGCGGCCCCAAGCAAGCGTGACATGGCCACCTCCTCACATGCCCTCGACGCGCTTCTGCCCACCGGTCCGTCGCCATGACGTGGCGCCGCAGCGTCGCGGCGCTTGCCGCCTCGGTTTCGTCGCTCCCCATTTCTGCGGGCTGGGCGACCTCACTTCCGGCCGCGTCACGAAGACGGACGGCGTTCGGAACCATTCCTTACAAACCGGGACGGGGCGTCAGCGACAAGCGAATCTCCTGTTGTTGCCGCCGCACGATGACCGGATGGGCCTGTCCCGGGGGTAAGGCACTGGCGGCATAGTGGCAGTCGGCGACGCTGTCGGTCCAATGCCCCCCGAGGGTCAGCAGCCGGTCGCCCGGCTTCAAGCCGCCGGCGGCGGCGGCGCCGCCGGCGTAGACTTCCTTCACCACGACGCCCGGTTGCGTGTCGCCGTCCGGCTTCTCCACCGTGAAGCCCCACAAGCCGGCGGCGGCGACGACTCGCGGGCCTTTCGGTTCAGGGGCCAACAGGGCGGCCATCAGCGCCTCGAGGACATCCGGCGGCTCGTAACCGTTGGGAACAAACGTCATCTCACTCGCCTGGTAGTCGAGCGTCATGCGGTAGCGAGCGAAGAAGGGGAAGCCGAGAATGCCGTCGATGGGGCCGAATGCTTGGGACAGGGCGGCCACCGCGGGATGGTCCATGATCATGGCGGGGACTTTTTCCGCCTTCAGCTCGCCCAGTTCGACAAGCGGGATCGCCACCGGCTTTGGGGCCGCCAGGAAAAAGGCTGGCGGCCGGGCCGTCTTGGTCAGCAGCCCCGACTCGCGGGCCGCCTGCACCCCGATGACGTTCAACGGCGCCCCAGTGTCGAACAGCAGCCGATAAGGCCCTTTGCCGTTGAGCTTCACCCTCACAACCATGTGCTTGCTGCGAAGCAGTTCAAACGGCACCGTCACCGGCTTGGCCGGCGGCGCTTGGCCGCCGGCCACCGTCGGCACCAGTCCCAACCCAAGGACAGCCCAATAGACGGCGCGCATCAAAGCCCCCTTCCCGTCGTGACGGTCAAGGTCATCGCCTTTCCCTGGCGCACCAGCGTGAGCGACACGTCTTCGTCCGGCCCCACCGATGCCAGCCGACGATGCACGTCGCCCACCCGAGCGACGGCCCGGCCACGGACCGCCACCAGGCGGTCGCCGCTCTTCAGCCCGGCCCGATCGGCCGGGCCGTTGGCCAGCACGGCGCGCACCCACACACCTTCCGCCGTCTCCTCCAGTTCCATTCCGAGCAAACCACGCGGCTTGATCTCCACCTTGGTGTCCCGGGCCAGCAAGCCGCTCAGCATCCTGACCAGCAGGGCGATCCCTTCCAAGCCCGCCGAGGCGCGACCCAAGCCGGTCGGCTCCGGCGGCTCATATTGCAACCGCGTCCAGGTCATCGTCGGACGCGTGAAGTCAAACTCGAGCTTGTAACGGGCCAGCAGGTTGTAGCCGATCACCCCGTGCAACTCGACCCCCGCCAGGCCAAGCTTGTTCATCCCTTCCAATTGGAACGGATCGTCGAGACGCCCCCGGGCATTCTCGATCACCACGCCCCCCTCGATCTCGAAGCGCTTGAACGTCGCCCAGCCGCGAGTGTCCGGCGCAACACCCACCTTCTTGCCCACGGCCGTGGCCACGAACAGCGCAGGGGCGCCGGTATCGATCAGGAAGTGGAAAGGGCCGTGGCCATTGATTTTGACCCTCACCAGCACGTGCTTGGTTTCCGTCAGTCGGTACGGCACCTGATACGTGTCCGCCTGCGGAGGCGCCTGTGCCCACGTCGGCGTGGCAAGGGACCATAACGACACCAGGGTCAGCACGAGCGGCCGCATCGCATCGCTCCAACGGTGGCAGAGACTCGAGGCCCAACGACATCATTGTACGCGCCGTGGCCCGCGAGCGGGGTCGTGTCAGCCCCCTCGGGTGATCGCAGCCTCCGACCCCGGGAGTCTCGCAGTTCCGCTCGCCAAGAGCCATAACCCCACTCGCCGATAGCCGCAACCCTGGCTGCTCACATCCGCGACCCCGTGTCAGCCGCTTTTCCCCAACTAACGACGCGAGCTGTGCGGATGGGCGATCTTGCCACCAGCGACGAACATTGACGTGTCGAACAACCATCGCATAGAATTCGCTCCGAGGCGATGGGGTTCGCCGTTAACTGCGGCTGTGTCGCTCACGCGCATCGCCGCTGATGACCCCTACCGACGCGAGGATGGTCCTCCCCGGTGGGGGTGGCTTTCGATGGTCAGGCCCCACCGGGAAGCGCTGCTCCCGGTGGGGCTTTTGTCTTGCGCCGCACCGCCGGAGCGGGCCGGATGAACGTCCTCACGATTTCGCGGGAGTACGGTGCCGGTGGCGGCGAACTGGCCCGGCACTTGGCTTCTGCCCTGGGGTGGGACTTGCTCGACCAGGAGCTTTTGCACCGGGCCGCGGCCGTGGAACAGATGCCCGATGCCGAATGGGAACGCTTGGATGAAAAGCCGGTCGGCCTCGCCGATCGCCTCCGCCTGCACCCGCCGGCGCAGCGCTACATTCACGGCATTACGGAAGCGGCCCGCCAAGCGGCGGCCCGCGGCCGGGTCATCCTCGTCGGTCGCGGCACCCGGCACCTGGTGGGCGACATGGCCGACGCGCTTCATCTGAGACTGATCGCGCCCCTGGCCTGGCGGGCACAGCGGATGGCCCGCCTGCAAGGATGGTCTGTGGCCGAGGCGGAAGCCCGTTGTCGGGAAATCGACCGAAGCCGAGAGCGCTTTACTCGCTATTTCTTCGGGCCGCAGGCGCTTCAACCGGAACAGTACGACCTTGTCGTCAACACCGGTCGGGTGCTCCTGGAGGACGTTGCCAACTGGCTGCGGGCCCTGATCCAGCACGACAAGCCACCGACGGACAGGCCCACGACCGGCCGCCGGATTATCACCCTGACTTGGCAGCATAAGTCCCTGGAGTCCGATCTCTCCGCCGAACTGGCGGCACGCCTCGGCTTGCGCCGGATCGATCCGAGCGAGTTGGACCGGCAACTGGAGGCGGCCGGCATTCCCTCCGCAGATGTCGCCCGCCTGGAGGAACCGGCCGCCGGTTGGTGGCGGCGGTTCCGGCACCGCCAGCTCCGACGCCGTTATGTCGAGGTGGTCGGTCGATTGGTCCGCGAGTGGGCACAAAACCAGGACGTGCTCCTTGTGTCCCCAGACGCGCACTCGCTGCTCCGCGATCATCCCCGGGCACACCATGCGCGGTTGGTCGCTCCCTGGTTGGTCCGGGTACGTCGAGTCATGGCTGAGCGCTGGTGGAAGCAAGGACCGGCCGAGCAATTTTTGCTCGATCGTGACCAGCGGTGCGAACGTTTTTGCCAGAGTTGCTTTGGCAGCGCTTGGTCCGATCCGCTGAATTACCACCTGACGGTCAACGCGGCACGACTGGGAAAAGCAACGACCGACGTTCTCGTTTGGGCTGCCGACCGTCAATGGCGAAGGCAGGAGGAGACGTCCGACGGCCGGTGACGGGTTGTTGCCGCCTCGTCCCGGCTGCCAACCAGGCAACGCTGGATAGGAGATCGATTATGCCGACATCGGGGCGTGGCACCATGGTGCGCCTGTTCCTGGGCCCGTCCGACACCTATCGCGATCAGCCGTTGGCACGCGCGGTGCTTGAGCGGGCAGCAGGCGAAGGGATGCTGATGGCGGGCGTCTTCCGAGCGGAGTCCGGCTACGGCGCCAGCCGACAGCTCCGTACCTGGGTTTCCGGCGACGTGCCGCCCGATTTTCCTCTGGTCATCGAAATGCTCGGCCTGCCCGAAGACGCGCAGCGGCTGATCGCGGCGCTCGACCGGATGCTGGCCGACGGGCTGGTGGCCACGGAGGCGGTGGAGATTTGGGCCACCAGCGGCCGCGGGTCGGGGCCATGCCCCGGCCCGCGGGGCTGAGGGAGACGGTTCCGACCGAACATCACCGGCCAATCACCGATCAACCTGAACCTCGATCAGGAGGTAGGCGGTGGGTACGCAGCCTCAGCGCGTGTTTCCGTGGCGGTCCCTGGTGGTGGGGAACAAAATGGTACTGCTCATGCTCGGCGGCGCCTTGGGGACCTACGCCCGCTACACCGTGGGACGTTGGATCAGCAGCCAGCCATGGGCCCAAGGCTTCCCTTTCGGCACGCTGGTGGTCAACGTCATCGGCTCGTTCCTGTTGGCGGTCACGGCCGTCGTCGTGCTCGAGCTGTTCGCCGAACACCAGGACTGGTACCTGCTGTTGGGCACCGGGTTCTGCGGCGGCTTTACCACCTTTTCCACCTTCGAGTGGGAGACCTTCAAGCTCGTCCGCGAAGGCAGCTGGGTCGCCGCCTTGCTGAACGTCTTTGGCAGCGTGGTCGCGGGCTTTGTCGGCGTCCTTTTGGGTGTCGCCCTGGTGATGCTCCTGTTCTCCCGGCGGTAGGACCAGCGCTCATGAAAATCGAAACCAACGCCAAGCGCGTAGCCATTTACGTCAATAGCACCGATCACTGGCACGGCCGACCACTTTACAGCGCGGTCGTCGAATTCTGCCGCTCCAAGGGGATTGCCGGGGCGACCGTTACCCGGGCCTTTGAAGGCTACGGCGCCGGCCATCAACTCCACAAGCCCAAGCTCCTGGCCTGGGCCGAGAATCTCCCCGTCCGCATCGAGATCATCGACCTGGCCGAGCGCCTCGAGCCGGTCCTGCCTGAATTGTGTGGCATGATCGGCGAAGGCCTGTTGACGCTCAGCGATGTCCGCGTCATCCGCTACCTGCCCGATCCCCATCCCTGACGCCTCGCCCCCCAGATGCCCCCCAATCAGGCCCCCGCGGCGCGGGGCGTTGATGTCTCTCAGGCCGCCTGGATTCCTTGGATCACCAGCTCCAGGAACTCCCGTGCCCGCCGGGCCAAGGCGTCGATCCCCTCAGCCCGGCTCGGTCGGGCGACGACCGGCGCGAAAATGTTTTCGCAACACAGGGGCATCGTCCGGCCCGTGAAGGCCACGGGAGCGAGCAGGCGATAGTGGTCGATCTCTCCCAAACCCGGCCCGCAGTCCTGGTCCTTGGGAAAGGTTCGGTGGTCCTTGATGCAAAAGCTGTAGACCTGGTCGGCACACTTTTGCAGGTCGGGGATGGGGTCGATTTTTTGATAGTCCATGACATTGCCGGCATCGTAGCTGACCTTGATGGCGTCGTCACCGACCTCGCGGGTGATGGCGGCGCAGGCCACGCCAGTGCCGGTGTTGCCGCCGTGCTGCTTGATGACGATGCGCACCTTGTGGTCGCGGGCAATCGGCGCCAGCTGCTTGAGGTTCTTCACCCACAGCTTGACGTCGTTGCCGCGGGTGCTTCCCATCGTGAGTACCTGGGAGACGCCTCCGGCGCCCGCTTGCTGGATTCGCCGAGTCAGCCCTTCGACGTCCTCAGGGGACGGGCCAAATAGCATCACCGGCTCCAGACCCATGTCGCGGCAACGCTGCGCCAGTTCCTTCGCCGCTGCTGGCGGGGCGTCTCCCGCCAGCACCGGCACCTTCCGGCCATCGGCCTCGAGATGGCTCGTCCCCCAGGCCACGAACGCGAAGCCGGCGGAGCGGATCCCCGTCAACGCCCGTTGCAAGGGCAAGCCGCTGTAAGGCAAGGTCATGCAGGCGATCTGGAACTGGGTCGGCTTGCCCCGTTCGCTTGCCGCCGGGGGGGCGGCCCTCCCGCCGGTTCCGTTCACCAAACCGAGGGCCGCCAAACCGGCCGCCTGGAGAAACGCCCGTCGCCCCCCGATCGCCCCCGGGCCCCGAAAGTGTCCACCCATCTTGGTCTCCTTGTGAAGGCGAACGGCCCTCGCGGGTGACTTGACCCGCCTCGCCGCTCTGCGATAATCACTGCGTGGGTTCCCGCCGCGCCCCCTGTGTCCGCTTCCCCATTTTGAGAGGACCAGCAATCGTGTCAACGACCAAACCGTTTCTTGGGTGGCTGGTGATCGTGGGCATGCTGATGGGTTTCAGCCCGCTGTGGGCCGACAATTGGCCCCGCTTTCGCGGCCCCAACGGCACCGGCATCGCCGCGGATCCCAACATCCCCCTGCGCTGGTCTGAGGGGAACGGTCTCCTCTGGAAAGTGGCCATCCCCGGCATCGGGCATTCCTCGCCGGTCGTTTGGGAGAATAACGTGTTCTTGCAGACCGCGGCGGAGGACGGTTCGTCCCGCACCCTCTTGTGCCTGAACGCCTCCGACGGTCAGCTGCGCTGGTCCCGCAGCGTGCCCGCCCAGAAGGCCCACACCCACGTCAAGAGCAGCCTGGCCTCGTCCACGCCAGCCACCGATGGCCGTCGCGTCTGCACCATGATCTGGGACGGCCAGCGCATTTCTCTCCACATGTTCGACATGGACGGCAACCCGCTGTGGAAACGCGACCTCGGCATCTGGTCGAGTCAGCATGGCGCCGGCGCCTCGCCCATCCTGTATGCCGACAAGGTCATCCTCAACAACGACATGGACAAGGACCATAACAACGTCCCCGGGCGAACGGTCCTGGTCGCCCTCGACGCGAACACCGGGAAACCCGTGTGGGAAGTCGAACGCTTGACCCACCGCGCCTGCTACTCCACGCCCTTTATTCTCGAACGTCCGGATGCGCCGCCGCAGCTGATCGTCGCCAGTACCCAGGGAATCAGCGGCTACGACCCTCACACCGGGACGGAACAGTGGCGCTGGAACTGGAAGTTCGACGGCATGAAACTTCGCACGGTCGCCTCGCCCATCGCCGGCGGCGACCTCATTTTTGCCACCAGCGGCGACGGCGGCGGCGCCCGCCATGCCGTCGCCGTCCGCATCGGCGGCCGAGGAGACGTTACCGCCTCCCACTTGGCCTGGGAAAATAAACGCCTCCTCCCCTACGTCCCCGGCATGCTCTATTGGAATGACCACCTCTACTTCGTCAACGACCGCGGCTTGGCGGCCTGCGTTGTCGCCAAGACCGGCGAGGTCGTCTGGAGCGAACGGATGGCCGGCAGCTTTACCGCCTCGCCGGTGTTGATCGACGGCAAGGTCTACGCCCCAGCGGATGATGGCACCGTCTGCGTCTTCAAGGCCAGCCCTCAGTTCGAACTCCTGGCCAAGAATCCTCTTGGTGAGTCCGTCACCGCTTCGCCGGCGGTCGCCAACGGTCGGCTCTTCATCCGCGGCAGCAAGCACCTTTTCTGCATCGGTCACCGTTCGACGCGCTGAGCCGGGCCCCCGCCGCAGCTGGCTGCCACTGGGGTGCCCTTCGTATGGCTTATGACGAAAGGGCATGCGGTGGCGCTCCGCCCACCTGGAACGATCGTGCGCTATTCGCTCAGGCGGCTGCCCCTGGCCGGGCAATCCAGGCAAGAAATCCCCCACCCTGCCGGATTTTGCTTGCAATCTTTCCAGGCAAAACCGATAGTAGTCGTAAACCGTCCATCCTGCGCAGCCCTGCGCGCATGTGCCGATTGGAGGCACAAGCCACTGTGGCCAGTCCTTCCGGAGTGGACTCGCCGCCGGATGGACATGCGGAACAGAGCGACGGAGTGTGCTTTAGGCTCGCACCGTGGACGAGAGGCTCTCTAGCGTCCCCGTTCGCCGACACTCCTGCATCAATCGGTTGTTCGGACTGCCGTCGGGCTGATACCACGCTGAGCATCGGTGGCATGAACAGGGAATAGCTTGCCGGCAGCGCTGCTTCAGAAAGTGACTGCCGACCTTACCCCAACGCTCCCTCAGGAACCGGAGCTCAGCGGCTGGACAGTGTAAAGGGACCAACTCGATGTTCGCACTGAACTGGTTGCGCCGGCTGTTCAACCTTAAGTCCCGCTTCGCAACCCTGGGTCGCCGCTCGCGTCGTCGCGGCCGAACGACCAACCCCTCCCTGCGGGTCCAGCTCCAGTGCGAGCAACTGGAGCAGCGTCTGGCTCCGGCG
>JANWYO010000196.1 GCA_025055215.1 Gemmataceae bacterium
TCAAAGAGGATCCCCGCGCCGGCGCCCAGATGGATGGTGGCCAGGACGACCGGCAGCCGAGGCAGCAAAGCTGCGTCGCGCTGGACAAGGGCAATGCCGACGGCGCCGGTCAAGAGCGTCGCGGCGTAGAAGAAGGCTGAGGCGACATAACAGGCCAGCCCCCCGGAAAGGAACCAGCTTGGCCACCATCCGATTGCCAGCCACAACGTCAGCAGCGCCGGCAGAAAACAGCCCAACGAGAACGAGCCGGGATGCTTCCGCAACAGTCGCACCCGGCCTCGGCCATAACGCGCCATTTGCCGGAACAGGCGCGGCAGCGACTTGCGGGGATGGTAGTGGACCGCGATCTGCGGCGTGAACCAGCAGGTCAGCCCCGCCTGCCGTGCGCGGTAGTTGAACTCCACGTCTTCACACGCGTCAAAGCGTTCGTCGAACTCCCCGATGCGGGTGAAGACCGACCGCCGATACGCCACCGCCACGCTGTCGGGGGCCACGAACCCCTCGTGGTCGGAGTAGATGTACGACGCCGGGTTGTGCCCCAACCAGGACCGGCGCGCGGCGGCAATGGCCCGCTGCAACACGCTGCCACCCGCGATTTCCAACGGCTGCGGCCGACCCAGACAATCGGCACCGCTGCGGGCAAATGCCTCGGCGACCCGACGCAGATAACCCTCGTCGGGCACATCACAGTGGCCATCCACAATGACCACGTAGTCGCCGCGGGCGGCTCGCAGGCCGATGTTCCGCGCCGCACTGGATAAGCGGCGGGGATTATCGAGCAGCGTCAGGTGGGCATGCCCCACCTGACGCTGCCGCACTATGTCCCGCGTCGCATCGGTCGAGCGACCATCGACCACGATCACCTCGAAGCGGTCGTAGTCCTGGGCCAGCAATTGGTCGAGGGTCCGACCGAGGGCGGCGGCTTCGTTCCGCACGGGAACGATCACCGAGATCATCGGTTGGCAGGTGCTCGGCCTCGGCGCACCGCGTGACTCGACGGCGACAGCGGCTGGGGTCATGATGGCTTTCCTGGTGACTGAGGAAATCAGCGGCTTCCGGCCGGCCCTTATGCCGCCTTCCGCAAAGGCCGCTCTGTCCGGACCGCGTCGAGCGACTCGGGGCCGGGTAGGCGCAACAGGCGCTTGGTGGTGCGGTAAGAGACCCCCAGGAGTTTGCAGACGGTGGCGGCGATAATCTTGATGTCGAGCCAGGGACCAACCATTTGGATGTACTGAAGGTCGCAGGCCAGCTTGCGGGCGACGCTTTCCAGGTCAGAATCGGGCGGCAGCTGCACTTGAGCCAAGCCGGTGATGCCGGGCCGCACCGCCAGCCGCTCGCGGTAGCGGGGGATCGAGCGCTCCAGCAGCGGCACGAACTCGGGGCGTTCAGGACGCGGTCCGATCAGGCTCATGTCGCCCAGAAGGACGTTCCACAGCTGCGGCAGTTCGTCAAGGTGGGTGGCGCGGAGAAAGTGACCGATGGACGTAATCCGTGGATCGCCGAGGATCGCCCATCGCGGCCCGGTCAGCGACTCGCAGTTGTGGATCATGGTGCGGAACTTGTAGATGGTGAAAGGGCGCCCGCCCTGCCCCAGCCGAGTCTGGGTGTAGATGGCCGGTCCCGTCGACGTCAGCCGAACCAGCAAGGCGGTGACCGCCAGGATCGGCGCCATGAGCGCCAGCAGCACCGCAGCGACAAGGACTTCCACGGCCCGCCGGCCAGCCAAGTACCACCGCCGCGACAGGCGGTCGCTAGGCGACAAGACAGGGAACTCCGTCACTCGCCCACGCGGTGGCTCGGTGGCGCGCTCGGAACGACGCCGGCTGACGGCTTTCGCCGGGAACATCACGTCGTGTTGGGGCATCGTGCTCGACTCCTTCCGTGGAATCACCCTCGTCCCGCTCACGGCCGCGGCGGCCGGGCTTGGTCCAGCTGCGGGAGAAACACCCGCAAGAAAGAAACCGCCGGGTCGTCGTCCAGGGCCTCATTCCCCCGCACCAGCGGACGGACCACGTACAGCTTGTACAGCACAGGGTAGCGGGCAAACGTCAGGCGCGGATTGGCAGGCACTTGCCAACCCTCGCCCGTGCTCCAGGCCCAGAAAATCCTCAGTTGCTCTACGCCGTCGGCTTTGTCCTTGCGGAAGCGACCGACGTTGAACTCGGCCTGCGAGCCGGCGGCCGTCGCCACCGTCAGCCGCGTCGGCCGGTTCACCAACTCGTAGCCGCTCCCGACATAGCACATGTCAGGGGTATGAACAGAGACCGGTCCGGGTCGGCCCGCGACCACGGACACCGACAGGCTGGCGCCGTTGCCGCGATGGGTGTAGCGTCGCACCATCCAGCTGGACACATTGGGAAGCTCCTGCCGGCGCACCGGAATCGGTTCGCTGGACCAGTCCCCGACGGTGGCGGGCAGGTGCTGCAACCACGCCGAAGCTTCTTCGGGGTCCCGGGACACCGCCCAACGGTCCGTCCACATGCCGTGCAACAGACCGGTCAGGCCAATCAAGACCGCCGCGATTCCCAGTGTAATCGTGCTTTTCATGTCGGCTGTTGCTCCTGCCAGTCAGCGTCTGGTGATGTCACGCCGCCACGGCATGCAGGCGATAACTCTCCACCTTGTCACCACCGACCACGGCCCCCAGTAACCGAATTCCCAGGTCTTCGAGTCGCTGGCAGGCGGAGTGGACGCAGTGCGTGCGGCTGACATCGCTTAGGACCGAGAGGATGACGCCATCCACATGCTGGCCGATCAGTAACGAATCAGTGGCCGCCAGGATGGGGAACGAATCGACGACGACGAAGTCGAAGGAAGTTCGCAACTCCTGGAACAGCTGGGCCAGCCCGTCCCGGGCCAAGGCGGCAAGGGCGTCGGCATCGCAGACGCCCGCCGCCGCCAGCGTCAGGCCATCGATTCCCGTGGACTGGAGGATGTCAGGCACGCTCACCTCGCCGCGGAGGACGTCGGCAAAGCCCGGCTCCAGCGGCGCCTCGAACAGTTGATGGAGCGCCGGCCGTCGCAGGTCGCAGTCGAGCAACAGGGTCCGGCGGCCGGCGCGGGCCAGGCTGGCCGCCAAGTGGCTGGCCAGCGTTGTCTTTCCTTCGCCCTCCACGGCGCTGCTGACCATCACCACCCGCAGCGTCTCCAACGCCGCCTCGCGCAACAGCAGCGTGCGGATGCTGTCCACCGACTCATTCATCAGGGCTTTCCAAGTGTCGTCCTGGCCGGCCTTGGCTCGCCGCAGCCGCTGCGGTAAGCTCGGCAACGAGCCGACCACGCGCAAGCCCAGCTCCGTCCGCACGTCGTCCGCCGCGCTCACGCGGCGGGCGCGGAACTCGGCGAAGGCAATCCCCAAGACCACCAGCCCAAACGAGGCCGCGCCGACAAATGCCGTCAGGGCGATCGGCCGTTTCCAGTCCCGACGCGTCGGCGGCTCCGCCGCCTGCAAGACGGAAACCCGCGGCGGCGACTGGTGCTCAATCCGCAGCTTGCTCCATTGCCGGGCGACCTCTTCGGCCACCTGACTCTCCTGGGCGATCTCCGCCTGTTTCATTTCCAGTTCAATGGTCGAGGTGCTCATCTCCAGGGCCTTCTGGCCCAACTCCTCCAGCTGCCCGGCGATCCAGGCCAAGTCGCGCTCCAGTTGCTCGATCAGCAGCCCCAGCTGCTCCAGGGCAGCCGCTGTCTCCGTCGCCACCCGGCGGCGGTGCTTGTCCCGCACCTCGGCTTCGATCTCCTGCTTGCGGCGAGCCACGGCCTCCTGCGCGGTCTGGAGTTCCTTGCGGGTCCGCACGATGACCGGCTCGTCGGCGCGCACGGCAATGTCGAGGTAATAATCCAGCCGTGCCTGGACGCGCTCCAGCCGGTTCAGCAGCCCGGGCAAGGTCGGGTCGCGGCGGAAGTGCTCCTCCAAGTCGCCCGGCGGCAGTTCCTGCGAGTCGGGATGATCGCGCCGCGCTTCCAGCAGTTTTTTCTGCATTTGCGCCTTGCGCAACTCACCCTGCACGCGAGCATGTTCCCGCTGGGCTTCGGACAGCCGGTCGTAAGCCATGCGCTGCTTGACCGCCAAGACCTGCGGATCGGTGGTCCCCGCCTGCTTCTGGAGGCGTTGCAACTCCAAGCGCTTGTTCCGCAGACGCTGCTCATGTTCGGTCTTGATTTGCTCCAGATCATCAACGGCTTTTTTCTTGGCCTTCAAGCCCTGGGTGACGATCTCCTGCCAATAGGCATCCTTGACGGCGTTCACGATCGCAGCCAGCTCCGCTGGCTTGGGACCGCTCAACGACACACGCAGGATTTCGGAGCCATCTTCCGATTCAACCTTCAGTTCCTCCTCGAGCCAGCTGATGGGATCGTCGTGGCCTTGAAGGAGGCTCAAGTCAGCGATGCCAGGCTGGCGCAAGGCGGCGTTGAGGACCAGGCGACTTTTGATCAGGCCGAGTTGGGTGCGTTTGTAGATGTCGTATTCCAGCCGACTCTCCCGGCCGATGGTGAAGACGTAGTGCGGTTCGCTCAAGGCGACCTGGAGCAGGACTGTGGCGGTGTAGCGGGGCGGCAGCAGGAAGAAGGCGGCGGCCGCCGCGAGCGTGGCGACGAGTAAGCCGAGACTCAGTGCTGTCAGCCAGCGCCGCCGCAGGGCCCGCAGCAACGCTGGGCCGTCAGGCGTCGAGGGTAACGCCAGCGGCATCGCCGTCGACCTTCCGGCAACGGCAAGGTCCGGCAGCGGCCCCGGCTCGGGACCGTCGCTCCGCCTGTCCGCCGTCGTGTACATGAGACCCCCTCTCCGGACCGGGTCAACCATTCCCCACCAAGCAGCATTCGACCGATGCGGCGCTGGGAGACGTCATTTCGGGGCCAGCACGGCGACTTCAGCGGGTCGGGGGGCTGGGCGCGGGCGGCGCACCCCCTGCCGGGCCGGCTTCGGCGGACCCCAGGTCGCAGGGCCGACGGCCGTCATCGGTTCCGGCGCGATGAGCAGCCTCGAGAGAACCCACAGCTCCAGCCCCAAGAGGGCCAGGGCGAATGGCATCATCAACCAGCCGGCCAGGTCGTGAAAGACAGCATTCGCGATGTCCGAGCCGGCGTACTCGTGTAGCAACCCGGTGGCGGTGATGCGCGCCACGTTCGTCACCAGGGCAATGGGGATAGCGCTGACGAGGATGAGGAGTTTTTCCCAGACAGGCCGCTGCGCCAACAGCGCCACCGCGGTGGAGAGAGCGAAAAAGACGACCAGCATCCGCAGGCCGCTGCATGCCTCGACAATCCCTAAGGTGACATCCTTGAGCAGGATCGTGTTCCCCTCGGCGACGGCCGGTTGGCCGAGCGTTTGCAGCATGTAGGTGCTGGCGACGGTCGCCCAATGCTGAAGCGGCCCGCCAAGGGCGATCTCGATGCGATAGGGGAGCGGGACCATGAAGGCCATGAAGGCGATGGCCGGCCACGACCAGCGCCAGGCCCGCGTGCCGCCCCAAAGCAGCGCGACGCCGCTGAGAACGACCAACAGCGACATGGCATCGAGCCAGGGAACGTAGAAGAAGCCACCCGCCAGGCGGGTGGCGATGCCTGCCAGCAGCGGCGCCAGGCCCCACCACGTCGGCGTTCGTTCGCCGGCGAGCAGCAAGGGTCGCCGGAGCCAGAGGAGGACGGCGGCGAAGATCGGCACCAGATAACCGTGGGAGTATTGCGGATCGCGTCCCCAGACACGGAACAGGTCGCAGAACGTCGGCCAATAGGCCCAGGTCAGCACCGCGGCAACACTTCCCAAACTGAGCACCGCACCAGGGGACAACAAGCGGAGCAACCTCATGCACGACATCCTGTCTAGGCCCGGCAGCCGACGGGGGCGGGATTGGGTCGCAAGTCGGCGCCGAGACGGTGACGTTGCTTCAAGAGTCGCCCGTCCTGGGAGCGACTCGGATTGCGGTCATGCCGGCAGGGAGCCAAGTGCGTCCCTGCTGCGGGCGGCACGTCCGTGGTCGCGGCAGACTACACGGCCTCTGTGCAACGGTCAACCTCGATTTCTCCCGCGGAATTCCGCACAACTTGGGAAAGGTTGAAGGCCCTTCCACGTCGCCCGCCGAATCGGCAACCGCCTTGCCGACAGCGGAGGCTTGCCTGGCGCCATCAAAATTTCCGGCGTGCGTTTCGGCGACGGGGGATTTTCGGCTCAACAAGACAGGCGGACCTTTCCGATGATGAGGAACATGCGGACCTTGTCGGCTGTCAGGAGGGTATGCATGGCGGGAGGCGGCCCTGGCCGAAGCTTCCTCGGGCTTTTGGCCCTGACGCTGGGTGCTGTCGGTGGCTGCTGGCACGCGCCGGCCCCGCTGCCGCTCCATCCCAACGTCCCCCGCGAGCTGCGCAAGTTGACGTTGCCGCCCTATGTCATCGAGCCTCCCGACATCCTTCTCGTCGAGGTCATCCCGACGCTCGACCAGCCGATCAGTGGCCAGCACCTGGTGCGGCCGGATGGCACGATCAGCCTGGGGATTTATGGTTCGGTCGCCGTTGGTGGCATGACCCTGGACGAAGCCCGCGAGGCCATCAAGACGCACTTATCGAGCCGCATCAAGGAGGAGAAGCTTCAGGTCAGCGTCGATGTGTTCGCCTACAACAGCAAGGTGTACTATGTGATCACCGATGGCGGCGGTTACGGGGAACAGGTCTATCGCTTTCCCATCACGGGGAGCGAGACCGTGTTGGACGCCATCAGCCAGATCAATGGCCTGCCGGCGGTGGCCTCCAAGCGAGCCGTCTGGATCGCCCGCCGGGTGCCGGACGCCAGTTGCGGCGAGCAAAAACTGTTGGTCGACTGGTGCGCGATCACCCAGAAAGGCGACGCCGCCACAAATTACCAGGTCCTTCCTGGAGACCGCATTTACGTCCACTCGGACAAGCTGATTCGCACGGATACGATCGTGGCCAAAATCCTCAGCCCCTTCGAGCGCCTGATGGGCTTTACGTTGCTGACATCGGAGACGATCAATTCGATCCGTACCAACCCCAACCAGGCCGGTGGCCGTGGCTTTTGACGACTGCCGACCCGGGGGCGGATGGCTGTCGGGGACTGCCTGACCGGTCGAAAAGGCGCAACCTGCCGGCGCTGAACGTGCCGCACCGCCTGTTGGCGGTGCGGCACGCTTGACGCCGCCACCCGGAAGGTTAGGCTGATTCGCAGAGGCACGGCCCCGCACACACCGAGGAGCGGCCCATGAAACGCATAGCCTGGTCGCTGATCGTCGGCGGGTGTTGGCTGCTCGCCGACACACCCGTCTACGGCCAACTGCAACAGAACTCGCCCTATTACCGACCGCCGACGGTCAGCCCGTATCTCAACCTCACGCGGACCCGTTCCCCGGCCGCCAATTATTACCTCGGGGTCCGGTCGGAGTTCCGGCTGCGGTCCAACTCCGCCTTGATTCAGCAGCTGGAGCAAGACTTCGCCGCACGAGTTCCCACTTCGGTCCGCGACGAGATGCCGGATCGGCTGCCGACGACGGGCCATCCCGTCGCATTCATGATGCTGTCGCCCTACTATGCGCCGCTAAGCCCGACTCCCTTCGCGGCGGGTGCGCCGTTTCGACCAAACCCGCCGCCGAGCCGACGCGGCCGATAGCCTCGGTTGTGGCACTTTGCCAGCAGGGACGCAAGATGGGTAGGATGTGGCAACAGTTGGGAGGCATCGTCGTGCTCGGCAGCGCCGCGTGGACGGCGGCCGGCTCCAACGCCGAGCAACCGGTGCGTCTGGGCTCCCCGCTGCCGACCTCACCCACCTCGGCGGCTGTCGCGTCCCCGGCCGGCGTCGCCCTGTTGAAACCTGAGTCCATCGACTGGAATGAGCGCTTGTTCCGACGTGCTGCGGATGCTTTCTCCCCTGTCCGACCCGTGGCCGATTGGAATGCCACGACCTCGGCGCTCGAACCGGCAGTGATTCTGGAACCGGTCACCGACGAGCGCACTCCTGGGGGTCGGGCTGGCGTTGCTGCGCTCGAACCGGCAGTGATTCTGGAACCGGTCACCGACGGACCATCATTGGCCCCGGCCCCTTCGGAACCGCAAGCGTCGTCGTCCACGCCCCAGGGTTGTCCGCAGCCCAAATGGGAGCCGGTCCACCCGCCGCCGACGGCCACGTCGGCGGCGGCCGAACCCTTGCCGTTGCCCCGGCCGCTGGAGGCAACCCCGCCGCTGCCCCCGGCGGCCGAGCCGCTCCCGCCCAGTCCGGTCCCGGCCCCGGTGTGCGAACTGCCCGCGAAGCCCTCGGGGGACATCGAGCCACCCGCGCCACCCTGCCCGCCGTCGCCGCCCAAGCGGCGACTGCTCCGCCCGGCCGCTCCGCCTCCGACCATCCCCCGTTGGTATGGCTACGGTGCGGCCCCGCCGATCCGCTCTTCCTCCATGCCAGCCCAGCCGCGCAGCGACGCAAAGTCGCCACCCTCGTCCGTCAAAGGCGACCGGTCCTCCGGCCGCGATTCCGAGCGCTAAGCCCGCTCCTGATTTCCCCAAATCCTTAGACCGAAGCCCTCCAGGTCGATGTCTTCTCCCTTGTCCGGTTCTCCAGGTCCCCCCCGCTCCAGGCTGACCCGCACAATCCCCCAAAGACTCGCGGGCTCCCCATTGTGATCGTAACCGTCGGCATCGGTGTCTCCTTCCAGCAGCCAACGCCAACCACGCCGCTCGCTGCCGGGGTCGGCTTCTTCTTGCCACCCCTTCAATACCCGGGCAATCGCATGCAACGCCGCGCGGAATACCTTCGGGTCGGTGACTCGGGCGCGGATCTCGTCGGCCAACGTCTCGGTTTCCACCCGGGGCAAGTTCCGAACCACCTCGAATAACCGGTGCTCCAGTGCCGCCGCTCGCCACGGAGACCAAATGTGAAATGTGACCAGCGGCGTTTCGAACACCAAGCCGTAGAATTCCACGCGCATGGATCAGGCTCCGCGTCGGATCGTGGGTTTTTGTCATCGTACGCATCTCGGGACAGCCGCGGAAGGGACAAGGCCCCGTCCCACACCTTCATCAGACGGCTCCTCGGCGGCCTTGATCCTGTTTTCTCCGGGTTTGCAGGCTCGAGGCGCGGCCGCCGCTGCCGAGCAAGGTCAACGATGATGCCGGGCGAGGAGTAACTGATTTCCGATGGAAAGGTCCAGGGGCGATTGCGGGCGATGTCATCGGTTCGGTCCACAAGAGGTCCGGTATTAAGACCAAAGACTTTCCGCTGTTCGTGAATCACAGCCGATTTGCCGACGACACCGTCCGGACGGTGACCGTCGCCGAGTGCTTGCTGCGCGGCGGCAGCTACATCGACTTGTTCCACGAATGCTACCGCCTGTATCCCCAACGCCGGCTATGGCGACTGGTTCAAACAATGGGCTAAGAACCGCTGCCGTGAGCCGTACAACGGTTGGGGCAACGGAAACGCCATGCGGGTTAGCCCGATTGGGTTTGTTTATGGCACGTTGGAAGAGGTGCTGACTCCGGCACGGCAAAGCGCGGAGGTGACGCACAACCATCCGGAGGGAGTACGAGGCGCCCAGGCCGCGGCCGTCGCCGTGTTCCTCGCCCGGTCGGGATGGGCGAAGGCCGACATCAAGGCGTATGCTGAGCGCGAGTTCGGGTACAATCTCTCCGACCAACTGGACGACATCCGCGAGCAATACACCTTTGGCAGGCAAGGCGGCAGCGGGTACCGTTGGAAGGTGCGCTGATTCGGTTGGTTGTCGATCACGCCTTCCGGTCTGCAATCCGGGTTTCTAACGGGACGAGCCGATGTGGCAAGCCTTTCCCTTGACCGTGTTCGTCTTTATCACAACCGTGTCCGCGAATCGGTGCGACCCTGGTCCGCATCCCGTCGTCGTTCAAGGAGATTGGAACGACTCCATCCACGACAATCGGTTCATTTTGGTGCTACCTTCCGAGAAGTGCGCGCAGGAAGTGCCCAGTGGTGATCTACTGTCCCGGTGGTGGTGGGAACCGGAACAGCAACGAGATGCTCGGCCGGCATCTCGCGAGCCACGGTCTTGCGGCATTACCCCTGCAACACGAGGGAAGTGACGATCGGGCCGTCCGAAGCAATCCAAAAGCCCTCCAGGCAGTGAACGATCCCAAAGCCTCCGAGCCCCGCTTCCGCGACATCGGTTTCGTCGCGAGGAACATCAGGACCGGAGAATCCCTCGTCGAACTCCAAGGACGACTCGATCCTGGCCGGATCGGCATCTCTGGCCAATCGTACGGCGGTCTGACCTGCCAAGTCGTTGCGGGCCAGATAGCCGAAGGGCACGACCAGAAGTTGGCTTTACCGGAGCTGCGAGGCGCGTTCTAGTCCGTCTCCGCCTCGGGGCAAGTATGGCGAGGCATCGAAGGCATTCCCGAGAATGCGCATGCCGGTCTTGCATGTGACCAGGACGGCCGACAATGCGCCCGATCGCTCATTCCAGCCCAAGGATCGGCGGGTTTCGTTCGACCCCACCTCCCAGCCCAAGGATCGGCGGGTTTCGTTCGACCCCACCTCGACGGTCGATCAATAGCTGCTGGTGTTGGAGAGCGCGTTCTATTTTACCACGTTTGGTCAGAAAGAACTTCCGAAGATAGCTCGCGTGATTCCAGGAATGGAGGCCGATCCAAATCTGGAAGAAAATCACGCGTGCATCCGGGTCTCCGCCGTTGCCTCCTGGCAAGCGGTCCTGTTGAACGACCAGGACGCGGGAACCTGCCTGAACGGTTGGGCTTTCGAGAAGTACGTAGGTCGGCAAGGACTGTTTGTATTCAAGCCCGCGAAGCGGTGAGCCATCAGCGTTGGCCGCAGGGCAAGCTCAACCAACCGCCACGAAACCCGCAAAGAAGGGGCACTGACCTGTCTCGTTCGGCACTAAGGCGCATAAATGCCTCCGCGCGACAATGTCCAGTGCCCAACGAGTGCCTCACCAAAAAATCAGGATCTCTGCGGGCCGTTGCCACAGTCGTTGGGCTTCGGAGTTATCTGAATATGCCGTCAATCGTCAGTTTGGCCAGCGTGGTGGCCGGCTTGGTGTCAGCCATCTTCAGGGGGCCGGCAGGTTGATGGCTCCACAAACACTACGAAGGCATCCACTGTTCACATGTAGGTCTGCTTGCTTCCAGACGGCAGAGTTGCAGCCCGGCTCACACCTGTCTGAGTGTTTGGTCTGACTTATGGGATCGCGGCTTTTGTCGCCTCTGTTTCTTCCAATCGTTATCGGGTCGTCCCTCATTGTTGTGCGCTCGGATTGCTCGTCAGGCCGGGGGAGGTTTGCCGTTGCGAGGTGCTGACGCAGTGGCGGGGGTTCATCGGCCATCCCATCGACGCGCAAACCGTCTGGCCCGCGTCACTCGGCTACTCGGCCGGGGGCGCCACGGGGCCTGGGGCGGCGGGGCCGGCCCCGCCGCGAACCACCACCCGTCGTTGCTCGGGATGGCGAAACGTCTCCAGCACCAGGCCGCTGGCATGGCTGCGGAGCGTGACCGCCCCCCACTCCCAGGTGCTGTAGAATGCCGCACCTACCGCCTGGTAGACGGCCGCGGTCCGCGGCCTTCCGGGACGGAAGCCCTCGCACGAGACGACGACCTTGGGCGCGGCCCAGGCCGCCAACGCCGGCCCGTTAGCCGTCGGGCTACCGTGGTGCGGCGCCATCAACACGTCGATCCGCCGGGCGGGCAGCGTCAGCACGCGGGCCAATCCCGGACCTTCGAGATCGCCCGTCAACAGCAGCGTGTGCCCCTGATGGCGCACCTCCAGGACCAGGCTGCGGGCATTCTCGCTGCCCTCCGGGCCTTGGGCCGGTGGATGCAACACCTCTATCTCCACCGGCCCCGCCCTCAGGCGGGCGCCGGCGGATACCACCCGCACCGGGATGCCCCGGGTGCGCAACACCGCCAGGGTTTCGGCCACGCCTGGGGTGCGACGATCGGCAAACGTGGGCGTGCACGTGACCAGGCCGATGGCGAAGCGCTCCGCCAGCCCCGGCACGCCGTTGAAATGATCGAGGTCGCCGTGGGAGATGAACAGCTCGTCGATGCGCTTGAGGCCGCGGCTCCACAAAAACGGAGCGATTTGGCGCTGGGCGACTTCTGGGCCGGCCAGGGCACCGGCGTCGTAGACCAGCGTGCGACGGTCGGGCGTTTCAAGGACGACGGCCCCGCCGTGGCCGACGGCGAGGAACGTGCAGCGCAGCTCGTCGCCGCTCGGGCGGAAAGACGAGGCCCCGACGCCAATCGCCAACCAGGTCGCGCCGATGGTCGCTACCGACGGCCACCAAGGCCGGCCGCAGGTCGCGCCGCCGGCGAGGGCCACCGCTAGGCCGAGGTAGAAGCCGCACAGCCACCACACCGCAACGCCGGTGACATACCAGTGTCCGCCAGGACAGCGGTCCGCCAGGCCGACCAGCCAGTCCGCGAGCGTCAACGTGGCGGACGTTAATGCCGCGAACAAGGGCGCGACGGCAGGACACACCGCGGCCGTCACCAACAGGACAAAACCCAGCGCCAGGCTGGCCGACGTCAGGAGAACTGTCGGCGGGCCGATCACCATGCTCACCGGGCTGACCAGATGGTAGTGAGCCGCCACCAGCGGCGTGACGGCCAACCAGACGATCAAGGCCGCGACGTAGGCGCGGCCGATGGCTCGCCCCGCGGCTTTGACCAGACGCCATCCCATCGGCTGGGCCTCGTCGGTCAAGCGCTCCAACGGATCGGCACGCCGTTGTCGCCAGAAGATGCCGAGCCAGGCGAGGACGCCGGCGGCCAAGAATGACAACTGAGTGCCCGGCTGGAACAGGTCGGTGGGACGCATCGCCAAAACGACCAGGCCCGCCAACGCGAAAGCGTTGGCGGGCGGCGCCGGCCGTCGCAAGATCAGGCCGCCGCAAACCACCACCACCAGCACGGCCGCGCGGACAATCGGCGGCCGGGCACCGGTCAGCAAGGCGTACAGCACCACGAGGAGGGCCACCACGCCCGCCGCCCGCCGCAGCCGGCAGCCGATCAGCCGCACTCCCGCCCAGAGCATCCCCGCCATCACGGTCAGGTGTTGCCCGGAAATCACCAGCACGTACACCACGCCAGTGCGCTGATACCGCTCCCATGCCTCGGCCGACAGGTCCGTGCTTTCTCCCAGCAGCAAGGCCGAGGCCATGCCCCACTGGTTGTCAGGCAACCGCTCTACGAGCGTGCGCTCGCCCCATGCCCGCACTGAGGCCAAAAGCGCGGACAACGACAGCACGCCCGCCCGCGCCAGGCGCGTGACCCCATGCGGCGTGCGTCGCACCCACACTTCCGCCCCGATCCCCTGGTCGCGCAGGAACGCGGCGTAGTCGAACTCCCCGGGATTCGACGGGCCGCGCGGCTGCCGCAGCCAGCCGACGACCTCCACCTCGTCCCGAACATGGATGTCGCTGAGCCGACCGCTGACCAGGAGCCTGGCCCGGCCGCTGGCCGGCTGCCAGTCGTCCCGCAGGTGGATGTGCGTCACCGCGAGGATGCTGCGGCTGGTCTCCGGTTCGGGAACCGACCGCAACGCCCGATCGGTCTCCGCCGGGGTGCGAAGCGTCGGCTCCTGGAGAATGACGCCTCGGAGCTGCACAGGCCGCGGCTCTTCATCGGCCAACTGGCGGATGTCGTCGCGAGCCGCCACGTCCCGGTAAGCATGATGATGGGCTGCCCCCAAGGCCGCCACCCCGAGCAAC
>JANWYO010000199.1 GCA_025055215.1 Gemmataceae bacterium
AACCGAGGACATCCTCCTGTCGTCGCATTATGCCTGTACGCACTGCGGTCAAAGCTATGAGCCGCCCACGCCGCAGCTATTCAGCTTCAACAGTCCCCACGGCATGTGCCCCGACTGCGACGGGCTCGGCACCCGGTACACCTTCGACCCGGACTTGCTGGTGCCCGACCCGTCGCTGAGCTTCGCCGACGGCGCCATTCCGCTGGTCGGCCCGCTCCGCGCCATGGGCCGCTGGCGACGCCACGTCTTCGAGGGAGTGGCCAAGTCGCTCGGCATCAACCTCAAGGCCCCTTGGGTCCAGCTGCCCGCCCAGCACCGCGATTGGCTCCTCTACGGGGCGGGTGAACGCCACATCACTTACGAATGGAAACTCCGCGGCGGCGGCGTCTGGAAGCATGGCGGCCCATGGGAAGGCATCATCCCGCAGCTCCTCAGCAGCTTCAAGAAGGCGGCCGCCGGTCCGCGACGCCTCCAGCTCGAAAAATACATGCGCATCGTTCCTTGCACCAGCTGCGGCGGCCATCGCCTCAACCCTCAGGCCCGCGCCGTCCGCGTCGGCGGCAAGACCCTCGTCGAAGTGGAGTCGATGCCGATCGGCGACCTGGCCCAATGGTTTGCCGATGTCAACCCAGGCGATGACGCGCTCGGCCGCAGCCCCGCCCCCGAGGCTCCCATGCCCCGGCTCACCCCCCTGGTGCAGACCCTCACCCCCCTCGAACGCACCATCGCCGGCGACCTGCTCAAGGAAATTCGCGGCCGACTCGGCTTCCTCCTCAACGTCGGTCTCCACTACCTGACGCTGAATCGCACCGCCCCGACCCTGTCCGGCGGCGAGGCGCAGCGCATCCGCCTCGCCGGGCAGATCGGCTCCGGCCTCGTGGGCGTCCTGTACATCCTCGACGAACCGAGCATCGGCCTGCATCCCCGCGACAACGACCGGCTGTTGCGCAGCCTGCACCAGCTCCGCGACCTGGGCAACACCGTCATCGTCGTCGAGCACGACGAGGACACCATGCGCGCCGCCGATTTCCTCGTCGACTTCGGCCCCGGCCCGGGGGTGCGCGGCGGCCATGTCGTGGCCGCCGGCACCTACGACGACCTCGTCCGCCATCCCCAGAGCCTCACCGGACAATACCTCTCCGGCCAGCGGCAAATTCCCGTGCCCGCGCGGCGCCGCCAACCCCGCGGCCCATGCCTTCGCATCCTCGGCGCCCGCCACAACAACCTCAAAAACATCGACGTGGACATCCCCCTCGGCCTGTTTGTCGCCGTCACCGGCGTCAGTGGCTCGGGGAAAAGCTCCCTCATCAACGACATCCTCCTCGAGGCCCTGCGGGCCAGCGGCCGACGGGAGGCCCTCACCGACGACGATGAAGCCGAACCAGCCGGAAACACACCCCGGACCGTCGGTGCCCATGACCGCATCCTCGGCCTCGAGCACATCGACAAAGTCATCGCCATCGACCAGTCGCCCATCGGGCGAACACCCCGCTCCAACCCAGTCACTTACATCAAGGTGTTCGATGAAATCCGGGCCCTTTTCGCCCAGTTGCACGAGGCCAAGGTACGGGGCTACCAGCCGGGCCGCTTCAGCTTCAACAAGCCGGGCGGCCGGTGTGAAGCCTGCGAAGGAAACGGCGCCACCCGCCTGGAAATGGACTTCTTGGCCGACGTTTGGGTGACCTGTCCCGTATGCGAAGGTCGGCGCTTCAACCGCGAGACGCTCCAGGTTCGATTCAAAGGACACAGCATCCACGACGTGCTGGAGATGGACGTGCAGCAGGCCCTGGAATTGTTCGCCCACGTGCCGAAAATCCACGGCATGTTGCGGACACTCCACGACGTCGGGCTCGACTACCTCAAGCTGGGTCAGCCGTCACCCACACTTTCCGGCGGGGAGGCCCAGCGGATCAAGCTGGCCCGCCAGCTGTGCCGTCGCAGCACTGGCAAGACGCTCTATGTCCTTGACGAACCGACGACCGGCCTCCATTTCGACGACATCGAGAAGCTGCTGCGGGTCTTGCACGGCTTCGTCGACGCGGGCAACACCGTCGTGGTGATCGAGCACAACCTGGACGTGATCAAGACGGCGGACTGGATCATCGACCTGGGTCCGGAAGGGGGCGCGGAAGGCGGCCGCGTGGTCTGCACGGGGACGCCAGAAGAGGTGGCAAGCTGCGCGGCGTCGTACACGGGGCAAGCGTTGCGGCCGGTCCTTGGGCTAGGGCCGGGGCGGCGGGCGGCGGGCGGCGGGGCGGCCCCCCCCCCCCCAGATACCCCCCCCCCGGGCCCCGCCCCCCCCCACCCGGGCGGGCGCCCCCCACCCCAACC
>JANWYO010000216.1 GCA_025055215.1 Gemmataceae bacterium
ACCTGTTTTTTGCGCCTTGGGTCGTGGCCGGGGCGGGGCTGGGGGCCCCGGCCTGGCCGCGGGGGCGGCGGCCCCACCGGGCCGCCGCCGCGTCACCTCAAATGCCGCTGCCGTTCTGGTGCTCGATCACGTGCAGGCCGCATTCCTTCTTCCCCGTCCCCGCCCAGCGGCCGGCACGCTCGTCTTCGCCGTTGCTGACCGGTCGCGTGCAGGGCCAGCAGCCGATGCTTGGGTAGCCCTGGTCGTGCAGCGGATTGTAGGGAACGTTGTGTTGGACGATGAAGTTCCAGACGTCTTTCTTGCTCCAATTGAGCAACGGGTTGATCTTGACGAGGTGGAATTTGGCGTCCCACTGCACCACGGAGGCCTTGGCCCGATGACTGGTCTGGTCGGCGCGGATGGCGCTGATCCAGGCATCGTAGCCGGCCACCGCCCGCCGCAACGGCAGCACCTTGCGATCGTGGCAGCACTGGTCAGGGCGATGGACGTACAGAGGCCCGCCGTGTTCCGCCTCGTACTCGGCCACCGTCAACTCCGGCTGAATCAACTCCACCTCGATGCCATAGCGCTCCCTGATGCGGTCGCGCAACTGGAGTGTCTCGGGAAACTGGTAGCCGGTATCCAGGTTGAAAATGCGCACCGTCGGCTCGATCTCCGCCAGCATGTGGATGATGCAACACCCCTCGGCCCCGAAGGCGGTGGCCATCGTCAGGCGAGGATGAAACGTGTCCACCGCCCAGCGGAGGATCGTCTGCGGCGTGGCCTGAGAAAGGGCCCGATTAGCCTCGGCAATCTGTTCTTCCGACATGCGCAATGACGGGACCATGCAGCCTCCCAGCGGCTCGCCCCAGCGGCGCTCGCTTCCGATGGCCGGCGACATCGCTCGCCGAGGGCGTCGGTAGCGGCCGCTGGGACTCTCCGTCTTTATCGGCAAGGGCACGGCATCGTCAAGCAAGCGCTATTTCTTCTCCTCCCGAATCGGTTCCAGGATGACGACGACTTTAGTCTTCAGCGGCGGGATGCGATCGGTGTGCGCTTCAAAGATGCGATCATCCAAGGCCTTGGGGCTGTAAATCGGAAGGTCCAAAACGGCGTTGTCGCGGTTGATGACGCAAATCACGTCCCCCTCGTTGCCGCGGTAAAAGGGCGGCCCTTGGGGATTATTGGGATTGCGGATCAATTGGCTGCCCGCGAAGACCCAATCCACGTCCAGGTTCTTCTTGGTGCGCACATGCCGAATCCAATCGCGGGCCGGCACCGTGACGACTTCGCCGTCTTTCTCGTACTGGATGCTGATACGCACCGGCGTCCCCGTCGGGGGTTGGAACTTGGGCTCCCAGCGAACCGGCGAACCGGCCTTGGCCCCCGCCGCCTCCAGCGCTGCGTGGATCACCCGCGCGTCGCAGTCGGCGGCGATGATCGCCTCGTGTTCCTTCGTGTCCACCAAGCACATCAAATGCTCCAGCTGTCCCTCTCGCAGGCAGACGTGCCCCTGAATCAACACCCGGCGACGGTCCCCCTGAATTTCCAGCGACACGTTTTTCCCCAAGACGGCCTTCTTGGACGCACCAGGCTCCGCCTTCGGCGTGGGCGGGGCGCCATCGTCGCAGCCGGCCAGCGCCAATACCAGGGTCGTCAGGATCACGAGCCGCCGGGAGTCGATCGCACACTTCATGGCAAACCCCAGCTGGAACCAGTGGGTAGGAATGGGACGGTCATTCCTTTTCTCCCTGTGTATGGTATGGAGCAGACGGATGGTCTCGCAACGGAAATTCAGCGGGTTCCTCGCCGGGGGCTGCGGTGCGTCTCCGGGCCGCGCCCATCAGCCACTAGGCTTTGACGGACGGCGAAGACACTTCCGGTGGTTGACCGGAGCCTGCGGGGCTGGCTACGCCCGTTGCGTGGCTTGGGTCCGGGAGGCGACGCCTGAAGATTAAGCAGGATTCGCCGTGGTGGTAGGCGGCTGGCGGGGCCGCCGAGGCGGCCCCGCCAGCCCCGCAGGCCCAGGTCCACGCTTAACCCCCGCCCCGGTCAAGAGGTGCGGCCGCCTAGCCCCCGATCCCACCGCCCCTGCCAGCCATTGGCCCAGCTTTTGCTACCCGCCCCTGAAGCCCCGGCGGGTTCGAGGCCCGGTTGCGCCTCGACACGCTTACCTAGCCGCCCGGTCCGTGCTGGCCATGGGAGAGGTGGTACAACGGTCCGGTGCGGCTATTTTCTTCTTTGCCGTCGCTCACCCGTCCCCTACCATAGTCGCCGATGTCGTCGGCAGCCGTCTCGCCGGCGACCAGCGCCTCACAAGAGAAAACCCATCCACCGCCATGCCTGCAACCAGGAACCTCCTCGCCTTCGACCTCGGCGCCGAAAGCGGCCGAGCGATCCTTGGCCAGTTCGACGGCGACCGGCTGCGGCTGGACATCATCCACCGCTTTCCCAACGGCGGCGTCCGCACCCTCGACAGCTGGCATTGGGACGTGCTGCGCCTGTACAGCGAGATGCTCGCCGGCATGCGCCGCGCCGCCGAATCGGGCGGTATCGACGCCGTCGGCGTCGATACCTGGGGCGTCGATTTCGCCCTGATCGGCCGCGGCCAAACCCTTCTCGGAAACCCGCGCCACTACCGCGATCCCCATACCGAAGGGGTGATGGAGGCCACCTTCAGTCGCCTGCCTCGGCTGGAGCTGTTCCGCCGCACCGGCATCCAGTTCATGCGTTTCAACACCCTCTTCCAACTCCTCGCCCTCCAGCGAGACCGCTCGCCGCTGCTGGACGTGGCGGAACGCCTCCTATTCATCCCGGACCTGTTCCATTGGATGTTCACGGGCATCCAAGTCAACGAATATACCGACGCCAGCACCAGCCAGATGCTCGACCCGAGAACGCGCGGCTGGGCCTGCGACCTGATCGAATCGTTGGGATTACCGAGCGCCATCCTGGGGACGCTAGTGCCGCCAGGGACGGTATTGGGGCCGTTGCGGCCGACGGTGGCAGCGGAAGCCGGCGTCGGGCCGGTGCCGGTCGTCGCCCCGGCTACCCACGACACTGCCTCGGCCGTCGCCGCCGTCCCCGCCCAGCCCGCCGCGAGCGCTTCCTGGGCGTACATCAGCTCCGGAACCTGGTCGCTGATGGGGGTCGAGCTGACCGAGCCGCTCGTCAATGACCGCGCCTTGGAGGTGAACGTCACCAACGAAGGTGGGGTTGGCGGCACCATCCGCCTGCTGAAGAACATCATGGGACTTTGGCTGCTGCAGGAGTGCCGCCGCTCCTGGGAGCGGGCCGGGCACAGCTATAGCTACGACGAGCTGATGCGCCTGGCGACGGCCGCCCCGCCGTTCGTCTCGCTGGTTGATCCCGACCATCCCGGCTTCATCCTGCCGGAGAACATGCCGGCGGCCCTGGCCGACTTCTGTCGCCGCAGCGGGCAGCCCGCTCCGGTCGATCCGGGCCCGGTCGTCCGCTGCGCCCTTGAGAGCTTGGCCCTGCGATACCGCTGGGTACTGGAACGGCTCGAGGAACTGACCGGCCGACGACTCGACGTCATTCACATCGTCGGCGGAGGGTGTCAGAACAGCCTGCTGTGCCAGCTGACGGCCGACGCCTGCGACCGACCGGTGCTGGCGGGACCGGTCGAGGCGACGGCCATCGGCAACCTGCTGGTGCAGGCCATGGGCCTGGGGCTGGTTGGCTCGTTGGCCGAGGCCCGGGACGTGGTGCGGCGCTCGTTCGAGGTGCAGCGGTACGAGCCCCGGCAGTCCGAGGCTTGGCACGAACCCTATCAGCGGTTTCGGGCGTTGCTTTCCTGAGGGGAGAGTGGCCGGCCGCCGAGAGCTGTCGGCCGGCGGTTCGCTCACGGGAGTGACTGGAGTAAGCCGGCCATTTCGTCGGCGGCGTGCCGGTCGCCGACCCGCCGGGCTGCCTCGATGCCGCGGCGCCACCACTCGGCCGCCTCGGCCGGTCGGCCGAGGCGGGCCAGGGCTTGGCCCCCTTGCATGTACGCTGGGGGATAGTCCGGATGCCTGTCGATCAAGTCGCCGAAGCGGCGGATAGCTTCTTCGTCGTTCCCCTCGCTGACGCATTCCATCGCCAACGCGTAGTGAAGGAATGGGTCGTGCGGGTCGTCGCGGAGCATTGCTTCGAGTTGCTCTTTGCGGGACTTGCCGGTCATGCCTTCTCCTGCGCGCCGCGCCAGTTTCGGGGAAGTTTGTCGGGAGCCGAGGCTGACGCGGCCCAATCTCCCCGGCGGTATGACCCGTAGCATCGCTACGATCGGGTCCAGTCGGCGGTGCGGTACAGGCGGCAAGATAGCGCCGGCTGCTGCGACCGGTCCGCGGTCAGGACGTCTCTGCGAGTAGAAGCGTCTGGGGCCTTCAGCCGCCGTGGGCCGGCAGCCGAACATACAGGCGAACGCCGGGCCGCGTGGCGGGGCTGGCCGCGCCCGCGCGGGCCGCCCCCCGGGTGGTTCGAGCTTCTTCCGCTGTCGGCGGCCCTCCTTCGGGCTGCGCCGCTGCCGAGCGCCTCGGTCTCCCTCGTTCATCCAGCGGCTGTCGGGGACATCATGCGACTGCACCGCCTCCTGCTCTCCCTCGGCTTGTTGTATCTGGTGACGACGTTCTTGGCCGGACCCGCCTTGACCGCCGGACCAACCCTGGCCCGGCGCACCGCGATCGTCGAGGCCGTGGAACGGGTCCGACCCGCGGTGGTCAATATCCACAGCGAACGGGTGGTAAAAAAGCCGACCGACGACCTCTTCGCCCTCGCCCCGTCGCAAAGCCGGGTCAACGGCATGGGCACCGGCATCGTCATCGACCCTCGTGGTTACATCATCACCAACCAGCACGTCGTCGAGGACGTCAATCTCATCCGTGTCCGCCTGGCCGACGGCACGGCCTTGACGGCCAAAGTCCTGGCGCGCGACCCGGAGACCGACCTGGCCTTGCTCAAGGTCGATGTCAGCCGGCCGCTGGCGACCATGCCCTTGGGCACGGCCCACGACCTGATGGTGGGCGAGACGGTCATTGCCATCGGGAATGCCTATGGCTACGAGCACACTGTTTCCACCGGGATTGTCAGTGCCGTCAAGCGTGACGTGACGTTGAACAAGGAGGTGTCCTATAAATCGCTGATCCAGACCGATGCGGCCATCAACCCGGGCAATTCGGGCGGGCCGCTGCTGAACATTCACGGTGAACTCGTGGGTGTCAACGTGGCCATCCGCGCGGGGGCCCAAGGGATCGGCTTCGCCATCCCGGTGGACACCATGATCCGGGCCGCCGCCGACATGATGAGCATCCGCAAGCGCAACGGCACCTGGCACGGCTTGATCGTGCGGGATTGTGTGGACACCAGCCAGCCGGTGCCGACCCGCTCGCTGGTCGTCGAACGGACGGAGTCGAACAGCCCGGCCTTGAGGGCCGGGCTGCAAACCGGCGACATTATCCGGCAGGTGGCCGACCGTGCCATCAGCCACTCGCTCGACCTGGAGTGCGCCTTGCTGGGTCGGTCGGCCGGCGACACCGTGCCGGTGGTGGTGTTGCGCAACGGCCAGGAGCAACGGCTGGCGTTGGCGTTGCAAAACGCGGAGCGGCTGCCCACTTCGCCCAGCGATCTCGTGTGGCGCAAACTGGGGCTGAAGCTCAGCCCCGTGCAGCCGGAACTGGTGTCCCGCACCCACCAACAGCTGCATGGCGGCCTGGCCGTCGCCGAGGTGCAGCCTGATAGCGTCGCGGCCCGGGCGGGCATCCAGCGGGGGGACATCCTGGTGGGCCTGCATCAATGGGAGACGCTGACGCTGGATAATGTCGTCTTCGTCCTCACGCACCCAGACCTGCCGACCTTCAACCCGCTTCGCTTTTACATCGTGCGATCGGGCCAGGTGCATCGCGGCTGGCTTCAAAATGTGGAGTGAGGGGTCGGCGGGGGGCCGCGGCCGCCAAGGTCCAGCCACCGCTGACAGCCCGGCACGGCCAGGGGCCTCGCTGCCACGAACACCCATCCACCGCCCGGGGGGCATCTGCACCGCCAACAGCCAGTGGACCCCGCCCCGGTAACGCCCCGCCGCCGGCTGCTGCCGGCGGCGGATGCCCAGCACCCGCGGCCCTCCTTACCACTGCCAGGAGCGGATCACCGCCAGATTGTGCTTTGCCTGCGCGTTGGTCGGGTCGAGCGCCAGGACATCTTCCAAGGCGCGAACTGCCGCCGGCCAATCGCGGCCCTCTTCGATTAAGACATGACTCAGGACGATGCGCGCTTCTAACAGCCGAGGCGCTGCGGCCAGCACGGGGGCCAGGGCGGCGCGGGCACCGGCGAAGTCGCGCCCCTTCAGCCGAAGCCGGGCCTCGACCAGTCCGGCTTCGACCTGCCGCCTTGGGTCGGCCCGAAGCCGAGCCACCAGCTCTTCCATCTCCGCGCAGCGGTCATGGGCCAAATACAGGTCGGTGAGTCCCATCCAGGCTGGCACATAGTCGGGCTGCTCGGCGATGAGCTGTTGCCACTGGGCTTCCGCTTCGGCGAGGCGCCCCTGGGCGCGGAGCACGATGGCCAGGTTGTGCCGGGCGAGGTGTCCGCGCAGGCCTTGGGCCAAGCCGAAGCGATGCGGCCCGGGCGGCTTGGCGAGGAGTTGGTGCAGACACGCCTCCGCCCCGGCCAAGTCGCCCCGCTCGGAGCTCAGCATGGCCTGTTGGAAAAGCAGCTCGTCGTCGTGGGGGCAGCGATGGCGACCTTGCAGGCAGATGGCCCAGGCTTCATCCTTTTGGCCGAGCAGGCTGAAGGCCGCCGACAGGAGCGAATGCAGTTTGGCGACGTGGGATGCCGCGGGCATCGACAGCGCCAGACTGCGCTGAAGCAGCGGAATCGCATCCTGGGGCCGGTGCAGCGACAGATACGTCCATCCCAGGTTGAAAAGGACAACGGGATCGTCGGGGCGTTCCGCCAAGTCGAGATGGCCGAGTCGGCGGTTGCGCTCGAGTTTAAGCCGTTTTTGAGCGGGATCTTCATAGCCTTCGTGGTGGATGACGACGTCGGACCGGCGGTAGACCAGCCCCGGCGACGAACCGGCGGGGAGGATGCGTTCATGAACCCGGTACTGCCACCGCAGCAGCGGATGCCGGCGAAAAAGCCGGGCATGATCGAGATAAAAGCCGGTACCTGGTCCCAAGCCGCGGGAACAGAGGCACGGCATGACGTAAATCGCCACTTCGTCGGTCAGTTGGTCCTTCAAGCGTCGGAAGCGCTCGCGGTTGACAGCATCGAGGCGGTCGTCGGCGTCCATCCAGAAGATCCAATCGCCGCTGGCGTGGCGGAGTGACTCGTTGCGGGCGGCGGCGAAGTCGTCGCACCAGGGGAAGTCGTACACCCGGGCCCCCAACTGGATCGCCCGCTGCCGCGTGTGGTCGGTGGAGCCCGTATCGACGACGACGATCTCGTCCACCAGGTCCGAGACCGTGGCCAGACACGCGGGCAGGCTCGCCTCCTCGTTCCGCACGATCATGCACAGCGACACCCGCATGATACGTCCTCGCGGTGCTGCCCGGCCGAGCCCGCGGCGGCCGGCCGAGCCTCAGCGTTCGATCGGCACGTCGAGCAGGATCGGCCGCGGGTCTTTCCAGGCGCTTGACAGGCGATCGGCCAGTTCGTCCGGCTCGGCGACGCGGTGGGCTTCCACGCCGAAGGCCCGAGCGAGGCTGACGAAATCGATTTCGGGGTTGGTGAGGTCCAGGGCCACGTAGTTTTTCCGGGCCATTTCGGGGAGGGGCATGAGGTCGCCGCAGACCTTGAGGATCTTGTATTGGGCGTTGTTGGCGATGACGAAGGCCACGGGGAGGCGATAGTGGGCGGCCGTCCAGAGTCCCTGGATGCCGTAGAGGGCGGCGCCATCGCCGAGCAGCGCGAGGACGGGGCGGTCGGGCCACGCCAGGCGCACGCCCAGGGCGGCGCCGATCCCCCAGCCGAGGGCCCAACCCCGGTGGGCGAAAAACCCGGTCGGATCTTGGAGCACCCCGAGGCGCTCCAAGACGTAGTGATGGGTGGTAACGGCTTCCTCGACGACGGCGGCCCTCGGCGGCAGGACACGGGCGAGCGTGTCCATGAGGACGTACGGCATAAGGGGTCGGTGGGGGCGTTCGGCCTCGATGCGTTCGCGGAGCCGGGCTTGCTCGGCGGCGCGGGCGGCGGCGGCAGCCTCCAGCCGCCGCCGCGCCTGCCGCGCGTGCTCCGCCGTCTGCCGATTCGCCAACAGCGACACCAACTCCGCCAGACCCGCCTTCGGGTCACCCACCAGTCCCACCTCGACGGCGAAATTCTTGCCAATCTCGCGGGCATTCTGGTCCAAGTGGATCAGCCGCGCGCTCGCCGGAAGCGGCGAGTCCGCCTCGTGCCAGAGGTACAACCGCAGCAGGTTCATGCCTACCACCAACAGCACGTCGTGCGGCTGCAAGCGCTGCCGCACCTCCGGCGTCCACAGCGGGAGCGGACCGGCATACAGCGGATGATGCGCCGGCATCGGTAAGCGGCCGTGGGCCGTCCCCGCTTCCGCGTAAACCGGCGCCCCCAGCGTCTCCGCCAAGGCCACCAGCTCGGCGGGGGCGTGCGCTTCGGCGACGCGGCTCCCCGCAAGGATCGCGGGCGAATCCGCCCGGGCAAGCAGAGCGGCCGCTTCCCGTAATGCGCTGCTCGGCGGCCGCACGCCCCGGTCGGGGACGTGCGGCGGGCGAAGGTCGAAGCGTTCCCCATTGGCCCACTGCAAATCGACCGGGATGGAGAGAAAGACCGGACCGGTAGGCGGCGTCCGCGCCATCTGGTACGCACGCCGCGTGGCCACCGGAATGTCTTCCACCAGTTGAACCTCGACGGCCCACTTGGTCCACGGCCGCACCACGCTCACCGTGTCACCTTCCAGCACCGGCTCACCCAACCGTAAGCGACGATCCTGTTGCCCGGCCAAGATCAATAGCGGCGTTCCAGCGCAATGGGCGTTGTAAATCATCCCCAGGGCGTTACCCAGACCGCAGCAGGCGTGCAGGCACACCACGCCGGCACGGCCAGAGGCTTGGGCGTAGCCGTCAGCCATGGCCGTCACTGGAATTTCCTGCAAGCCAAGGATGTACTCGAACCGGCGATCGCGCGCCAGGGCGTCGGTCAGCGGCAGCTCGGTGGTGCCCGGGTTGCCGAAGATGTAACGTTCCCCCGCCGCGGCGAGGATCTCCAGAAACGCGTCGATGCCCGTCATGAGAATGTCGCGAGGCCCTTGGGTCCGGATGTCGCGCCGGGGGCGGCAGGAATGGGACCGTCAAATGACCATCGCCATTGTACGCTGGGTAAGCCATGGCGGATTGCAAATCCAAGGTCGGCCCCGATTTCCCTAAGACCGTCGCGGCAATGGATGGGCGGGCAAAAGGACCGCCAATCAGGGGTCGCCCGGGGCTGGGTTCCCGGTGGGCAGCGCGGCTTCCCAGCAAGGCAGGATGCCGCCGGCCGTCACCCGCTGCAAGGCCGCCAACGCCAGCACGTACTGAAACTGTGCCTCGTTGACCTGGAGGCGCACTTCGCCAGCGATCAGTTCCGCGAGCACGGCCTCGTCGAAGCGTGCAATGGTCAGGAGTTGGCGATAATCTTTCCACAACAGGCGGGTGAGGTTCACGGCCGCCTCCCCGGCCCGCCGCAGCGTCACCCTCTTTTGCCGATATTCCTGATATTGCGAGAAGGCATGTTCGGCTTCGAGGAGGACGAGGTTACGCGTCTTGGCGGCGACCGCCTCCGCCCGCTCCTGTAACGCCAACACCTTCGCCACCCGGTCTTCACGCTTCCCGGACAATTGGCTCGGCATTTCCAAGGCCACGGCCACGGGGGAATAGTCTCGGCCGAAGCTGCCCGGCCGAACCGGCCGGGCGTGCAGGTCGGCGTAGGCAGCGAAGGTGGTCGTCTGGAGGCGGCGGAGCGCCTGTTGCGCACAGACTTCCAACTCGGTCAGTTCCACGGCCCCCGCCGCCTGGATCACCTCTCCGCGACGCTCCAAGGCAAACTGCACGACCTGTTCCCGGTCCAAGTCCAGGATCGGATCAGGAAGCTCATCGCCGGCTGGCTCCGCGTCGAAGTCGGGCGGGGCGCCGAGCGCTTCCCGCCATGCCGCCAAGGCCCGGTGCTCGCCCGCCACAGCGTCTTGCAGCTGCGATTCCACAAGCTGAAGTAGGATGGCCGATCGCACCGTCGAGCGTTCGGCCCCGGGCTGACGCTTGAGAAGTTCCTCGGTCTCTTCTTTTTGCCGTTGGCGCAGTTGCTGGACCAGCCGCTCCCCGATGCGACGCTGCATGCGTGCGTAGATGACGGAAAAATGCGTTCGGGTGACGGCGTAGACGGCATCCCACTCCGCCTGGGCCAAGCCCGCTTGGGCCAAGCGGACGCTGACGGCGGCCTGTTGCCGCCGGTAAGGCAGGTCTGGGGCCAGGAACGTGGGCACACGCGTGCGCAGGGCCGCTTGGTGGCTACTGCGGGACGAGGCCAGGCTGGCCCGCTGGGCGGCCAAGGCCGGCTGATGGGCCAAGGCGTAGGCGATGGCCTCTGGCAGCGAGAGAAGGCGTTGTGGCCGCGGAGCAGAAAGCAGGGGTTCGTGGGGATCGGCGGCGGCGCTCCGCTCCACGAAGACCAGACCGCCGAGCACGGCCAACCGACAGAATGTCAGCACGATGGCTCGATCCGGCATGCGTGTTCGTCCGTGAACGGCGGCCTAGGGGGAATACCTCAACAACCGCGCGGCTCCTTGCCAGTCATTGGCGTGTCATCGGTCAACGGCCCCGGCCTACGTCGCCGGAAACGACTTCCGCCACCCTCTTATGGGGGTCGAATGATAGAATATCGTGCATCACCGCTACGGGTGCGCGGGCGCCGCTCGAACTCGTCGGAAGGAAACCGGCGCGCGTCGCCGTGGCATCGGATGTCGTCATGAGGCTCGATTGCACCCCTGCCGTGGCCCGGGCCTTGCAGGCGGCCCAAGCGTGGGCGCGCCTGGGCCGCACCCCCACCGTCGAGCCGCGTCACCTCCTTTACGGCCTGCTCGCCGAGGGGCAGGGTCGGGCGGCCGTGGCCTTGCGGAAGGCCGGGTTGAAGGCGTCGTGGGATTGGCCGACGCTCCATGCCCTCGGCGAAAATTCGGAAGCCGCCGCAGAGCTTCCCTGGTCCGCGCAAACCGCCGCCATCCTCGAGGTGGCCCGCGATCTGGCCGCCGAGCCGACGCTGTCCAGCGAATTTCTCCTGCTCGCCATCCTTCAAGAAGACTCAGAACTGCGATCGGAGCTAGCCCGGCACGGCTTGCAGTTCGAGCAGCTTCAGGCCGACTTGCGCGCGTCCCTGGGACCGCCCCTGCGACTCGACGAACCATTGCACCTAACCGATCCGCGCGAGTACCTCGACACTGCCCGTCTTCTCGACGCCAGTGCCAATCGCGCCCGCGAGGCCCTGCGCGTCCTCGAGGATTACGCCCGCTTCGTTCTCGACGATGCCTTGCTCTGTGCGGAGCTGAAACGCCTCCGCCACGACCTGACCGATGCCTTGGGCCTGATCGACGGCTGGCCAGAGCTGGGATTGACGGCCCGCGACACGGAGCACGACGTCGGCACCCGGCTGAGCACCCCCCAGGAAAGCAGCCGGGTGGGATTGACCCATGTCGTCGTGGCCAACAGCAAACGCCTGCAAGAGGCCCTGCGAAGCCTGGAGGAGTTCGGCAAACTTCACGGCCCCGAACTCGGACGCCGCTTCGAGCAACTTCGTTATCGCTGTTACACCCTGGAGCGGAGCCTGCTGGCGGGCAACGACGCCCGCCAGCGGCTGGCGGATGCCTGCCTGTACTTGCTCGTCAGCGGCTCGGGCTGTGTCGCCGCCCTCGACTGGACCATCCACGAAGCGATCGCCGGCGGAGTGCAAATCGTCCAGCTGCGGGAGAAGCACCTGAGCGACCGCGAACTTTTGGAGCGCGCCCGCAAAGTCCGGCTCTGGACACGGCAAGCCGGTGCCTTGTTCATCGTCAACGACCGGCCCGACATTGCCCGCCTGGCAGAGGCGGATGGGGTCCATCTGGGACAAGACGATCTGCCGGTGCGCGAGGCGCGGCGCATTCTCGGCCCGGGGCCGATGATCGGTGTCAGCACCCACAACCTGGAGCAGCTGCGGCAGGCAGTCCTCGATGGCGCCACCTACGTCGGCGTCGGACCGACGTTTCCCTCGGGCACGAAAGAGTTCGAGACGTTTGCGGGGCTGGATTTTGTGCGTCAAGCCGCTGCGGCGACGTCGCTGCCGGCGTTCGTCCTTGGTGGCATCTCCCCGCGAACGCTCCCGGCGGCGCTGGAGGCTGGGGCCCGGCGGGTGGCCGTCAGCCAGGCCATTTGTCAGGCCGACGACCCGCGAGCAGCCGCCGCCGAATTGCGGCGGCTGCTCGAGCAGGCCGCGGCGCAACCTCGCACCACCCAGGGGAGCAAGCCATGACGGAGCGCAGCCACCCTGCCCCCTTTTGGCTTCAGGCCTTGCGTTGGGCCTTGTGGGGCAGCACGCGCTTTCTCCTGGCCCGGCGCTACCGACTGACCGTCCAAGGGCTGGAGACCCTTGGTCCGATCACGGGCCCCACGTTGATCGTCCCCAACCACCCCGCCTACATCGACCCAGCGCTGGTCCTCGTGACCCTGTGGCCGAGGTTCCGCCCTCGCCCGTTGGTGTACGAAGGGATGTTTCGGTTTGGCTTGTTGCGGCCGCTATTTCGCTTGGCGGACGCCTTGGCGGTCCCCGACCTGGAACGGGCCAGCCTTGAGGCGCGAGAGCGCGCGAGCCAAACGCTGGCCGGGGTGGTTGGGGGGTTGCGCGCGGGGCAGAGCTATATCCTCTGGCCTGCCGGCCGCATCCAGCGGGGCGGCGGCCTGGAGCGGCTCGGCGGCACCCGCGCGTTGGCCGACATCCTTCAGGCGATGCCCGAGTTAACCCTGATCCGCGTGCGAACCCGCGGCCTGTGGGGAAGCCGGTTCAGCTATGCCTACACCGGCCAACAGCCCCGCATCATCCGCTGCCTCCTAGTCAGCGCCGGCTGGCTGTTGGCGAACCTCCTGTTTTTCATGCCCAAGCGTTCCGTCCGCATGGTCGTCGAGCGGGTCGATCCTGCCCAACTCCCGGAACGCAAGCGAGAGACGCTCAACCCCTGGCTAGAGGCTTGGTACAACGCCGACGGCCCGGAACCGGCGACCTATGTGCCTTATCACTGCTGCCTGGCACCCAAGACGTATGAGTTCCCGACCATCGGCCAACGGCTGGCCGACGCCGACCTCCGCCAGGTGAAGCCAGCGACCAAGGCAGCGGTCTCGCAACTGTTGACCGAGTTCTTGAAGCGGCCCCTGACGGACGCCGACCTGCGGCCGGAAATGACCCTGGACCAGCTTGGTCTCGACAGCCTCGACCGCATGGAATTGACGTTGCGGATCGAGCGGGAGTTCGGTTTCCATGCCGACCAGACGCCGGCCAACGTCGGCGAGTTGTGGGCCCTGGCCCAGGGGTTGGTCGAACGGGCACCCCCCAAGCCGCCAGCCCGGCAATGGTTTCGGCCCCTGTCGGATGATGGCCCGTTGGAAATCCTAGGCGACACGTTGGCGGAAGCCTTCGTTCGGCGAGCGCTGAAACACCCCCGCGACACCACGGAGGCCGACGACCTGTCCGGCGTGCTGACGTACGAACGGCTGCTGGCGGGGGCCTGGGTGTTGTCGCGGCGGCTGGCCCGGCTGCCGGGGACCAACATCGGCTTGATGCTCCCTTCGTCGGTCGCCGGCGACGTCTGTTTCTTTGCCCTGCACCTGGCGGGCAAGCTGCCGGTCATGCTCAACTGGACGAGCGGCCCGGCCAACCTGGTGCACGCCGTTCGCCGCACGCAGCTGCGGCACGTCATCACGTCGCGGGCCTTCATTGACCGAACGGGCGTCGAAATCCCCGGCGTGGAGTACGTCTACGTGGAAAAGCTGCGGGAAGGGATCAGTCGATGGGAGCTGCTGCGAACGCTCTTGCGGGTCCGCTACGCTCCCTCATACTTCGAGGGCCGGCTGCCACGCCCCGACCCGGACCAGCCGGCCGTCATTCTCTTCACCAGCGGCTCGGAACGGGCACCGAAAACGGTACCATTGACCCATCGGAACCTCATCAGTGACCAGCGGAGCGGTATCCCGTTTTTCGGGCTGACGCGGCGGGACTCGCTCATCGGTTTTCTCCCTGCGTTTCATAGTTTCGGGCTGACGGCGACGATGCTCATGCCGATCCTGGGGGGCATGCGCGTGGTGCGCCATCCCGACCCGACCGACGCCGCCGGACTGGCGCGCAAGATTGCCGCCTATCGCCCCAGCCTCTTGGTCGGCACGCCGACGTTTGTGGGACACATCCTTGACCGCGCCCGGTCGGGTGAGCTGGACTCGCTGCGGCTGATTGTGGTCGGGGCGGAGAAATGCCCGCCGGCGCTGTACGAGCGCTGCCGGCAGATGGCCCCGGGTGCGACGTTGCTGGAGGGCTATGGCGTGACCGAATGCTCGCCGGTCGTGGCGGTGAATCGGCCGCACTGCCACCGCCCGGGCACCTTGGGGCAGCCGCTGCCCGGCGTGGACGTGCGCGTGGTGGACCTCGAGACCGACGAGCCACTACCGACCGGCCGCATGGGAATGCTCTGGGTGAGTGGGCCGATTGTGTTCCCGGGATACCTGGACGACGATGGCCCCTCGCCCTTCCGCGAACGCGATGGCAAGCGCTGGTATGTCACGGGGGACTTGGCGACGATCGACGCCGACGGGTTCATCCACTTTTGCGGACGGCTCAAGCGCTTCCTCAAAGCGGGCGGCGAAATGATTTCGCTGCCGGCGTTGGAGGAGCCTTTTGTCCGCCGCTTTCCCCCCACCCCGGAGGGACCGCGCGTGGCTGTCGAAGGGATTGAGACCGAGCATGGTCGGCGGATCGTCTTGTTCACCACCGAGCCGATTGACCTGAGCCAGGCCAATGCCTGGCTCAGGGAGGAAGGGCTGCACGGGATCATGCGGATTGATGAGGTGCGTCGGGTCCAGGCCATTCCGGTGCTCGGGACGGGCAAAACCGACTACAAGGTCCTTCGGGCGATGATCACCAGCGAGGCGACCACATCCACTGGCTCGTCCGCGCCGCCGGAGGCAGCCGCGAGCGGCTCGGCGACGTGAGGCTTCTCGGTGGGATGGCCGTGATTCGGCGACCGTTCAGCGTCGGTGTGCGGTTGCCTGGGCGGAATCGCACAGGCACCGCGGCGAGGCCCAAAATAGATAGATTGGCGTCTGGGGCCGACGGTGGGCAACGGGGTGTGATGTCCTCTCCGAACGGCGGCGCCGGTTCGCGTTGACATGGGACGCCGACGCAACTTCCGGTCATCTGCCGAGATCTTGGCGGATGAGGTTCGCTCGCGCTCCGGCAGGGTTTCCTGACCTCTCATGCGACGGACGGCGGCACCGAAATTGCTTCTCGCTCTGGTGATCGGGCAGATCGAGGGACCACATCAATGAATGCGACCCGACCCAGGATCGACCCGGACACGATCAACCGACTCGAAACGATCGTTCAAGGTCGGTTGTCGGCCCAGGTGCGCGACTTTCGCCTGGAAGTCGGCGACCGGGGGCTGATCCTCCGCGGCTCGGCGCGGACTTACTACGCCAAACAGCTGGCGCAGCACGCCGTCATGCAGACGTGTGAATTCCCCGTCGAGTCGAACGAGATCGAAGTCGTCTGACGTCAGGCAGGTAACGGGCGAGCGAGCATGGCCTGGACGACGGCGGCGGTCCGGTCGATGGCCGCCGCCAGGAACTCTTGTCCCTTTTCGGCGCTGGCCAACTCCGGGTAGCCGACGCATCCGTGGTCGGTCCGCTGCTTCATGTCCTCGGCAACATACAATCCCCGAAGCTCGGGCTCGTCGGTCGGCGGATCGTTGCGGACCTGCTCGCGTCGCACCAACTCCGGACGAAGGGCCAGGACCATCGACGTCTCGAATTCACAGGCATGGCCCATGATTTTCCTTGGCCCTTCCGCTAAAGCCGCCAATTCCTTTTCCGCCAGCTCCCAGTACGAGGCGCCGCACAGCATGCGGTTGGGGTAGTGAGGTTGCAGGCGGCGCAAGGCCAGGCGCAAGGTATCGATGTTGCCGCCGTGGCCGTTGAGAATCAGCACGCGCTGGTAGCCATCCTCCAGCAACGGGCGCAAAAGTTCGCACAGAATGGTGACGTGGAGATCGACGTCGACCGACAGCGTGGCCCCAAAACGGAGGTGGTGATGGCTGGCCCCCAGCCAAAGCGTTGGCAACAGTAGGACGTGGTTCGGGAGGCGCTGTTCGACTCCCTCGGCCACCGCCGTGACCAGGATGGTGTCGGTGAAGGTGGGGAGATGCCAGCTGTGCTGTTCGCAGGCGGCGATGGGAGCGACGACCACGGTGGTCTCGCGGGAGACGGCGCGCAGCAGGGGGAAGGTCATGTCATGAAAACGCATGGCGAAAATCCTCACATGTTGCATTACAGATCCCGGGGAGCGCGGTGCTCGGGACGCTTGCGGAACCTGAGGGCATAGTGCGTGGCCGGGGGAGGCGCGTCAAATGGAAAAATGCCGACGGGCAGAGGGGGCGTGGGAATGGCGATTCATGCGGCGAGCGAGTTGGACGGTGGCGCTCACCTTGACGGCTGGGTGCTTCGCCGACGACCGCGATTGCCTGGCCCGGGTGGCCCGAAAAATCGCCGCTAAGGCGCACGCAGCGACCAGTCAGCTGGCCGACTTGGCGCCGGCTTGGCCCAGCCCGGGACTGCGGGAGAGTTGTACCCTGGAGGCGCGCGTGGCGGCTCGCTTGAACTGGGACCAAGCGTTGGCGGGGGCGAACATCGAGGTCATGGGCGAAGGAGCGACAGTGCGGCTGTATGGCACGGTGGTCGATGCCGCTCAGCAGCGGCGGGCCGTGGAATTGGCCGAATCGACCGTGGGCGTGGCCCGAGTGGTCGATCATCTGACGCTTCGCGGCGTGCCCTGAGGGGCCGCGGCGTTCGCGGGGCGGTGGGCTGTGGGGCAATCCGCCCGGCCGTTCACAGGCCGCTGCGAGCCGCGGGTTTCCCTTTGGGCATTTCCTTCGGCGGCTCGGTCTGGATCACCGAGCTGCCGGAAACGCCATTACCGATCTGAGGAGCCGGAGCCGCGCCGAGGTGGCCATTTGCGGTGGAACACAAGCCGTAGTGGCAGCAGCCATACTCGCACACATCGCAATCGCATTCGCCGCAGGTAAAATGGTGGCACCCCAGGACCGCGGTCAGCAATCCCAGGGCAATCGAGCACGTCCAGAGCCGTCGCATGGTATCCATCCCTTTCGTGTCCGGTGGGAAGGTCGCACCTTCCGGCGGGTGGGGACGTCCTGTCCCCCCTAACTGCCGCGGCGGTCGGCATGGGTCGCGAGCCGCCGCCTTGGCCCCGTAGCCGCGCGCTGGTACACTGCTGTTTTTCGTCTGCCGCAGTATGCCGGCTTGACCGAAAGCCCGCGACCGGCCTAGCCCGGTGACGGGGCAAAGATTGACGCCGGGGTTGATCGCCCGGCAGGCGCCGGCACGGAGGAGCCAGCGATGGATGCCGTGATTTTGGCGGCCGGCCTGGGGACCAGGTTGCGACCGTACACCCTAACCACGCCGAAACCCCTCCTCCCCATCAAGGGCCGACCGATCCTTGACTGGACGCTCGGCTCCCTGCCACCAGACGTGGATCGGGTGATTGTGGTGGTCAACTACCTGGCGGAGCAGATTCGGAGCTATTTGGCCAGCCAGAAGCACGTCGCCCACTGGGCGACCGCCGAGCAGCCAGAGCCGCGTGGGACCGGTGACGCCCTGTACGCCTGTCGGCATCTGGTGCGCAGCGATCGGCTTCTGGTGCTGAACGGCGACGACCTGTTCGGCGCGGCAGACCTGGAGGCGTTGTGCCGCGTACCGGCCGGCCTGTTGGCCCACCCGGTTGACGCGCCGCGCCAGTTCGGCATCGTCTTCCGCAAACCGGATGGCACGTTAGATCGACTGGTGGAGAAGCCGAACCTCCCGGGGCCGCAGCTGGCCAACATCGGGGCCTACCTGTTTCCTCGTTCGGTGCTGGATATTCCCTTGCGTCTTTCGCCGCGTGGCGAATACGAGATCACCGATGCGGTCAGCGAACTGGCCCGGCATGGTCCGTTCCACGTCGTCGAGGCGCGATTCTGGTATCCGATCAGCACCGTGGAGGCTTGGCAGCGGGCTCAGGACCTGGAGCTAGGGCCGGTTCTTGAACAGCGGCGATGAAGTGTCCCCGGCGTAACACCGTCCGATGCCGACGACAATACCCCGACCTGCCTCAGCGCACGCCCGAACCGCGGTCGCTCAGAGGCAGAGCGCTTCCAGCTCGTCCTCATCGAGCCTGCTGGCGAGCATGCAGCCGATCATCCAATCGCCGCTGCTTTGGGCCTTGGCGTGGACAACGCGGGCGACCAGCGTCCGCGAATAGCTTTGGCTGAGGCTTTGCAACTCGACCGCCAGCAAGGTCCCCGGCTCAAAGCGCCGCTTCAGCAGCAGCCCGATCCCCCGGGGAGACAGATCACGAACCTGGGCGGGCCAGGGGTCATCCCGAGTGGTGGCGATGGGGTGACAAGATGCTTCCAGCTGAGAAAAGTGATTCTGGCGGGGCCGCGGCTCTTCCACCGGCACCTTCGGAGCGGGTTGAACGTCCCGAGCCGGACGCCGAAACCACTCAACCAAGCCGCGCCCCAGGCGTGCCAGCCAGCGAAACATGTCCTTCTACCTGTTGGCGACTTCGCGGTATTCCCGTGGCCGGGATAGCCTAAATCACCCGTGTTGCATTGTCAAGCATCATGCATCATTCTCTGCCGGACCAGCCGGAAGATCAAGGAAATTTGTCGAGAAGATTCCACGAAGAGGCCCCGCGGCAGCGGGCCGCCGGGCCTCGTCAGAAGCACCGCCATGCACCCTCCCCATAGGGCCAGCAAGGCGTACATCGTCAGCCCGTAGTACCGCAGGGTCACCTGCCCCGGGAGCAGCGGCAGACCTAAGGCGGCGGTGAACCCGACGAACGGGAGCCAGCGTCGCCACGCGTTGCCCGTCGATCCGCTCGACCTCTCGGCCAAGAGCCCGGCTACCAGCGGCAGGGCCAGAGACGCATAGTGCAGATGGCTGACCGGGCTGACGAGAACCATCACCACCGACAGCGCACCAAGTGCCAGGACCGTCCCCCGGCCATCGTCTCCCTGAGGCGCCGCGAGCAACGTCGCCAGCACCATCAGCGCACCCGCCAACCAGTGAAAACCGCGAACAAACGACGAGGCTTGCTCCGGCCGAGTCGTCGGATCGGGATGCAGGGTGTTGTGAAGGATCGAACCGATCGATTGGCTATGGGACGCGGAGGAGGCGATCAGTTCCTTGGCCCGCGATTGATCGCTTCCCTGGGCCGTTCCGGGGAGCAGGACGCATCGCATGAATTCGCCATAGTAGTGGACCGTCCGCTCCGGGCCGAAAACCGCCAGCGGCACCACTCCCAGGCCAACGATCAGGCCCACGAGACAGCCGGCCAGGCAGCGGCCGTCACGCCGCCAGAGCGGGTAGGCCAGCAATAAGGCGGGGATGACCTTCAGGCAGATGGCCGCCGCCAGGCACAGGCCCGCGGCGAACCGCCGCCCACTGGCCCAGGCCGCCGCCATTCCGACGATGAGCAGAAGCAATAGGATGTTCACCTGCCCCCGCCCCAGCGTGTGCGCCAGCGGCGGCAGGCAGAAGACGATCGGCAGCGCCCGCAGCGCCCACCAGCGCCGGCTGCCGACCCGCGGACGATTCTCCGCCGAACCCTCCAGCACCGACGCCAGGCCGTGCACCGCCAGAAACAATGCCAACACGTTCAGAACGTACCAGATCGCCGCGGAAACGGCCAAGGGGAGGTAGCCGTGGCGATCGGCCCCGGGGACCGGATCAGCCAGCGGGGTCATCAGGATGGCAAACAACGGCGGGTAGTTGTAGTGCCAGCCGTTGTGATCGGTCATCTGGTACAGGTCGATCCCCTGCCGGATGGCCCAGGCGGCCCGCAAGTAGACCAGCAGGTCGCCCATCGGCCTTCGGGCGAAGGCGGTCCGCCACTCGGTCACGACACCGAAACCGACAAAAAACGTCATCAGGGCAACCAAGCCCCAGCGTTCCCAACGACTTAAGGGGCGATCCGAGGAATGGTCCACGACTTGGTCCCTCCCTGGACGAGAAGTCGTTTCGGTGTCCGAAGAAGTCAGCGGGCACCGCAGCGGGCGCTGCGGTGCTGCCGCAGAGCTGCCAAGGTGCGCTCAAACTCCGCCGGCAACGGGGCCTCGGCTTCGAGATACTCCCCCCGCCGGGGATGGAAGAACCGCAGTCGGCTGGCGTGCAGCGCCTGCCGCGGCATTAGCACTTCGTCCTTGCTCGGGTCAAGGCCGGGCACCAGGTCCGACAGCTTCAGGCAGTCGCGGCCCCCGTAGACCTTGTCGGCCAACACCGGGCAACCGACGCTGGCCAGGTGTACGCGGATCTGGTGGGTTCGGCCGGTACGCGGATGGATGCGGCAAAGGGTGAAGCCCCGGAAACGCTCGATCACCTCGTAGTAACTGCACGCATCCTTGCCTTCCTCGTCGTCATCGTCGGTGACGATCATCTTGACCCGATCGTGCGGATGGTGGGCGATCCGTCCCTCGATGTAGTCGCTGTCCCGATCGAGGATCCCCGCGGTGATGGCCGTGTACTCCTTGAACACCTGGCGGCGTTCGAACTGAGCGCTCAAGTCCCGGTGCGTCGCCTCGTCCTTGGCCACGAGGATGACGCCGCTGGTGTCCCGGTCTAGCCGATGCACGATCCCGGGACGATATTCCCCGCTGGCTTGGCTCAGCTGCCCAAAATGAAATTGCAAGGCATTCGCCAAGGTGCCGCTCCAGTGCCCCTTGGCCGGGTGCACCACCATGTCGGCCGGCTTGTTGATCAGGGCCAAGTATTCATCCTCGTAGAGGATGTTGAGCGGGATGTCTTCCGGCTGCGGGATGTCGTGATTGGGGGGGGGCAACCAGATGCGGACATGATCGTGATACCGCACCTTGACGCTGGCCTTGGCCGGCCGACCATTCAGCAACACCGACCCCGACTCGATGACCTTTTGAATGACCGAGCGGCTGTAACTTGAAAAAACGCTCACCAGGTATTGATCCAAACGCTGGCCTTCAGCCTTGCGTTTCACCGTCAGGTCCACGGTGCCGCCCGTACTGGCCGCCACCGACATCGGCTCTGCTCGAGCGGGAGCGAGGTCGTCTGTGGAATGGGAGAACGGAACAGACGTCATAGAGCGATCGGCCGACTTACTTCCGGGTGATCGCGGTGTTGAGTTCGACGTAGAAACCCTCGATCTCTTTCCCTTTGGCTTTCAGCTCCTCCGCCCGCCGTCGGGCGGCCTGGGTCAGAAACGACTCCGGCTTGGCCGCGGCCAACTCCTCGTACCGCCGAATCGCCTCCGCAAGCGTGGCCCGAGGCTCGCGGCTGTCCCCCCCCTTGGGCACGCCGATCAGGGCCTCCTCCGCCTTGGCCGCCCCCATCATCGCCTCCTGGGCGAGCAAGGGCATGTCGCTGCACTGCGGAATCAGCGACAAGTACAGGTCCCGGGCCTGTTCGACGCTCTGGGCCCCCTCGATGCGGCGCTGGCCAGGGCTCCCGAGGCTGCCCAGCCCCTGTTGCAGCCGGTAGCGGGCTATTTGGAATTGGGCGATGCGGGCCGCCGCCGTCCCGCGGTGCTCGGCCGCCAGTTTCTCCAACTCCTCAATCTGGGCCTGGCTCGCCGCCTGGTCTTCCCGCGTCCACAATGCCGAGCGGCGACTCAACGAGCTGCGCGACCACAAGTGCCAGCCGACGATCGCCAACACGACCAGGGCCAGCGCTCCCCAAAACCACCAGCCAGCGCCAGAGAATGCTCCCCGCGCTTGTTGGAGCCAGCGGCCCAGCTGGTCGGCCAAGGTGTTAGTTTCCAGTTCCTTGCGATGTTCCGCTTTCATGAGGTGGCCGCTCCCGCTGGTTCGTGTCCGCACCCCGGCTCTTGAGGCGCGCCTGAATGATAGGTCAATCGGGAGCTTACGTCAATGCGGTTGAGACGGCGGATCCACCGATCAGTCGGGGCGGGGGTGGGCGCTCCAGGCGGCGGTCTCTTCCCAACCCTGCTGAGCCGGTTCATCGTTTCGCCCGCCGGGCACGCCGCGAGCATGAAACGATCAATCCCCCTGCGTGCCCAGCACGCGCCTCCCATCCTTGCGCCAGCGCCCACCGATCAATGCCTCTCCGCCGTTGCCACGCCGCCCGTCGAAATCCAAAGGGTCGGCCTTGACGGCCTGTCAGCGCCGCGGTGCCGGGCCAACGACATAACCCGCCGCACGAAGCACCTCGGCCAACCGGTCCCCCGCGGCAGTCGCCGCGGGGGAGTCGATCCGCCCTTGAGCAATGGCCGTGTACCAGTAGCGGAAGCGATCGCGGGGGGGCAGCCGTGCCGGATCCAATCCCAGCTGCTTCACCGCGTCCTTGTCCCAGCGAACTTTCTTCAACGCGGCGGCCATCTCGCGCCAGGTGACCCCAAGCGATACCATCGACCCGTCACTCCGCGAGATTCGCCGGCCGATCAAGACATTCAACAAGCCCAGAAAATTCGCCCGAGCATCCTCTTGCTGCTTGAGGAACTCCAACAACTCTCGCAGCCCATCCATCAGAGGCCCCGCGTCTTCCGAGACACCTCGGGAATCTGTCGTTTGTCGGAGGCCAAACCTCCCATTTTTCCGAGGGGGCGATCCTATGGCCATCCATGTATATTGCCCATGTTACCAACATTCTAATGGATTCCGAGATAGCTCCGCCGATTTTTCTCAAAATCCCCCTCCCGTCAACCCCTTTTTGACAGCTGACGTCGCCGTGCCCGCCCGCCTCGGACCCGTGGCTCACCGGAAGGTGTCGCCCACGCACAATCGCTTGCCCGCGGGCACCTCCCTCGCCAGAGAAGCACCCGGCTACGACCGGGCCTGCGCCGGCACGCCCTGTGCCCGCGACTCACCAGGCAGCGACACCGTCGCCGCCGCAGCTATGATGACCATGAAGGCTTGGCACTTCCGGCCCTCGCCCCAGGAGTGACCCCGATGGCGTTCACGTCGGCAACCAGCGACATCGCATGGTCACTGCTCGCCCGACAGGCCCAGGCCGCGGACGAGGAAGTCCGCTGGCCCGCCCCATCATGGGAGCTGGTCGGCCAACTCGGCGGCTTCGGTTGGGCCATCCCCCGCGAGTTCGGCGGCTCCGACCTGGAATTGCCCGCCCTGTTGGCCGCCTATCAGCACCTCGCCGCCGCCTGTTTGACGTCGGCCTTCCTCCTCAGCCAGCGCGACGCCGCCATCCGCCGCATCCGTGCTCACGCCTCCCCAGAGCTGCAACGCGAACTGCTACGCCCTCTGGCCTGCGGCGGCCGCTTCGCCACCGTCGGCATCTCCCAACTGACCACCTCCCGGCAGCACCAAGGGCCTGCCCTGACAGCGGACTTGGCCACCACCCACATCGTCCTCGACGGCCTCATGCCCTGGGTCTCCGGCGCCCCCGAGGCGGACCACTTCGTTACTGGAGGTGTGCTTCCCGACGGCCGGCAGGTCCTCGTCGTGCTCCCCCGCGAAACCCCAGGCGTGAGCGTCGGCCCGCCGATGGAACTGATGGCCCTTCAAGGCTCGCTGACCGCGGAAGTGCGCTGCCAGCAGGCGGTCGTGGACCGCCGCTGGCTCCTGGCCGGGCCCGCCGAGCACGTCCTCCGCGGCGCTCCCGGCGGAACGGGCGGCCTGGAAACCTCCGCCCTCGCCCTGGGGTTGGCCCAAGCCGCCCTCGATTACCTGCGGCACGAAACCGCCGCCCGCCCGGAGCTGGCCACCATCACCCACCGCTTGACTCGTCGCTGCGAGGAGCTGGGCCGCGAATTGCTCCGCTTGGCGGCCAACCGAACCCCGGCGGAGGAGGCGTCTGCCTTGCGCGCCCGCGCCAATACGCTGGTGCTCCGCGCCACCCAGACGGCCCTGACGGTCGCCAAGGGCGCCGGCTTCCTCCGCCAGCATCCCGCCCAGCGCTGGGCACGCCAAGCCTTGTTTTTCCTGGTCTGGTCCTGCCCCCGCTCCACCGTCGACGCCACCCTCGCGGCATTACTGGACGACAGCGTCAGCAGCTGATTGGTTCCCACACGAAAATCAGGAGCAGGCCCGTCATCAAAAGAGGAGGAATGGCCCTGTGCCCTCCCGTTGGCCGTTTTTCCTCACCCGCAAGGCCGCCTTCCCCGGCGGCGGGGCTGACCGGCCCCGCCGCCGGCTGATGCGGCTGCTGCAACTCGGGGGGTCGCCGTTCGATCCGGCTTAAATGCGCTTGGACCGAGCAGTTGCCGCATGTCCGACGGTGTTCGTTACGGCACGAGGACGGGGCCGTCAAAGGTGCTTAGCATCGCGTCGTTCAGCCGCCCGCTGCGTCATCGATGTCTGAAACCTCATCAGCGATTCACTCACAGTCAAAATGGAGACTCAGGCAAGAATCTGTCCATAATCACTTGAAGACTCAAGCTTCTCTTTGGCATCTTGATTCCCCTGTTCAGCGGCTCGCTGGTACCAGCATCTCGCTTCGTCCGGATCTTCCTCCACTCCGTAGCCATTTTCATACATGTCGCCGATCTTTACCATTGCGTCGGTGTCTCCGGCGTCGGCGGCCTGGCGATACCACTTCAGCGCCTCCGCGTAATCCTGACGCACGCCCTTGCCTTCCTGATACAGCCAGCCGATGTTGCGCATGGCGGCGGCGTTCCCGGCATCGGCGGCCTGGCGATACCACTTCAACGCCTCCGCGTAATCCTGGCCGACCAAAATGCCTTCTTCATAGCAATCCGCTAGCAACACCATCGCTTCAGGAATGCCTTGCTTCGCTCCCTCGCTCCAGTCGCCGAAGCATATAGCATGCCGGTTCAACCATTTCTTCGTGCCGTTGCCTTTGCTCCACTCGGCCAGCCAGCTTTCGTAGCTCTGGCGAATACGTGATTATAGCGCCGCATCGACCGACCCGGCTCGGCGGGACTGGACCGAGGGTGGTGAACCGACTGCCACCGCTTCACCGGCCAAGCGTTGGGCCAACTCGGTTCCGTCCGCCGGCCTCTTGGTCGCATCTTTGCGAACGCATTCGGCGATGTGATCGATCGTGGCCGGAGACACGCCGAGTGCCTCCAACTCGTCCCGCCATTCGTGATCCATCGGCCTGGTCGGGTCACCTACCAGGAGCTGATACCACATCACGCCCAACGCATAGATGTCATCCGTCGGCTGCGGCGCTGCACCCGCTTTTTGTTGGGGGCTGGCGTACATCGCCGTGTGGGCGAAGCGCAGCGAGGTGGACAGGCCACTGACTGCGAACGTTGGCTGCCTCGCTTGCGTCGCCGCATCCGCCAGGTCTTTTTGCACCGCCAGATCGCCGATGCCAAAATCGCCGATCAGGCAAACCATTGCCCCATTCGCACGCCGCTGGAGGAACACGTTACTTGGTTTGATGTCCCGATGGATCACCTTCGGATTCAGACGATGGAAATAACCGAGCGTGCCGGCCAATGTGCGAATGATCGACCAGGCTCGTGCTTCACGTTTCTCAACCGGCCACGGATGGCGTAACAGAAACTGATGCAGATCGCCGCCCTCGGCGTACTCGTACTCCAGCCAGGGTGGGTCGGACCCAAGCGAAACGCCTCGCAGGGCGACGATGCCGGGATGCCGGCCGTGTCGCAGGATTTGATTGAGGATGGTGGCTTCATGCTTGACCAGCCGCTCTTGCGACTGCGGATCCAGACAGATCTTGATGACCGAGGTCATGTTCGCGAAGCGTTGGTGCCGCGCTTTCCAGACTTCCGCGAAGCCACCGATTCCCAATCGTTCCACGAAGATCCATTCCGGCTTGCCCGGGACGGGATCGTTGACTTTGAACCGGGGCGGGCGAGGTGGCAGGAAGGGGAGCAGATCGAGCGAGCGTTGGATGTTCAAGTTGTCGGGAAGGGTCCTACCGCTGGGATCCTTTTTACTGCGAAAGGTCGTTCGGATCATTTCGGGGATAAGGGAGAGATAGTCTTTGGCCGCTTGGCGGTCGGCCGGAGACTGATCCGCCAGTTCCCGTTCGATGATCTCGTGGACTTTTTGCTCGAATTGTTGGGGCGGTAACGAGGCGGCCTCGGTCAAGGCCCGACGGATCACGGGTTGCCGCTGCGCCTCGGGCACCCGCTGGCAGACGCGTTTCCAGACCCACTCCGCGAGTTTGCAGAGGTCCAGGGCACCTCTGGCCAGCTCACCCAGGTTTTTCACGACCGGCCCGGAAACAGCGAGCGCTCCAGCAACGGCGGCAAAGAACTCAAACATGGGCAGTCCCTTCGACGCGACACACGTGACTTGCCGCATACATCGTCGTTTGTTACAAATTCTATCCGCAAGCCCCATTGCACTCAAGCAAGGTGTCGGCAAACCGAAGCTTCATCAAGCGATTCGCCGCGCGTAAGTTATGGGCATCTCGCGGAATGAGCCGACGAGGCCTTGTGAACGGATCAGGATTCAACCAAGGTCAATTAAGGCCTGACGGGTGCGAGCGCGACGCTCGCAGCAAGCGCGCAAACTCCGGCAGGAACGCAGCCAACTTGGGAATCGCTCCATCACTCAGCGGCCCAGCGCTAAGCGGCTACTTCAATACCTGCATGAAGCACCCACATCGAAACTGCCCCTGGGACAAAAATCGCACTAACGAGGATTGGAAATACCAACGGACCAAGCCCGAAAGATCGAGTCATGGACGATAGCATTGATTTTTGCCGCTCCGGAGTCCGGGCTGTCGTTGCCGTATATGCATCCCGAAAGTGCCCCAAAGTGACATGGGGTCATCTTCTTCTGAGCCCATAAAGGTCTCGCCTGAAATGACATCGCTGCGGGGTTGTTCCCCAGCACCAGCATGATCAAGCGCTGGCAACCATACTCTCTCGCCGGTGGCCTGATGGCCATGCTCGAGGGGGTATGCCTGCGAGTACTGCATTACCCGCCGACGCGACCAATTCGGGAGGGGCCGGCAGCGCTTGGCGAGATGGGCATACGGTATCCTTCCGATCTCGTTCTGGTGATCCGCGACCTGGTAAACCGGGGTTTGGTGCCGCCCCCAGCGAATACCTAATTGGCAACCATCGTTACCCGCAAATCCGCCAAATACCGGATTTGCTGGATGAGGGACCCGCCGGACCTTTTTCTACCAATGAAACCTTGGTCCCAGATACCAATTGCGCCGCTTAGGAGCTTGTGGGTCGGAGGAAGAGATGGTCGGAGGCAAGAAAGCGATTCAGTGGGCGTTACAGGATTCGAACCTGTGACTTCAGGTGTGTAAGACCTGCGCTCTAGCCGCTGAGCTAAACGCCCGTGGCTGGCGCCCCCCGTTTGGGGAGGCGCCAGCATCCGCCTGGTCGGGCGCGGCGCCGGAGGTTCCGTTTGAGACGCTTGCCAGGCGGGCAGGGATCACATCGAGAACGAGCTCCCGCAGCCGCAGGTGCTCTTGGCGTTCGGGTTGGTGATGCTGAAGCCGCGGCGGTTGAGTTCGTCGTGGAAATCGACGGTGACGTCGCTGAGGTACATAAGGCTTCGCTTGTCGACCACCACGGGGATGCCGTGGCACTCGAAGACCTCGTCAAGCTTTTCGTTGACCTGGGGATCGAGGTCGAGCTTGTGCTGGAAGCCACTGCACCCGCCGCCGACGACGCGCATGCGGAGGTACAGCTTTTCCGGCGCGGCCCCTTGGGCCTGCTGCTCGGCGATGATCCGCTTGACTTCGTTGGCGGCCTTTTCGGTCACGGTGATTGGCATGAATCTACTCCTTTCCGGACAAGGTGGACTAAGCCCGTGGGCTGACCGCGGGCTGGAGGTCAGACGCGCGGGCCAGATGGTACGACGGACTGATCGCGCGGAGTCGGCGCACGCTGCGGACGACCGCGTCGATGGCAAAATCGATTTCGGCTTCGGTGGTGAAGCGGCCCAGGCCGAAGCGGAGGCTGGCATGGGCCAATTCGTCGTCGAGGCCGAGGGCCTTGAGGACGTAGCTGGGCTCTGGGTTGGCGGAGGTACAGGCCGAACCGGAGCTGACGGCCAATTCGTGGTAGAGGCTCATCAGCAGGGCCTCGCCGCGGACGTGGGCGAAGCTGAGGTTGAGGTTGCCGGGGAGGCGTTGGGTTGGGTGGCCGTTGAGCACCACATCCTCGAGTTGGTCGAGGATGCCGTGGTAGAGGCGATCGCGGAGGCGGCGGAGGCGGTCGGCCTCGGTGGCGAGGGAGGCGCGGCACAGTTGGCAGGCGACGCCGAAGCCAACGAGGAGCGGCACCGGGAGGGTGCCGCTCCGCAGGCCACCTTCGTGGCCACCACCGTCGAGTTGCGGCTCGAGGCGGACGTGGGGGTTGCGGCGTCGGACATACAAAGCCCCGACCCCCTTGGGACCGTACATCTTATGGGCCGACAGGCTCAGCAGGTCAACGCCCAGCTCGTCTACGTTGAGTGGGATGGTGGCGGCGGCTTGGGCGGCATCGGTGTGAAAGAGGATGCCCCGGTCTTTGCACAGGCGGCCGATCTCGGCCAGCGGCGCCAAGACGCCGATTTCGTTGTTGGCGGCCATGACACTCACCAGGATGGTGCGCGGCGTCAGGGCGTTGGCGAGGGCATCCACGGAGATCAGACCGTCGCGATCTACCGGCAGATACGTCACCTCGAACCCGACCTGCTCCAGCCGGCGGCATGGATCGAGGACCGCCTTGTGTTCGGTGCAGACCGTCACGATGTGGTTGCCGTGACGGCGGTACATATTGGCGACACCTTTCAGCGCCAGGTTGTTGCTCTCGGTGGCGCCACTGGTGAAGACGATCTCCCGAGGTCGGGCGCCGATCAACTCCGCCACCTGCTCGCGGGCAACCTGGACCGCCTCGGCGGCGTCCTGGCCGAAGCGGTGCGTGCGGCTGGCTGCGTTGCCGTAGCGCTCGCCGAAGAACGGCAGCATCGCCTCGAGCACGCGCGGGTCGGTCCGCGTGGTGGCGTGGTTGTCGAGGTAAATCGGCAGCGACAGCATCTTCGGCCTCAGAGGTTGGCGGCGGTGCAGACAGTGGCGACGGCCACCGGCACCCGGCCGGCTGGCCGTTCCGGAGGCTGTAACGCCGGGAACAGTTCCGCCAGGGTAATGGTCCGCAACACCTCGCGAATGCGGTTGTGAACGACCCCCACCGGTCCTTTGACAGGGCAAATGCCCGCCAACGAACAACCCGAAATCGGATCGACGCGGTTGCATTCGGCGAAGCGGAACGACTCGTCCAGCGCTTCCATCAGTTCCGCGAGGCTGACTTCCTGCGCTGGTCGATGCAGGAGGTATCCTCCTTTCACCCCGCGATGGCTCGTCACCAAGCCCCGGTGGCAAAGCTCCTTGAGGATGTTGGCGACAAACGCCCGGCTCAGACCGAACCGACCGGCAATGGCCCGAGCACACCCACCCTCGGGATGATGGTGCAAGTACCACAGAATCAGCAAGGCGTAGTCAACCTTGCGGCTCAGCAAAGCCATACGACCTTTTCCCGCGCGGCAAGCAGGTGGCAACACGCCCCTGGTACTCAAATAATAGGACCGAATCAGTGCTAATTCAAGGGGAAGTTGGCGAACATCGCCGAGGGATCGGTGTCAGGTATGTGACCGCGACATCACAAGCACAGCCCGCCGATGCGCTGATCATGCTCCCAGGCCCCGGCCGACAGGTCCGTGCTCTCTCCCAGCAGCAGGGACGAGGCCAGGCTCCACTGGTCGTTCAATCGCCGGGGTGCGGAGCGTCGGCTCCTGGAGAATGACGCCTCGGAGCTGCACAGGCCGCGGCTCTTCATCGGCCAACTGGCGGATGTCGTCGCGAGCCGCCACGTCCCGGTAAGCATGATGATGGGCTGCCCCCAAGGCCGCCACCCCGAGCAAC
>JANWYO010000286.1 GCA_025055215.1 Gemmataceae bacterium
CCGCCGGTCGGGGACACGGCTTCCACGCCGTTAGGGATGTCCAGACCGAGAGGAACTACGTTGCCGGGGAAGAGGAGTTGTTCTGTGGCCCCGCGGGGGCCGACGGCTTAGCGGTTGGCGGGGCCACGGTCAACCAGCGGCGGTTGTGATTCAGGTTTGCCTGCACGCGCTGTAGCCGTGCTTCGGCGATGTTTCGCATCTTGAGACACCAGTTGGCCAAGGGCTCCTGGATCAGCATTAACGTCGCTGGGTCCCACCACTCTGGTCGTTCCATCACCAGGCGCACCAGTTGACAACCCTCGTCGAAGTGAGACAGCGCGCTCGACCAGGCAAAAAAGGGCACGACGTCTCGATACGCCGGGGAGCGCAGCAGTTCAATCAGACAAGTAAGCACCTGCTTCTGCTCGTCCCAGTTTTGCCGGCCGGCGTTAGAGTATGACTCCGGCCTTACCCGCATGAGCGCGAGGGATTCGGGAATGTAACAGATCCCATGCCGGGCCGCGATCACCAGGTTCACAAACCAGTCCGCATGCCAGCGGAGTTGCGGGTGCAGCCCGCCCGCCTCTTGCCACGCCGAGCGGCGGACAATGGTCGTGTTGCCATAAATGGAGCCCCCACACATGACGGCTGCCAAGTCGTCGGGCGACAAGTAATCAGGCCCTTCGCTCCAGTAAAGCGGCAGGGGATAGACGGCGGACGTTCGGTCATCCAGCTGCGCTGGGTCGGAGCAGCAAAGCCCCGCCTGGGGGTGGGCTTCGAGTAGCGCCATCGTCTTTTCAAAGAAATCGACGAGTATTAGATCGTCGGCCGCCGCCCAATAGAGAAACTCACCCGAAGCCAGCTTCAACCCCCTCTCAATGGATGCAAACAACCCCAGGTTCCGCTCGTTGTGAATCACCATAGCCCGCGGATCACCCCCAACAGCAGCGGCGATGACTTCCCGGCTGTTGTCGGTGGAACCGTCGTCGATGACGATCAGCTCAAAATCGCGGTAATTTTGTGCCAGAATGGCGCGGATGGCATCTCCGACGTAAGCCGCGTGGTTGTAATTCGCTAACAGGACGCTCAAGGGGCGCGGGCACATAGTCTCTGGCTCGGGTCTATCGGGTTTGGGTCAGAGCGTTGATGAGAGCATCGGCCTGCCGACGGAGCGAGTTCTGGCATTCTCCCAGGGTCGCAGCGGCGGCGAACATGGTCAGTATCGGACGCCCGGCGGCAATCCTTTCTCCCGCTTTGGGGACATCGGCGAAGCGCGGCATTCCCTCGGGGTACGCGGCCGACGATCCTATTTCTCGCCACGGGCCGTCGGCGGGGAAGACCATCTCCCATGGGGCGTAAAGCACGGCTTTTCCGACGACACGTTTGGAGGGCTGGGTCTGTAAGGGGGGTAGGCCGGGGTCAAACACTCGGCGGTGTTCGTGGAGGGCCAGCAGGCCAGTGGCATGCTCCAGCACTTCCACGGAGGCAGTGTACCGAGGATTGACCTCCAGCGTCCAGGGGACGCCATGACGCACAATGACATCGACGCCGAACAGGCCGCGCAGCCCACAGCCCGCGGCGAGAGTGTTGCCGAGGAGCACGAAGTGCTGCCGCTGGGCGTCGGTCAGCGCCAGCGGCCCGATGCTGCCGCAGTAGCGGAAGGGCCGTGCGTGAAGCCAAGCCTCCCCGACCAGTTGACGGGTGACACCGAGGAGGCGGGCGCGTTGGCCGTCGCCAACAAAGAGGGCGGCGGCGCTCGGGCCGGCGATCTGCTCCTGGAAGTAGTAACCCGGCGGCAAGGGCGATGCGCCATCCCACAGGCGGATGCCGCGGCCGCCACAGCCGGCCAGCGGCTTCAGCAGCCAAGCCTTTCGGGTGTCCGCCGGGGGTGCGAACCGAATTTCGGGGCTGGGCAGGCCAGCGTCGCGGAGCAGGCCGGCAACACGAGTCGGCGAGCGGGCATGGCTGAGGGCCGTTGCGTCGTTGCCCCATAGTGGCCGCCGCCGCGCCAGTTCGGCGATAAGCCGCGGGTGGTTTTCCAGCCCGCCGGTGTACAGCCACGGCCCTGGCGGGGCCTCATCAGCGAGGGCCAGGAAGGCGCGAGGATACGCGGCGGGCGACACGGCTTGTGCTGGGCAGCATGCCTGTAAGTCGGTGTCGGCGAACAAGTCGGCACACCACGGTGCCCAGCCGGCGCGCAGGGCCGAAAACGCCGCCGCCCGCACGCTGCCTCCGACCAACAGCACCTTTACCTGTTCTGTCACCGCGCCCTCGCTGTTGCGTTGCGATCGCTGATCCGCGTCTTTTAGCTTGCTGGTTCCGCAGGGGCGAGGCCAGAGGAGGTACGGGAAGAGCGGGGCTGCGGGAGCGCGGTGGGGCGGGTCGCATGGCGCAGCAGTCCAAGGACGCCCCTGTTTTGGAAGCACGGGGCACTGACGCGACCTCGCTCGCCGAGGGCACCATCAACCAGCTCCCCCGGCTCGCCGATCGCTCATTGCCTCTTAGAATAACTCGCGACCGGGAGTTTCGCCCGTCGGTTGCGCCGAGCAAGCGTGGGGAACCGCAGTCATGACCGAACTGGTCGGAATGGTCGCCCTCTTCGTCCTTGTGGGCTTCGGCTTCATCTTCGTCCACCTGCTGGTGGGCAAACTGATCCGCCCCGCCAAGCCCGAAGCCGAAAAGCTGACGATCTATGAATGCGGTGAGCCGACCATCGGCAGCGCCTGGGTGCAGTTTGACGTCCGCTTTTACGTCGTAGCGTTGCTGTTCGTCATCTTTGACGTGGAGGTGGCGTTTTTCTTCCCCTGGGCGGTCGTCTTCGGCCAAGCCAACACGATTGCGCATCATGCCGCCGTCCCGGAGCGGCCGGCGGAGGTGGCTGCGTACCGAAATGAGGTCGGGCAGCTCGATGCGGTGCGGGCCCAGGCCCGACCGAACGAGGCGATCGTTCGTGATAACCAGACGGCGGCCCGGCGTTTCGCCCGGCTCGCCTTTTACGACCTGCTGGTCTTCTTCGGGGTGCTTCTGGTCGGGTTCGCCTATTTGTGGCGGCGGGGGGACTTGGCCTGGGTCCGCAGCACTGCCGCCGAGCAGCAATCCTGATCCGCCAGTGCCGCGTCGATGACCACGCGGAGGGGAGGTTTTACCCATGGGATGGCTCGAAGGCCGCTTTGAGGAAAACGTCATCACGACGACTATCGAACAAGCGATCAATTGGGCGCGGGAATCGAGCATGTGGCCGATGACGTTCGGCCTGGCTTGCTGTGCCATTGAGATGATGGCAACGGGCGCTTCGCGCTACGACATCGACCGCTTCGGGGCCGGGGCCTTTCGGGCCACGCCGCGGCAAGCGGACCTGATGATCGTGGCCGGCACCGTCAACTTCAAGATGGCCAGTCGGGTGCGCCGCTTGTACAACCAGATGCCCGACCCGAAGTTCGTCATCGCCATGGGGGCCTGCACCTGTGGCGGGGGGCCGTATTACAAGTACGGCTACAACGTCGTCAAGGGGGTGGACCTGATCGTGCCGGTGGACGTGTACGTCCCCGGCTGCCCGCCTCGGCCCGAAGCGCTGCTCGAGGGGTTAATGCGCATCCAGGACAAGGTGCGCGGCATGAAGGCCCTGACCAAGGGCCAACCGATCGACATGCCGATTCCGTCGCGGACTGGCTATGTGCTGCTCCCGCCGGAGTTGAGCGACCCGGACCCGCAGAAGGCCGTCGAAAAACAGAACGAATTCGCCCGCCGCACCAAGGAATTGGCCACGCCCGCCAAGGCGTGATGGTTGGCAATCGGCTTCGGCTTTGAGTCTGCGCCCTCAGGATTCCCAGTGCGTATGTCACCCGCGGAAATCATCGCCACCCTGGAAAAGAAGTTCGGCGACCGCATCAAGGCGAAGCGCTTGGACGTGCCCGATGCCTACGTCGTCATCGAGCCAGGCGACCTGCTCGAAGTCTGTCGCTTCCTGCGCGACGAGCCGGGGCTACGCTTTGAGATTCTCAATTGCATCACGGGGGTCGATTATCTGGAACCCGATCCGAAGAAGGCCCCCAAGGCGGGCTTCGAGCCGCACCTGGAGGTGGTCTACCACCTGTCGAGCTTCACTTATCCGGGGCAGCGGTTCTGCCTGAAGCTGATGCTGCCGCGCTGGAAGGACAACCAGCCGGGCCAACTGCCGGAGGTGCCATCGGTGGCAAGCCTGTGGCGGACTGCGGACTGGCATGAGCGGGAGGTTTACGACCTGTGCGGCATATACTTCACGGGCCATCCCGACCTGCGCCGCATCCTGTTGGCTGACGACTGGGAAGGCCACCCGCTGCGCAAGGACTACGAGTTTCCGCTGGAGTATCACGGGATTCGCGGCCGCTGAGGCTGGGGCGGTCCGCGAGCCGACCCGGCTCGCGGACCGCCGGCAAGGCCGCCGCCGCGTCCGTCGCAAAGGGCCAAGCATGTCCACGGGCACGCTGTCGCGTCAAGAGCCTACCATCGTCGAATACGACGTCCGCACCGACGAAATGCTCGTCAACATGGGGCCGCAGCACCCCAGCACGCACGGGGTGTTGCGACTGGTTTTGCGAACCGACGGCGAAGTCATCTCCGAGGTCACGCCCCATCTCGGCTACCTCCACCGCTGCGCCGAAAAAATCGGCGAAAACGTCACCCCCATTCAGTTCATCCCGTACACCGACCGCATGGACTACCTCGCCGGGATGAACATGAACCTGGCTTACTCCCTGGCGGTCGAGAAACTCTGCGGCATGAAGATCCCGGAGAAGGCGCAGGTGATCCGGGTCATCATCGCCGAGCTGAACCGCATCGCCAGCCACCTCGTCGGCATGGGGGCGTATGGGCTGGACCTGGGCACCTTCAGCCCCTTCCTCTACGCCTTCCGCGAGCGGGAAATGATCCTCGATCTGTTCGAGGAAGTCTGCGGTGCCCGCCTGACGTACAGCTACATCACCATCGGCGGCGTTCACGACGACCTTCCTCCCGGTTGGATCGAGCGCTGCCAGAAATTCCTCGACTATTTCAAGCCGCGCATCCCGGAGTACCACACGCTGCTGACCACCAACCACATTTTCGTGCAGCGAACGGCCAATGTGGGCGTCCTGAGCAAGGAGACGGCGCTGAGTTACGGCTGTACCGGGCCGGTGCTTCGCGGCTCGCTCGATCGGCGCAAGGGGGACCCGGCCTGGGACCTGCGGAAGATCGAGCCGTATTGCGGCTACGAAACCTACGATTTCCGAGCCGTCATCCCGCCGTTCGACGATTGGGACGTAGGCAACCGCCCGTGGGAGCCGCCCCCCGGGACAGTCATCGGCGATGCTTGGCATCGGTTCATGGTGCGCATGCTGGAAGTGGTCGAAAGCATCAAGATCATCGAGCAGGCCCTCAAGAGGTATCCCAACGCCCAGGGAGCCCACCGCATCGAGCCGCCCAAGCATCTGCCGGCCGGCGAGGCCTATCAGGAGACCGAGGCGCCCCGGGGGCAGATGGGGTTTTACATCGTCGGCCGACCGACCAAGGACGCGGTGCCGCTGCGGGTGCGGGCCCGGTCGTCGTGCTTCTGCAACCTGAGCGTGGCCAACGAAATCTGCCGCGGCTGCCTGATTGCCGACATCCCAGCGATTGTCGGCAGTCTCGATTTCGTCATGGGCGAGGTGGATCGCTAGTCGCGGGCCCCCTCATCCCCCGGGTGGCTTGCATTCACCCGGGGCGGCCCACTGTGGGCCGCCCGGACCCCCCAGGGCCAAGCATGAATGCCCTGTTCCGCTGCCTTTTCGCCGCCATCGTCGCCATCCCCATCGGCGGTGCCACGGCGTACGCAACCGCCGTGGCTTGTCATTTGGCCGGCGTTAACGTGCCGCTGAACTCCGACGAGTGGACCGAGTCGGCCCTGCGGTTTGTCGGCGTCGCGGCCGCCGCGCCCTTGGTGGCGGGTGTGGCAGCGCTGCTGCGTCGGCCGGTCTGGGCCTTCCTCCTCGGATTCATCGCCGCCCTCGTTTTCACCTCATGGCTCGTCCTTCGGGCCGAGTCGGACTACTTCCTTGCCTTCGTCGTCGAAGCATTTTGTTGCTGGACCGTGACGGCGGCCCTGGGCGGTTATTTCGGCCACAAAATTTATTACAAGTGACCTCCGCTGCCTATCGAAGGTGCAGTCCAAGGGCCGAGCTTTGTTCCTAGCGGCATAGCCGAGTTTTCCGTGATTTCCCGGTCTGCCCATTTTCGTATGCCCGCCGTCGGCATAAACTGCACGCCATCGGGGAGTGGCGGCCCATTGAAGGGGCCGTTCCGGAACATCGAGGGATTGGTCATGAGCCGAGCTTGGTGCTGCATGCCGCTTTGTTTACTGCTGGTGTCGGATCGTCCCGCGACGCCGGCGCTGGCCGGGCCTCCAAACGTCGTGGCGAAATCGACGGCCGAAGCCCCCCTCGTTCCGCTGCCGACCTCGGCGGAAATGGAACGGCTGGCCGGAACCAATCCCGTGGCCTTCCTGGAAGCCGCCTTGAGGCGTTACGACCGGGAGATCAAGACGCTGCGTTATGTGCTGCACAAGCAAGAGTTCATCAACGGCCGGCTATATCCCGCGGAGACCATCGAAGTGGCCTACCGGGAGCGTCCCCGGGCGGTGCTGATGAAATGGGTCGAGGGGGCACGACTGGCCGAGGCGGTTTTGTGGGTCGAGGGAGAAAACGACGGCATGATGCTGGCCCGTCCGCAGGGCAGCCTTGCCCGGTTGGCGGTCGGCAAGGTCGTCAGACGCGATCCGGACGGTGCCGATGCGCGGGCAACCAGCCGCTACTCGATCAAGGAGGCCGGCCCCCGCAACGCCCTGGAGCGAACCCTCAAGTCATGGAAGGCAGCCCAGGAACGCAACATCCTCACGATCCGCTATCGCGGCATCGACAAGATCAAGGAAACCGGCGGTCGGCCCTGTTACGTTTTCGAGGCCACCTTTTCCCAACCGCAGACCGAGGGCACCTTGCACGTCACTGTCTATGTCGACACGGAAACCTGGCTGCAAACCGGTTCGGTCCTGCGCGGTGCTCAGAATCGGCTCCTCGGTGCTTATTTTTTCCGAGACGTTCAGGTCAACCCGCCGCTGCGCGACGATCAATTCCGTCCCTCGGCGCTGGAGCGGTAAGCCTCCCAGAAACGGGCTTTCTCCCTCGTGTCAGGCCGTTGTCACAGCCGCAAAATTTCTGTTTCGCCGCGGGCGACAGTTGTGTTATGCCCTCGGCCGGGTTAGACTACGGAGTTGACCCCGTTCGGGAGGGAAGCCGGCCGAGGGGGCCGGTCAAGCCGGCCCGCACGGGCCCCAGGCCCGTGCGGGGACTTGGAGCTTGCCAGTTCCTCCGACGGTGGCAAAACGTGTTTGAAAGGAGCCTCGCGTCAACGCTGCCCAGAGAGCGCGGGGTGCCAAACCCGGATCGGCGCGCCGATGCGTCGGCAGGGGAGCGCAACGATGACAGCCCGTCTCTTCGTAGCAGCGTTGGTGGCAGCTGCGGTGCTGAGCATGCAGCCGGGACCGGTGGCCGCTCAACCCGGCCCGGCGGACCGGCTCCTCGAAAGCGCCCGCCAGGCTCGAAATGAGCGGAACTACACCGCCGCCGCTCAGCGCTATCGTGACTTCCTGAATCAACACGCCAATCACCCCCAGGCTACCGCCGCTCGTCTCGAGCTGGCCGTGACGCTCGTGGAACGGCCAGACAAGGATTACCCCGGGGCCGAAGAGCAACTGAAACTGCTGGCCGAGGCCAAGGAGTCGGCCGATGATCCGCGGGTCTGGCACTATCGGGGATGGGTACAGCGGGCCTTGGGGATGCAGGCGGCCGGGTCGCCGGCGGCGACCCGCCACTGGGACGACGCGGCCCGCCACTTGGCGCAAGCAGCCAACCGGTACCAGGCCCGCCTCAAGGCCGATCCCGCATCAGCCGCCGACCGCGACGGCGCCGCTCGGGCGCTGGGTGACCAGGCGGACGTCCTTCTGCGAGCCGGCAAGCCGCGCGAGGCCCAAGCCGTGGCCGGCACCGTCCTCCGCGACCCCACGTTGTCCCAAAGCCGGCACCGCGACTTCGCCCAGTACGAGTTTGGCGTGGCCTCGTTCGTCCTCGGCGACCGCGCGGCGGCGTTTCGCGCCCTCAACGTCCTGGCCCCATTTGCCGACCCCGTGTGGGGCACCCATGCGGAATATCTCGTGGCCCGGATCCACCATGCCGACGACGAGTGGGCCGAAGCCCTCCTCCATTACGACGGCGTCTTAAACAACCACCAACGCCTGCGGCAGGAAGCGGCGGAACTGCGGAAGCGCGGGGAGTTTTCTCGGCTCCTTCCCGATGAACGTGCGCGCATCGAGGCATTGCTTCAGCAGCCGCCGCCGGACCATGTGGCCCGGGCGGCGTTTTATGGCGGGATGCTGCACTACCAGGCCGGTCGCTTCGCCGAGGCGGCGACGCGCTTTGCAGTCGCGGGCCAGGCGGCGTCGCCAATCCAGCTCGAGGCCGAGCTGCGCCGCGGGATGTGCCTGGTGCAGCTGAAGCAGCTCAACGACGCGATCAAAGTCCTGAGCCCGCTGGTCGAGCGGGCGCCGAGGCTGGCCGCCGTGGCCTTACTGTGGCTGGCCCGGGCGGAGGTCGCGGCGGTGGACCTGGCGAATCCCGCCGCAGCGGCACCGAAGCTCCAAGCCGCCGCCGACCGCCTGCGCCGCGCCGCCGAGTCGCTCCCCCCGAACGACTCGACGGCGGAGGTGCGCGAGCTTCGCAGCGAAATCCTGCGGGAGTTGGGCGACGTTTGGCAACTGGCCCGACGGCCCGAGGAAGCAGCCAAAGCCTATGGCCAGCTTGTGAGCGAGAAGCTCCCACCGCATCGAGAGGCAGAAATTCTCGAACGCTACGTCACCGCCCTGCACCTGGCTGGTGACTTCGCCGGCTCGGATCGCTTGGCAGCTGAGTTTCAGAAGCGGTATCCTCGGAGCCTGGTGCTGGCGTCGGTCTTGTTCCGCCATGCCGAGAACGCTTACATCCAGGCCGTCCGCGCCGGCGAGGCCGGCGTCGGCCGGCAACTGGCCGACGAAGCCCTGCGGCGCTATCAGCGGTTGCTCGACCGCTATCCCGACTTTCCCCACGCCGCCCTGGCGCGGTACCGCCTTGGGGTGCTCCTCTACCGCCAGGGGCAATTCGACAAGGCCAAGGAACTGTTCGAGGCGATCCCGGTGCAGGATCGGACCGGAGAGTTGGCGGGAGCGTCGTTTTTGCTCGTGGACTGTGTCCTTCGTTCGGCCCCCGCGCGGGCCGACGACGCTCTGGCGGCCGGGCAATTGCAAGAAGCGCTGCAAACCGCCATCGGCTTGCTCGATGGCTTTGTGGCCTCCGAACCGAACGGCCCCAAGCAGGCCGATGGGCTGATCAAACTCGGCTACTGCTACCAGCGCCTGGCGGAGCTGTTGGCCGATCCGAAGGACAAATCGACGGCCTGGAACAACGCCGTCAACGTCTACGTCCGGATTCGCGGGACGTATCCAAACACGCCGGTGGCGGCCCTGGCATTGTTCGAGCGGTGCAAGAGCTACGCGGGCTTGGGTGACCGCGCCCGGGCCGTCACCGACCTCCGGCGCTTCCTGGCCGATCCGCTGCGCCTGCCGGGCATCGCGCCGATGGCGCTGCTTCGGCTGGCGACCTACCTCCGAGAAGAATCCAAACCCGAGGAGGCGGCCAAAATCCTCGCCGATTGCCTGACGCAGTACGAGCCCACGTTGAAAAAGGACTCAGCGACGGCCACCTGGGTGCCGCTCCTCCGCTACCACTTGGCGGCAGCCCTGATGGATTCGGGGAAACTGTCGGAGGCAGCCGCTGCCTTCGAGGACGTGGCCCGAGAGGCCGCGGGTTCCTCGCGGGGATTCGAGGCGCAGCTGCGGGCCATCCAGTGCGGGCTGCAGCGGGGGCGTCAAGACCTCGACGCCATTCGGGCGAAGCTGGGACCAACCCCGACGCCGGACCAATTGGCCGGCGTCCGCCCGCAGCTGGAGGCGAACCGCGAGCGCATCGGGGCGTTGGTGCACACGGCCCAGAAGTCGGCGGAGAAGCTGCGCGCCCATCCGGAGCACGCCGAAGTGCGTGCCAGGCTCCTTTACGAAGCCGCCTGGGGGTATCGCCTCATGGCCGAGAGCACCGCGGAGCCCAAGCCGGTCCGTCCGCCAGCCTCGAAGCCGGTCGATCGCCGGGCGTTGGCATTGTATCAGGCGCTGATCGCCGACCATCCTGACCTTCCGGTGACGGGCGAAGCCCGGGCGGAATACGCTGAGTTGCTGGCCCGGCAAGGGGAGGTCGATGCAGCCCAGCAGCTGCTTGGAGACGCGCTGGACAAGGAGCCGCCCCCGGAGACGACGGAACGCATCCGCCTGGTGCTGGGGGCGTGCCTGATGGCCAAGGGGAAGGTCAAGGAAGCGATGGGGCAGTTGGAACTGGTGGCCCGCAATCCCAAGAGTCCCCATCTGGCTCAGGCACAGTATCGGTTAGGGGAATGCTCATTGCTGCTGAACGATCCGGGGCAGGCCATCGCCCGCTGGTCGCTTTTCCGCGACCAGCCGGCCCTCCGTCAGGTGGCGGGGCTGAGCGACCGGGCGCTGTTGAGGTTGGGTTGGGTGCAGCTGCGGCAGGGACAATGGGACCAAGGCCGACAGGCCTTCGAGCAGCTGCTCGAACGCCACGGCCCAAGCCCCTGGCTGGCCGACGCCCGATACGGCATCGGCTTCGCCCGGCAGCAGCAAAAACAGCTCGACGAAGCGGTCAACCAGTATCAGCGGGTGGTGGCGCTGGGCCCGTCCGGGGCGGCGGGCAAGGCACAGCTCCAGATTGGCCTCTGCCGGCTGGAGCAGAAGCGCTGGGCGGAGGCGGCCAAGGCGTTGGTCGAGGTGCCGGCCCTGGCCGCCGACGCCGACTTGGCGGCAGCGGCGTTATGCGAAGCGGCGCGGGCCCAGCTGGAGTTGAAGCAGCCCGCCGAGGCGGAAAAGCTGCTGCGCCGCGTGTTGAGTGACTACCCCACGAGCCCTTGGGCCACCGTGGCCCGAGAGCGGCTGAAGCAGCTGAACCCCGGCTGAGCCGCGGCCCCCCCCCGGGGCGGGGGGCCCCGCCCCCCCCCCCCGGCCCCGGGGGGGGGGGGGCGCCCAGCACAGCCCCCCCCGGGCGGGGGCCCCCC
>JANWYO010000033.1 GCA_025055215.1 Gemmataceae bacterium
GCGCCGGGGGCCTGGGGGCGTTCTCCGCCCCGGTCTGGGCTCGGGGGGGTGCCCCCGCCTCCGGGGGGCGCACGCCCAGCGGTGCTTACGCCATGCCGGTGACGATGATTCGGAGAGCCGTGATGGGTGGAATCCTGATGCTCATGGCTGGAGTGATTGGTTTGGCGGCCCCAGCCGGTGATCCGGCCCCAGCCGGGGAACTGTGGTCGTTGATGCCGATCACTCGACCCGCCGTGCCCGCCGTGCGGGACACGGCCTGGCCCCGATCGCCGGTCGATCGTTTCGTCCTGGCTCGCCTGGAAGCTGCGGGCCTGAAACCCAACCCGGATGCCGACCGGGCGACGCTCATCCGGCGCGCGGCCTACGATCTGACGGGCCTGCCGCCCACCGTCGCCGAGATCGATGCCTTTGTCGCCGACCCGGCGACGGACGACGAGGCCTTTGCTCGCGTGGTCGATCATTATCTGGCGTCGCCTCGTTTTGGAGAACGTTGGGCGCGCCATTGGCTGGACGTGGTCCGTTATGCCGATAGTGTCGGCCGCACGTGGAACGCTCCGTTTCTTTACGCCTGGCGCTACCGCGATTACGTCATCGACGCCTTTAATCAGGATAAGCCGTTCGACCGCTTCGTGATGGAACAGCTGGCAGGCGACTTGCTGCCGGCACGCTCCGTTGCCGAGGAACGGGAGCAGCGGATCGCCACCGGGTTCCTGGCGTTGGGGTCGCTGCCGATCGCCGAGGGCCGGTTGGAAGGTTTCACGCTCGATCGCATCGATGACCAGATCGACGTGACGACTCGCGCCTTCCTCGGCCTGACGGTGGCCTGCGCCCGCTGCCACGATCACAAGTATGAGCCGATCACCATGCGCGACTATTACGCCTTGGCCGGCATCTTCTATAGCACGCGGACCCTGTCGGGCCAGGGGATCCGGGCCGAGGGAAACCTGAACTACGTCGATGGCCGCAACACGCTGAGGCTGCCGGCGGATGGTTCCGTTTCGTCGGCCGACGGGGTGTACACCATGGCCGACTTCCTGGAGCGCTCGCGGCGCGGTGAGCGTGACGTGCGCTTCACGTTCGATCCCAACCGGGCCCTGGGGGTGATGGAGGGGGCCATCCGCGATTGTCCGATCCGCATCAAGGGCGATCCCTACGACCGCGGCGCGACGCCGCCGCGCGGCGACATTCACATCCCGGGCTTGCCGCCGCTGCCGCCGATTCCCGCGACCGCCAGCGGGCGGCTCCAGCTGGCCCGCTGGCTGACGGCGGCCGACAACCCTCTGCCGGCCCGAGTGATGGCCAACCGCGTCTGGCAACACCTTTTCGGCCGTGGTCTGGTCGCCACGCCCGATGACTTCGGGAGCACCGGCGAACCGCCCACGCATCCTGAGTTGCTCGACTACCTGGCGTCGGAGTTTCAGACCCAAGGCTGGTCGGTCAAACGGCTGATCCGCACGCTCATGCTGAGCCGGGTGTATCGCCTGAGCAGCGCCGGGCGGGACGAGGGCCGGAAGAAAGACCCACAAAATGCGCTTTACTGGCGCGCCGACCTGCGACGACTGGAGTTCGAGCCGTTGCGCGACAGCATGTTGGTCGCCGCGGGCCGATTGTCGTTCCAGCGCCCGGAAGGGATCCCCGTCAGCGGCATCGGCGGCCGAGGGCGGAGCGCCGCCACGGTCAGCCTGCTGCCGTTGGATTCGCCGTATCGGACCGTGTACCTGCCAGTGCTGCGGTCGCTGTTGCCCGAGGCCTATGGCACCTTCGATTTTCCTGACCCCTGTCAGGTCAAAGGTCGGCGAGAAGTCACGACGGTGGCGCCACAGGCCCTTTACTTCCTGAACAATGACTTCTGCGTGGCCTGTGCCCGTGGGGCAGCCGAGCGCCTCCTGGCCGAGCCCGGCCTGGATGATGCCGGTCGTGTACGCCTGGCGTATCGTCGGCTGCTGGGCCGGCCACCCCAGCTCGACGAATTGGCCGACGCCTTGGAACTGTTGCGGGAGGTATCGGCCCCCAGCCCGGCCCAGAAATGGGCCGTGCTGGTCCAGGGGCTGATGGCCACGGCGGAATTTCGCTACGTCCGGTAAGCCGCCGGTTGCGGATCGCCTCGGAGCAGCCGACGGGAGCCAGCGTTTTCAGCTTCGGAGATACCCATGCAAACGTGCCGCAACGTGACGGTTTACGGGAATCGCCGCGATTTTCTCCGCCACACCGCCGTCGGCTTTGGTTGGCTGGCGTTGACCGCGTTGCACGCCGACTGGAGTCGGGGGGAAAGCGGCCCACGCAGCCCGTTGGCGCCGCGGCCGCCGCATCACCCGGCCCGGGCCAAACGGGCTATCTTCTTGTTCATGTCGGGCGGGCCGAGCCACCTCGATACCTTTGACTGGAAGCCGGCCTTGGCCAAGGCCGGCGGCCGGCTCCTCCCCCCGCAATTTGCCTTCAAGCCGGCCGGCCAGAGCGGGCTGATGATCGCCGAGGTCTTCCCCCACCTCGCCCGCCACGCCGATAAGCTGTGCCTGTTGCACGGCATGACGACCAATAATCCCGGCCATCAGCAAGCGGTCGTGGCCCTGCACACCGGCAGCGAGACGTTCGTGCGGCCGTCGATGGGAGCGTGGATCGTTTATGGCCTGGGGACGCTGGCCGAAGACCTTCCGGGGTTCGTCACCATCGACCCGATCAGCGACCTCGGGGGAGCGCAGAATTACGGTTCGGCGTTTTTGCCGGCCACGTTTCAGGGGACGCGACTCAGCAGCGGCGGTCGGGGAGTGCCCAACATTGCGGCGCGACACCTGTCCGCCGCTGACCAGCGGCGGCAAATCGACTTCATCCAGCGCGCCAATCGGCGCCTCCTGGCCTCCGACCCCGGCCATTCCGAACTCGAGGGGCTGATCGAGTCCTACGAGCTGGCGTCCAAGATGCAGACTTCCATCCCGCAGACCCTCGACCTCTCCCAGGAGCCGAAGCGAATCCGCGACCTCTACGGCCTGGACGACAGCCGGACGCAGCAGTTCGGCACCCAATGCCTGATGGCCCGGCGGCTGGCGGAGAAAGGGGTCCGCTTCATCCAGCTGACGAGCACCGGCTGGGATCATCACAACCAGATTCGCCGCGCCTTGGCCGATCGGGCGGCGGCCATCGACCGGCCGATCGCCGGCCTGCTCACCGACCTCCAGGAACGCGGCTTGTTGGACGAGACGCTGGTGATTTGGGGCGGGGAATTCGGCCGCGGGGCTTACGAAGACAATCCCGGTGGCCGGGGCCACGCCAACAAGGGCTTTACGATGTGGCTAGCGGGCGGCGGCGTCCGCGGGGGCTTCCGCTACGGCGCCACCGACGAATGGGGCATCCACGCCGTCGAGGGCCGCATGAGCATCGCCGACCTGCACGCCACCATCCTCTACCTCCTTGGCCTGGACCATCGCCGACTGACCTTCCGCTTCGCCGGCCGGGACTTCCGTCTGACCGACACCTCCGGCCAAGTGGCCACGGCGATTCTCGCCTGAATCGGTCGCGCGCCCGCCGGCGTGCAGTTCTCGCTCCCCTGCAAGCGGGGAAGCGGGCCATGTTCACTCCCTCGCCCGTCGCTCATGCCGGCGGCTTCAGCGGCTTCGGCCCCAACGTCACGATGGTCAGGTCCCGCGGCGGATAGTGCCGCACATGCTCGACAATGGCGTCAGGGGTCAGGGCGTTGACCGCGGATTGAATTTCATCGACCGAGCGCACACGGCCCAGGAAATACCAGTCCGAGGCCAGCGCCCCCGCCCGGGCCGAGGTCGATTCCTGCTGCATAATCAACGCCGACTTCAGACGTGCCCGCAGGCAATCGACCTCTTCCACCTCGACGCCCTCCTGGAGACGGCGCAGCTCGGCCAGGGTCACGTCGAGCGTTTCCTGCGCCCGCTCGTTGGTGGTGCCGGCGTAGCAGAGCACGGCGGCACACTCCTTGAATGTCTGATAGCTGGCCCAGACCGAATAACACAGGCCGCGCTTCTCCCGCACCTCGGTGAATAGCCGGGCGCTCATGCCGCCGCTGAGGACACTGATTGCGCCATGAGCGGCGTAATACTCGGGATGGCCGATCGGCACGCTGGGATAGGCGAGGGCGATTTGCGTCTGCGTCGTCTCCTTGCTGATGTGCTCGTAACCGGGGGGCTTGGGCTGGAGGGTCAAGCGGGTGTCCGCGGTCCCTTGCCAATCCCCGAACAGTCGGTCGACTTGCTCGAGCAACGAAGGCCAATCGATGTTGCCAGCCACGGCGAGGATGGTGCCATCGGGATGGAAGAAGCGTTCGTAGTGCTGGCGGATGATTTGGGGAGTCAGGCCCTGGATCCCATCGGCGGTGCCGAGATGATCCTGTCCCAGCGGATCGGGAAAGTGCCGCCGCCGCAGTTCGACCATGACCTTGTGTTTTGGCTCGTCCTCGAGGCTCTGCAAGTCCTGGAGTGCCAAGGCCTGGACGGCGGGTAGCTCGTCCTCCGGCAAATGGGGCCGACGAACGATGTCGGCGTAGAGTTCGAGGGCGGCGGGCAGGTTCCGGGCCAGGGTGGAACCCCAGAAGCGGATGTTGATGGAGCCGACGCTCTGGTCGCGGTCGAGGCCGAGATTGTCCATCGCGTTGGCCAAGGCCCGGCTATCGCGGGGGCCGGCCCCCCGCATGATGAGTTCGGAGAAGACCGAGGCCAGGCCCCGATGCTGGGGCGGATCAAAGGCACAGCCTCCCGGCACCAGCAGGTTCAGCGCCGCCGAGCGCACGTGCTCCATGCGCTCGGCGATGAGGGTCAGACCATTGGGAAAAGTGTGATGATTAATGTCTTGATCGGCCACGACAATCCCCCGCGACAGGGACCAGGCATCCGCAGTGCGTGACGGCCGGGCGCCCGATTGGACAAGGCGGTCGGCGCCAGGCCGACAATTGTTCTATCGTGGCAATTCAGAACGGGAACGTGGCGGCGACATCGACGGCCTTGTAAAGGGTCCTGCGGCAGCGAAAACCCAGCCGGCGGTAAAGTCGGAGGGCGACATCGTTTTGGGCCGTGACCTCAAGCACGGCGCGGCCGAGGCCGACGCGGCAGAAACCATGTAGCGCCTGAAGCAGCAGGGCCTCGCCGATTCCCCGACCCCGGCAGCCAGGGACCACGCCAAGGTTCTGGATCGCGCCCACCCCCGGCCGCTCTCGGATTCCCTGCACGGTGCCACACGGACCATCCGGGCCGACCACCAACCACGTCGCCTCGGGGATGAAGCCCGGCCGGCGAGAGATTTCGGTCATCAGAAGCAAGCATCCCTGTCGGCAACCAAGGCTGGGGAAGATCGTGGCGTCGATCTCGTCATGGAAGCATTGAAACTTGACTTCGGCGTGATGCTCCAGGAGGACCGGTTGCCAAGGCCACCAAGAGAAACCTGCCGGGAGCACCGCGGCGGGCAGGTCGTTCCCGAGTTCCCGCTCCATCCGAAATCGCTTGAAATAACGGATGTTATGGTCGAGGCCGTGTACCGCCATCGTTCTCGGCCCTTGAGCGGCGGAGGGGACGCTTATTGTTTTCGCAATTCTAACCCCTCGGCAGCAGCGGGTCAAAGAAGCCGACGGGCATTCGTTGTCTCCAGCACGGCGGCGAAACCCCGCCCACCGACTTGTCGTTGCGCGCTCGCTCCCCACCCACCAAGCGTGCCGCCTCCGACTGATCATTTCGCGCTCGCTTCCCACTCACCAAATGTACGGCCATCGTCCGCATCGACCCGGGCCGTCGCCGCGATGCCGCTCACCCGTGGGGTATTCGTCTGGATTTCGGCGGGGCCAGAGTGGCACGGCGGGGGATTAATGGGTTCGCGCTCGCGCGAGGAGGAAAGAGGCTCGCGGGGCACCCTAGCGGCGTGAAACGATAAATCGTGAGCTTGGGCGGAGGAACCGGCAAGGAGTGGGGAAAACCGTCGTCCGGAGCGCGCAACCCCGCCCTAAGACATTGCCCTATTTCCACCTGTGGTCGGTCTGGCGTCTCAGCGCACGCAGAAGGTACAATACCCCCCGCGGTCGGCACGGAGGTCCGATCTGCTCCCGGCAGGAGGCAATTCTTGAGCCTGATCTTTTCATCTCCCATCGTGCGAAGTCTCAGGGCGACCGGCACCCGCTGGCCGTGGCCGGCCAGCGGGACGGGGTGGCCCCCGGCGTCCGCGCCGCTGCGAGTGCTTGGCATCCTCGGCGTGGCGGCGTTGGTCGCCAGCATCTATCTGGCCTCCTTGAACACCCGCTTCGACTTCATCGACGACGGCAACCTCGTCTACCCTGCCCCGCCGATGGCCTGGAGCGAGCGGTTGGCCCTCGTTTGGAGAAAGATCGTCGCCAATTACAACGACTTGGGACCGTTTCGACCGGTGTTGTGGGCACATTGGGAAACCCAGGCGGACATGTTCGCTGGTCGGGAAGTCGCATGGCGGGCCTGCCGGCTCGCGTGGGCGTGGTTGGCCGCAGCGACGTTTCTGTGGCTCCTCCGCGAGTTGGGAATCCGGCGTTGGGCCGCGGTCGCGACGGTGGCACTAGCCATGTGGAACCCGTGGCGCGGCGAAGTCTGGACCAGCCTGACCCTGGCCGAGGGCGTCGCCATGCCGTATGCGATGCTGGCGCTGGTGTGCGCCTTGCGGG
>JANWYO010000177.1 GCA_025055215.1 Gemmataceae bacterium
CTAACAACCGTAATATTTCGCTAGCTTTAATGACGTCGCGGTGGTGGTCGGCCGCCGGCGGTGCGGGCGGCCGACCTCATTCCCGACGCGAGCGTCCCTCGGCAGCCGCCGCGGCATCGCGAGCACCGCAATCATGAACAACGGCTGGACCGGCGGCCAATACAGCATCTATCGGGCCGTCCTTGCCGCGGCCTGGACGACGACCTGGGCGCAGCACCTGATCGCTGAGCCTCCCCGGGGGGGCGTCTCGGAGACCACGGCAAGTTCCTTCCTCGGCTTCGTTGCCCACCTGCGGCATTCGTTGTCTTCGCCTCCAATTGCGACCGTGATCCTGGCCACCATGATCGGTCTGGGTCTAGTGCTGCTGATCGGATGGTGGGACCGGTGGGCCGCCATCGTCCTTGGCGGCATGGCGACGATCGGGGTGCTCCAGTCCGAAGTGGAGCTGACGTCCGGATTTCCTCCTTGGAGCTGGCTGCTGCTGGCACACGCCCTGACGCCGCCGGCGCCTTACGGCTCGTGGGCCGCCCGCGGTCGCATCGACCCCGCGGGCGGCTGGCAGATGCCGCCCCGGCTCTTCGCCGCGGCCTGGACGCTCCTCTCTCTCAGCTACCTGATCGCCGGCGGCCTCAAGCTCGCCGACCCCGCCTGGCGCGACGGCACCGCTCTCGCCCGGCTGTTGACCAACGCGCCGAACCAGAGCGACTTGATGACCAGGTTAGCTGCGACCTTGCCAGGCACCCTATGGGCCGTGCTGACATGGAGCGTCCTGATCGCGCAGCTTGCGTTCGGGCCGCTCGCCCTGGTGCGGCGGGCGCGACCCTGGATTTGGGCGACCTTGCTCAGCGGCCACGTGGGCACCTTAATCGTTCTGGGATTCGACGAAATCACGGCAGGCATGGTGTTGGCCCACCTCTTGACGTTCGACCCCGGATGGGTGCCGGGGCCCAGCGGTGCCACGGAGCGGATCTTTTACGACGGTCACTGCGGGCTGTGCCATCGCGCGGTGCGCTGGGTCCTAGCGGAAGACCGCGGCTTGACCTTCCGTTTCGCCCCGCTGCACGGTGTCACGTTCGTCGCCGAAGTCGCCGAAGACCAACGGCGCCAGCTTCCCGACAGCCTGGTGGTGCGTACCTCCGCCGGCCTGCTCCTGACCCGCGCCGCTGCGGTGCGGCACATCGCCCGCCGGCTAGGCGGCCTGTGGCGGCTGTTGGCCGAGGCGTCCCGCCTCGTCCCCGTGGCCGTTCTCGACCTCGGCTACCGCGGCGTGGCGGCAATCCGGCATCGGCTCTTTGCTCCGCCCCCGGGCGTCTGCCCCGTCCTCCCGCCCGCGCTGCGCGCCCGCTTCGACCCCTGACCCCGCCGCGGACCGGCGCTTCGGCCCGTTCGAGGTTTCTTGCCGAAAGTCCGGTTTCCTTGTCTGCTCAGGCGAGCGGCCGCTATCAATGATGGTGACGGCCCGCGGCCGTGGCGCCGGCCTGGGCCGCTTCACGAGCGGGCCAGACGTCCTGTCGGTCGGCAAAGCGCCAACTTCCGAGATGATCCGATGAGCACGCGACAGCAGTTGGGTGGTATCATCCACACCTACCAGAAGTTCGATCCGGTCAACTTCCCCAGCCCGACGGCCCCGCCGCCCGACTTGGTGTCGCCCGCTTTCGAGCACTTGCTGCATTATGGCCACCTGCGACGTCTGACCGATGAGGAGCTGGCGCGCGCCGTCCGCATCGACCCGAGCCAGATCCTTGGCCTGGGTCCGAGCCTGGAATCGCTCATGGCCCTTCTGCTGGAGCGGAAGCGGAAAATCCTTGCAACCTACGAGACGAGCCGCGTCGAGGCCGAGGCCCGAGACAATTTCCTCCGCCAGGCCCAGGCGACGCAGCCCCCGGCGCATTTGAAACGAGCCTTCCGCCAAGCAGTGGACGGGGAACAGCTCTACGAGTTGGAACAACTATGGTATCGCTCCGGGGATGAACATGGGCCGTTCGCCCGGCAACTGCTCCGGCTCGTCGAACGCCTGGGCGAAAAATACCAGGTCGATGAATTGGCCGCCAAGTACGCGTTCACCGGCCGGACCCCCATGAGTGTCCCCCAGGCCTTGGCCATCAAGGAAGAGCTAGAGACGATCGACCGGCTCCTGCGGCAGCTTGAAGAGGCGATGAAGACGGCGCAAATCGGCATCATTGACCTCGACGCCTTGGCCCAGTTCGCCGAGCCGGGCGATCTGGAACAGCTGCACGCCCTGCGGCAGCAGATCGAGGATTACCTTCGGGAATTAGCGGAACAGCAGGGGCTGGAGCGCGGGCCTGGGGGGTATCACCTGACGCCCAAGGCGTATCGCCTGTTTCAAGGGCGGTTGCTGTCGCACATTTTCAGCCAATTGCAGGCGTCGCGTTCAGGCCGGCATCAGGGGCCGATCGTCGGTGAGGGCGCCGTCGAGCTGCCGCAGACCAAGGCGTACCAGTTCGGCGATTCGGTGGCGAACCTGGACCTGACGTCGTCGATGGTGAACGCCCTGCTCCGTCGAGCCACGGCCGACCCGGGGCCGACGTCAGCGATGACCTTTAAGCCCGAGGACCTGGTCGTTCATCGCACCCGCAACAATCCCAAGTGCGCCACGGCGGTGCTCCTCGACATGAGCGGGTCGATGCGCTACGACGGCCAGTACGTCAACGTCAAGCGGATGGGCCTGGCCCTGGAAGGGCTGATCCGCCGCGAGTACCCGGGCGATTTCCTTCAGTTCATCGAGATTTTCACCTTTGCCAAGCCGCGGCACGTCTCGGAGATCGCCACCCTAATGCCCAAGCCGGTGACGATCTACAACCCGGTCGTCCGCCTGAGGGCGGACATGAGTGACCCGAACCTCAGCGAGATTGAAATCCCGCCACATTTCACCAATATCCAGCACGGCCTGCACCTGGCTCGGAAGTTTCTGTCGGCCCAGGACACTCCCAACCGCCACGCGATCATCATCACGGATGGGCTGCCGACCGCCCACTTCGAGGGGGAGATGCTGTACCTTCTCTACCCGCCCGACCCGCGGACCGAGGCGGCCACGCTCCGCGAGGCCCAGCTGTGTGCCCGCGAGGGGATCACGATCAACATTTTTCTGCTGGCCAGTTGGAACCAGAGCGAGGAGGACGTGCGTTTTGCCTACCGCGTGGCCGAGGCGACCCGGGGGCGTGTCTTTTTCACGGCGGGACGGGAGTTGGATCGTTACGTGGTCTGGGACTATCTGGCTCGGCGGAAGCAGATCATTGGGTAACATAGGCCGCTGGGTCGCGCAGGCCGGCCTCAGCGAATCCCTTGAGGCGAAGCCGACAGCTGTCGCATCGGCCGCACGCCCGTCCTGTGTCGTCGGGGTTGTAGCAACTGAGCGTCAGGCTGAAATCGACCCCCAACTCCGCGCCCCGCCGCACGATCTCGGCCTTGGTCAGGCGCAACAGCGGCGCATGCACGCGGAACGTTCCCCGCCCCTCGACGGCGGCTTTCGTGGCCAGATTGGCCAGCCGTTCAAACTGTGCAAGATACTCCGGGCGGCAATCGGGATAGCCGCTGTAGTCGATGGCATTGGCACCGATGAACAGGTCGAAGGCACCGACGACCTCGGCATGACCCAAGGCGAGGCTCAGCAAGACTGTGTTCCGCGCGGGGACGTAGGTGATGGGAATGCCGTGGGCGATCTCGGCGTCGGAGCGGTCGAGCGGCACGGGGATGGCGTCGGTCAGCGCCGAGCCGCCGATGGCCCGTAGATCGACCCGTACCGTCGTGTGCCGGCTGGCTCCCAGGTGCCGGGCGATCCGCCCGGCACATTCCAACTCGCGGCGATGGCGTTGGCCATAATCCACCGTCAAGGCATAGGTCTCGAACCCCTGCTGGAGCGCCACCGCCAGTGTCGTGCTACTGTCGATGCCCCCGCTCAGCAGGACCACGGCCCGCTGTGGCATGTCGCACCCCTCGAACCCCACGGATGACCGCGTTGAAGCCGCCGCGATAGAATGGGTCGGTGATGACCGTTCAACCCGCGACGAGGCGACCGCGATGCATGAGATGCCCACCCCGTCGGCCCGGCAGCTGGAAACCTTTCCGAATGAATACGCTGGTCGGGATTATACCATCGAAATTGTCTGCCCCGAGTTCACCAGTGTCTGCCCCCTGACTGGTCAGCCCGACTTTGGGACCATCACGTTCACATACACGCCGGGACAGCGGTGCGTGGAGCTGAAATCGCTGAAGCTCTACCTCCAGAGCTACCGCAACCAGGGGGTGTTCTACGAGCACCTGGTCAATCGGCTGCTGGATGACTTCGTCAAGGCGTGCCAGCCGGTCCGCTGCCGCGTGGTCGGGGCGTTCACGCCTCGGGGCGGGATCAGCACGTCGGTGACGTGTGTTTATGAGGCGCAAAGCGCCG
>JANWYO010000234.1 GCA_025055215.1 Gemmataceae bacterium
GAGCATGCTTCGACTTTTCGGGATCTGTCTCCGAAGGATTTGGGTTGATTTCATCGTTGTGGTCTTCATTCCGCTCCACCCCTCGGCCGTCGCGGTACATCTCGCCCAGAGCATGCTGCGCCGGTTCGTGATCTTTCTCCGCAGCCTTCCGGAACCACTTCACGGCTTCGGCGTCATTCTGCTCCACCCCACGGCCGTCGCGGTACATCTCGCCCAGAGCATGCTGCGCCGGTTCGTGATCTTCCTCCGCAGCCTTCCGGAACCACTCCACGGCTTCGGCGTCACTCTGCTCCACCCCACGGCCCATGGAGTACATTAGGCCCAGAACACACTGCGCCGGCGCCCACCCTTGCTCCGCCGCTTTTCGAAACCACTTCACTGCCTCGACGTCGTCCTGTCGGACTCCCCGGCCCTCCAAATACATCTGACCAAGGAAATACTGCGCCCCAGCCGACCCTTCCTCAGCGGCCTTGCGGAACATTTCCACGAGTTCCACAGGGTCGAGTTTGTCACTGATGCAGATCAGCTTTCCCGCTAAGGCGAAGAGTTCAGACGCCATCAAATTTTGCTCGAGGGCTTTTTGGAACCACTGGAGGGCCTGGGCGTTATCCTTCTCAACCCCCTTACCTAGGACGTACATGTAAGAAAGCCAACACTGCCCCTCTGCGTCACCCTGCTCCGCGGCTTTCTGGAACCATTTGATGGCTTCGGCGTCGTTCTGCTCCACCCCACGCCCTGACATGTACATGATTCCGAGCAACGTTTGCGCTGTTGCATGGTCTTGTTCGGCGGCTTTCTGGAACCATTTGACGGCTTCGGCGTCGTTCTGCTCCACCCCACGCCCTGACATGTACATTAGGGCCAAAGAGAACTGCGCCTCAGCGTCGCCGTTTTCGGCAAGCTTGCGGTACAGGTTCGCTGCCTGAAGCTCGTTCTTTTCCACCCCCCGGCCATCTTCGTACAGGCTTGCCAAGGTGTCCACAGCAGACCGCCACCAGAATTGGCCGGCATCGGCAGCCGTGGGTTCAGGGCTTTTCGTCAGCCCGAAGTCTTCAACAAACACTCGGCCCAGCCACGCCTCGGGACGCGCCGCATCTTGCTCGACAATTTTCTGCAACCACTTGGCGGCTTCGGGCTCGTTCCGGTCTACACCCTGGCCTTCTAAGTACAGCGTGGCCAGCAGGTACTGCCCCTCGAGATGGTCCTGCTCGGCCGCCCGGCGGTACCAGAAAAAGGCTTTTTCATAATCGAGCGGCGCTCCCCAGCCATTGGAATAGATACGGCCCAGCCAAACCTGGGCCACCGCGAAACCTTGCTCGGCCGCTTTTTGTATCCATTCCAATCCCTTCTTCGGGTCCCGTTTTACTCCCCGCCCCTCGTGGTACAAGTTGCCCAGTGCCAGTTGGGCCGGCGCAAGGCCCTGTTCGGCCGCTTCCTGGAGATACGTGAAGGCTTTTTTCTCGTCTCGCGGCACGCCTTGTCCTGCCAAGTACATCTTGGCGAGTTCCAGTTTTGCCAGGGCCAAGTCCTGCTCCGCGGCCCTCCGATACCAATTGAGCGCCTCGGCATGGTCCTGAGCGACTCCCCCGCCCCGACAGTACATGTTCCCCAGGGCCCACTGCGCCATGGCAAAACCCTGCTCGGCAGCCTTCCGGTACCATTTGGCCGCCTCGGACCCATCCATCGGCACTCCGCGGCCTTCTTCATACGCCCAGCCGAGAGAAAACATCCCGTTGGCGTGACCCTGCTCGGCGGCCTTACGGAACCAAACCACTGCCTGCGCCTCATCCCGCGCCACGCCGATGCCATGCTTGAGGCACTCTCCATACAGCGTCTGCGCGCTGGGACAACCTTCGTATGCCTCGCTGCGCCATATCATCGGGCGGGAACGATCTCGCTCGCGCAACCACTTCACTGGCCTGAGGGATTCCAGTTCCCGGACGTAGTACTCCTCGTCCAGTTGCGCTAAGGAGTCGGTGTGCCTTGGCCCGACTTTCTCCAGCGGCTTCGGCTGAGGCGGCGGAACCGGAGGCGGAGGCTGGTCCGAACGGGAGAGCAGGCTCAAGATTTCCCGCGCGTCCTTCGGCCGGCGCTCCAGCTTCCCGGTGCACCGGCGCACCAATTTGATCAGCCGGTCGTCCACCCCCTGCTCTTGAAGCCCATCCTCGAAGTCAGGACCCACGCCGTGCTCCAGCTGCCCCGTCAACATCTGGTAAGTGATGACGCCCAGCGCATGCACGTCGTCGCGCGGGTCGGGGTCAGCACCGCGCTTCTGCTCCGGTGAGGCGTAGAGCGGCGTGCAGGAGCCGTACAGGGACGTCGCCAGACGCGCGGCCCAGGTGAGGGTGCCGAGCTTCTCGCTCTCCAGCATGTTGGTAGCCGACACGCCACCGATGCCGAAATCGGTGATGCGCAGACAGTCGGCCTTCTGGTCGTAGAGGATGTTGGCCGGCTTCAGGTCGCGGTGGACAAGGGGCGGCTGAAGGGCATGGAATTCGCCGACGGCCTCAGCCAAGACGCGCAGGGCATCGATCACCTTCGCCTGCCGCTGATCGGCCGGGAGGTTGGCCCATTGGCGGATCAGGTCGCCCAGATCACCGCCTTCGACATACTCGTACATCAGCCAACACGAGTTGTTCTCGAGGTGGGAGTCGATCAGGGGCACGATGTGTCGCGACTTATGCAGGCCCTCGTGCATCAGCCGACCGAGGACGTTGCCTTCGTTCAGAATAGCGCGCTGTCGGTCCGGAAGGTTGTGGAAGATCTTGACAGCCCTCTGGAGGCGGAAGGGCCCTGCCACCAGCCAAACTTCACCAAAACCACCATCCGCCAGTGGGCGCTGGAGGACCCAGCCGGGCCTCCCCGGCAGGATGTCGCCCGGCTCGAATCGCGAGACCCGCGGTACCATCAGCTCCAGGTCGCGCTCGTCCCGCAGCTTGAAATCCGGCGGCAACGTCCGACCGGCCGGGTCGTCTGGCCTCTTGAACATTTGCCGGGCACGCGCGGGAATCTGCGTGAGCCAGACCTTAAGCCGTTGCTGCATCTCTTTGGGCGGGGAGACTTCCTTGGCTATGTGTTCGGCGACCTCTTCCACCTCTGGCGCGGGGGCCTGAATCAGCTTGGTAAATTCGACGACAAGTTGGTGCAACTGTTTTTGCTTGTCATCCACCTTGCCAAGCTCGCAGCGGATGCGCATCCTGAGCCACCAAGATTTGGCGATTGCGAAAATGGCTTTGCCGCCAGGCACCATGTCGAAGACGGCTTCGAGGCCATGTTCGCCGATCGCCCCGACCAGGGCTTCAGCGGCGGCTTTCAACAGCTGATACATGAGTAACCTCCAGAGGATGACCGGCCTGGAAGAAAACCGGGTGCCAACCATTGTAACCGCGCCAATGGTTGTGAGAAGTGGCTGACCGGGAGATGCGTCGTGGGCGGCGACCGCCTCGGGCGGCGGGGTCAGTCGTCGCCCATCAGGCGGGCCAACGGCTGGGTGAAGGGGACGTGGTCAAGGATGATCTTGACCATGACCGTCAGCGGCACGGCGAGGAGGACGCCGATCAGGCCCCAGCAGAGGCCCCAGAACGACAGGGCCATGAGGATGACGATGGGGCTGAGGCCGACCGCCCGACCGGTGAGCGCGGGTTCGATCAGGTAGGCCGACGACAGGTGGATGGCGACGAGGAGAACAGCCAGGATCGAGGGGCGGGCGAGGGACTCCATCTGGAGGGCGGCCAGGATGATCGGGGCCGTGCAGGCGGCGATGCTGCCGAGGTAGGGGATGAAGTTGAGTAGAAAGGTGAGGACGCCCCACAGGAGGGCGAATTTGACGCCGAAAAGCCAAAGCACCACCGCGACCGGGACGGCCAGGATGAGGCTCGAGTGGGTCTTGACGCGGAGGTAGGAGGTCATGGCGTCGTTGATGTTGCGGACCACGGCCAGGATCTGTGCCGGTCGGCCGTCGTGAAAGGCCTGTTGGAGGCGCTGGGGAAAGGTGGCGGCCTCGATCAGGAGAAAGACCAGGAAGATGGCGACGAGGATCGCCTCGCGGAGAACGTCCATGCCGGCGCTGGCCACGGCCGCGGCGACCAGCTTGACCTGGGTGCCCATCTGGGCCTCGGTCCAGGCGGAGCCGTCGGCGTTGGCGGTCAGCCAGGGGGGCAGGTGCCGGGCCAAGGCGTCTTGCACCTGGTGGCGGATTTGCTGGGCCCGGTCGAGGTAGCGGGGCATTTCATCGCTCAACTGAGCGACGCTGCCGAGGACCAGCCAGGCCAGGAGCACCAGGACGCCGATCGACACGCCCGCCAGGACGGCGACGGAGGCCACCGCCGGGATGCGCTGCGTCAGCCGGTGGTGTGTGGGGTAGGCGACGGAACAGAGGAAGACGGCCAGGAGGAGGGGGCGCAGGACAGGGGCGAATTCCTTGAGGAGGAACCAGGAGCCGGCGGCGATGATCACGCAGGCGGCGACGGTGGCGACGTCGGCCTGATCGCGGAGCCAACGGCGGCGCCCACCGTCTGCGGACGCCGCCGCCCCCGGCCGACCGCCACTCTCGCGACCCCCCGAAGGCCCGTCCGTCGTCACCGGCTGCGGTGCCTCGCTCATGTGCCGCTCTCCACCGCCTCACAGCGCCCGCCACCGGGCGCTTCGGGCCGACGTCAGCGCAGCTCACGGTAGCGGATGTTGCGGAACTCGATCTTGCCGCTGCCGGTCTTCAGGCCGATCGGCCCCGTGCTCATTAGTCGCGACCGCGTATTAGTCAGCGTCTGGCCATTGACCGAGGCAATCCCCTCGATCTGGATGAGCGTCTGGTTCGGATCGACCTCCCGACCATTGACTTTGACGATCGCCTTGCCGCCGCGATATTCCGCTTCGACGGTGTCTGATTCGTTGAGGCGACGATTTTCGGCGTAGGCCACGAGGCGCACGGTGATTTCCAACTCGTTCCAGCCGTCGTTCTTGAAGTTCTTGAGGTTCTTGTACTCATTGCGGCGGACGAAATCGCCCACGGGGAAGGCCGTGCCGCGGACCGTGACCGAGCCGGTGGCCTCCTGAGCGGCCTTGAACTCCAACCGAAGGATGAAGTCCTTGTTGAAAGTCTGCTTGGTCACGAGTTCACGCACGTCTTTTTTGCCGTCCTTATCTTTGGCAGCCAGGACGATGGTGCCGGTGCCGACGAAGAAGCGTTTGTCGGCGGTCTCGGTCTTACGTTCGAGGGCCTCCTTGCCGTAGACCCAGCCGCTGAGCGTACTGCCGTCGAACAGCGGCGTGAAGCCGGTCTCCTGCCCGACGACGGCGGACGTCAGGCCGAGGGTTAACAACAGCAGGAACACGCGATGGATGGTGCGCAGCATGGAAGTACCTCGAGGACAACCAACGCGGCGACAGCAAGGTGTGTTGCCGTCCCCGGGCCAGGAGTCGGTTCCCGGCGCAAGGGATTCCTTTGGGTTACGGTGACGGGGGACGCTTGGCCTGGACGCTGGCCGCCGGCCGGGGCTGCCCGGCGGCGGGTGGGGCCATCGGTTTGACCGGGGCCGCGCCCGCGGGTGTCGTCACCGGGGCGGAGGCGGCCTTGCGGTCATCCTCGGCCAGAGCGATCGGCCCCCGTTGCCAGATCAGCGGCACCACCGCCAGCAGGCCGAGGACGGCGGCCACCGTCAGAAACACGGTCAACAAAGTGCCGAGGCCGATGCCCGAACTCGTGGTGCTGGCCAAGCCGGCTTTGCTCCGGGCTCCGGTGGCCAACACCCCCGGAACGGTGTATTGCCCGGTGGCCTCCGTCCCCACGTTCCCCGACCGCACCCACAGGGTTACTGTCCGGGTGGTGCCGTTTTCAACCGGGTCGGGTGACGTGTAGCTCATGGTGTACTCGTTTTGCAAGCTGCGGCCGATCTCCTCGAAGATTTCCCGCAGTTTCTGCGGTTCGGACACCCGCTGGTAGCGGCCCTTGGTGACCGACGCCAGTTCCTGCATCAGCCGTTCCCCCTCAACATCGGTCGAGGTGTTGACCATGTAGATGGGGACGCGCAGCTGCTCGGCCTTTTCCAGGACCCTTTTTTTCAGGGCGTCGATTTCGGCCGGCTCGCCTGTGTCCATGCCGTCGGAGAGCACGATCATGACGCGCCGGCCGCTGACCTTGGCCAAGCCGTCCAAGCCGCGCTCCATCGTGCCCAGCATCGGTGAGCCGTCGCCGAGGTTGGTGAACATGATCGCTTCCCAGGCTTCCTCGCGGCGGAGGAGGTCGAGCGGCTTGATGGCCAGGCGCTCGCTGCGGTTAGTGTCGTAAAGGGGGTCGTTGAAGAAGTAGAGGCCGACCCAGTCGTGCTGGTCGCGGAGCAGGCGGATGAGGGCCCGGGCCGCCTGCCGGGCTTCGTTCAGCTTGGTGCCCCGCATGCTGCTGCTGTAGTCGATGACCAGAGCCAGGCGGATGGCGCCTTTGCCGGCGGGCTGGAAGTTTCGGATCGCCACGCGCTCACCGTCCTCGTAAACCTCGAAGTTCTCTTCGTTCAACCCTTCGTAAACCGACCCATCCGGGCGCGTGACATTCGCCGACAGAAAGATCTCAAAGTCCTTGTCACGATCAACGGTGAGGCTGGCTTTAATGGTGCCATCGTCGGTCGGCTTGACGCCCTCGACGGAGCGGCCACCGCCGAACAGGCGGGTGGCCAAGCCCATGAGGACCACCCAGACGACGGCGAACACAAACAGTCCGCCAGTCAGAATCAAGCGGGAGGCGCCGCGCTGCACGGTCATGCTTTTTTCCTCTCCACGTCACGAAAGATCATGCGGGACTGCCCGATCAGGATGCGATCGTTGGGCTTGAGAGAGTAGCCCGCCGGGGTGACGGCGTGGTCGGTGCCATCGCGGCGGACGGTGATCGGCCCCTCGCGGGGTTGGATCACGAAGGCCTCGTCGCGGAAAACGATCTCGGCATGGACAGCGGCCACGGTGGCGTCTTCCGGGATGACGATGGTGCACTGCGGGGCGCTGCCGATGGTCTGCGGGCGACCCGACTCGAGGGTCCGGGTCTGGCCTTCGAGTCGGCCGGTGAGGAAAAAGAGCCACGACTTACGCAGCAGGACTTCGACCAGGCTGACCAGCAGGCCGATGCAGGCCCCGAGGATGGTCAGGCCGATGGCGCCGCCCCAGGAGAGGGCGGCGGCGCGGGAGCCGAGGCCGCCGATGACCGCCAACAGCCCTTCATACGTGCTGCCCCCGATCAATCCGCCCAGCAGGCCGCCCAACAGGCCGTAGCGCACCTTCACGGGCATCTGACGGGCCACACCGTCGCTGATGCCGACGAACATGCCAAACAAGCCCCAGCCGAGGGCCCGCGGCCAGACGCCGCCGCCGGCGACGTGAAACAGCCATTCGCCCAGCAGCAGCCCGACCAGGCCGCCGATGGCCCCCAACAGGGCGCCGATCCGGCCGCTTTGCCACGCCCGCCGCAGCGACCGCGACGACACCAGCCCCTCGGTGCTTCCCACGGCCAGCCCGATGCATACGCCGATGATCGGTCCGATCAGGGCGTCGTTCAGGTAGGCGTTGTTGAACATGATGATGCTGTTGACCAGCGACACTAGCAGCCAGCCGACCAACCCCCCGAAGCCGCCCACCAGGGCGT
>JANWYO010000289.1 GCA_025055215.1 Gemmataceae bacterium
GGCAAGCCCTCCGATTCGCGGGGCCAGAAGGATTCCGCTCCACCCAAGGGACCACCACCGAAAGACCCACCCAAGGGACCGCCGCCGAAGGATGCGGCGGCCCCCAAGGGTCCACCGCCGGCCAGCGCCAAACCGAGCACCCCGCCCAAGCCGCCAGCGCCTCCGCGTGCGTCGTCCTGGCGGCATTGGCCCAGCGGTCCTAGCTGGCGCAGCCATCATCATGGCCGGCCACCCTTCCGTCCCTGGGTGCATCATCACGGCTGGCGCCACTGGGCCTTCGGCTTCGGCTGGCACCATCGTCGGCCGGGTTTTGGCTTCGGCTGGCACCATCGTCGGCCGGGCTTCGCCTTCGGCTGGCACCATCACCGCCGGCCGGGCTTCGCCTTCGGCTGGCACCATCACCGCCGGCCGGGCTTTGGCCACCATTGCGGGCACCATCGGGGTCATCACCATCGCGCAGGCCACCACCACGGTTGGCGGCATGGGTATGGCTTCGCGCACCATCGGCGACCGCCGCAGCACGCTTGGGGCTGGCGAGGTGGCTTCGGGTATGGTCCTGCACCGATGGGGCCTCGACCGCCTTGGGCGGTCGGCGGCCCACGCCTGCCGTCCGGGCGCCCGCCGATGCCGTCCTCCAGCAGCCGGGGGCCATCGGACCGCTCCCGCAGCTCGGAACTGGAGCAGCGGCTCGAACGGCTGCTGCGCGAGGCGGAAGAGTTGCGACGGCAGCTGCGTCGCTGACGCCCATTGCCTCTGGCAAGATCCGCAGTGTAGGATGTCGCGTCGCAGTATCCGGCCGCCACCAGGCGGCCGGATACTGCCTTTCGGTTTGCTCTCACCTTTCTAATGCCTCTTGGGGAGTGGCGTGTCGTGAAGCGTCTTCTCGCGGGTTGGTGCCTCGTTGGGAGTGTCCTCGCCGCCCTGTGCGTGGCGAGGGCGGAGCCAGACAGCGACACCACGGCGAGCGTCAAGGCGTTGACGGAGGCCTTGAGCGATAAGGACGTCGCCGTGCGCCGCAGCGCCGCCCGGTCGCTGGGCCGTATCGGCTCGGCGGCCAAGGAGGCCGTCCCGGCATTGATGGCATGCCTCAAGGACGATGACACGGAACTACGTGGCTCGGCGGCGTTAGCCTTGGGCCGGATCGGCAAGGAAGCCCGGAGCGCCACCGGCCCATTGTCTGCCTTACTGCGCGATCGCGACCGTGATGTCCGCGGCGCGGCAGCCCTAGCCCTGGCCCGCATCGGCAAGGAGGCTCGCCAAGCCATCCCCGCCCTGAACGACGTCCTTAAAGAGGACGATCGCCAGCTGCGGGTCTACGCCCTCTGTGCGTTGGCGGTGTTGGACGACGACTCGCAGCAGCATGTCACGGCCTTGACGGCGTACCTCGACGACCGCGACGTGGAAGTGCGCGGAGCGGCCGTCTATGCCTTGGGCGAACTTGGAACGCTCGCTCGGTCAGCGGTGCCGGCCCTGGCCGGGATGCTGAAAGACCAGGACGCCGACGTGCGTCGCTCGGCGGCGTACGCCTTGGGGGAAATGGGGACGGCCGCGCGGGCGGTGGTGCCGCAGTTGTCGGCGGCGCTCAAAGACACCGACGTGGAGGTCGCCGTGGCTGCGGCCATGACCTTGGCGCGTCTGGGGCCGGACGCCCGAGGGGCGGTACCGGCCCTGATGGAGGCCTTGAAGCACGCCGAGGCCGACCTGCGCGGTGCGGCGGCGTTCGCCCTTGGGGAAATCGGGCCCGGCGCACGGGCGGCCATCCCGTTGTTGACGCAAACCCTCAAGGACCCAGACGCCGACGTCCGCGCCGCCGCGGCTACCGCCCTGGGCAAAATTCAGGATTGAGGACAGGGCGAGCGGAGCCCGGCAGCTGACCTGGCGAGCCGCGTCGCGCGACCGTCCGGTGCCGCCGAGGCATTCCCGGCATCCCAATCCGCCGAGGCAGTCCCCGCGACCGGTGCCCATCGCTCGTCTCGTTGCCCCGGGCAGACGTTTCCGCCGCTCGCCGACGGTGCCGCGGCGATCGGCGGGCAGTTCGCCGTTGTAGACGGCGGTGCCGTCGATTACCATGCCAAGGGGTCAATCCCGGTGTCCTCCTGAATTATGGGGTGCCAAGGCGCAGCGGTGGAGAACGATTGATTGGTTCGCGCCCGCGCGGGGATGCGACACCCTCGCTCGGCACGCGGCGAGCGCGAAACGATCGATCGGGGTTGCGAAACGAGAAAGCGGCGGGAGTGGGGAAAAACCGCTGCCTGGAGCGCTTGATCCCGCCCAAACGGACAGGTGCACCCGGTTAATCCTGCCAGCTCCGGGGATTGTCCCCGGGTTCCGTGTCCGAGACCTGTCGATATGGATGAACCCAGCGCCAGCTCTGCCAGCGCATCCGGCGCTGCCGACATGGAGCGGGCAGCGCCGCCGGACCTCACCGGCCAGACGCTGGGCGATTTTCACGTCCTCCGCCGGCTCGGCCAAGGCGGCATGGGTCAGGTGTACTTGGCGGAGCAGCGGTCGCTGAAGCGGAAGGTGGCGTTGAAGATCATGCGGCCGGAACTGGCCGCCAACCCCGTAGCGCTGAAACGTTTCAAGGCCGAGGCGGAGCGGGTGGCACGGCTGACGCACGCGAACATCGTGCAGATTTACGCCATCGGCGAGGCCAACGGTCTGCACTACATGGCGCTGGAATATGTCGAGGGGCGGAACCTGCGGGACTTCGTAGCCAAGAAGGGGCCGCCCGACCTGCTGCTGGCTTTGAGCATCATGCGGCAGACGGCGGCGGCGTTGCAGCGGGCCAGCGAGGCGGGGATCGTGCATCGCGACATCAAGCCGGAGAACATCCTGTTGACCCGGAACTACGAGGTCAAGGTGACGGACTTCGGCCTGTCGCGCTGCTTTGCGGGGGAGCCTCAGCCGGTCAACCTGACCCAAAGCGGCGTGACGATGGGGACGCCGTTGTACATGAGCCCCGAGCAGGTGCAGGGGCAGGAGGTTGACCCGCGGTCGGACATCTACTCGCTGGGGGTGACGTGCTGGCACATGCTGGCCGGCGAGCCGCCCTTCCGCGGGCAGACGGCCTTCGAGGTGGCGTTGCAGCACGTGCAGAAGGAACCACCGCTGTTGAGCGACGTACGGCCGGACTTGCCCGCCGAGCTGGTGGCCATTGTGCACAAGATGATGGCGAAGCGGCCGGAAGACCGCTATGCCAGCTGCCGGGACCTGCTGTTGGACCTGACGCGGCTGCGGGAGTCGCTGAGCGGGACGCAAGGGGTGTTGGGGCAGTTGCCGGCGGCGGGGCCGCCGCCGGCGTGGGCGGCGAGTTCCGGCGGGGCGCCGGCGGCCATCGGCGGCCGACGGCGCGTTTGGCTACTCGGCACCCTGGTGGCCTTGGCGCTGGGCGCCGGGCTCGGCTGGGTTTACCGGAGCCGGGTCCACGCTCCGACGCCCCACCAGCAGCTGGAGCCTTGGTCCGCATTGCCCGAGTCGGACGCCAGCCGCGAGCGGGCCTTGCGGGCCAAGCTCCAAACGCCCGTCGATCCCAACGATCCGGCCCAGCTCAAGGCGGCGCTGTACGACCGCATCGAGCTGGGTTTGTTCCTGATTCAGCAGAACCGGCTCCGGCGGGCGGACGACTTCTTCGCCGGCCTGATCCAGAACCCGGAGAAGATCGAGGCGTACACGGTGCTGGGCTACATGGGGCACGCGATGGTGCTGGCGTTCCAGGACCGGACCAAGGAATCGAACCTGCTGTTTCTGCAACTCGTCCGCGAGCGGCTGAAGAGAGGGATGCCCGGGAGCGAGGAGGAGCATGTGCTGCTGCAGCATCCGCAGTGGCGGGTGATGTTGGCCTGCGCCTTGGAGCGGAACGCGCGGAACGCCACGGCGGCGGATCCTTTTCCCAAGCCGTTGGAGCCACTGCGGCGGCTGCCGGGGCTCACCCCGAAGGAGAAGGGGCCGACCCGGCCAGCTGGGACGAGCGGACCGTAGGCCGCTCGCCCCAGCTGGGCCGCGACAGCCGACTGTCACTTCTTCCACTCAATCCACATCGGCGACCCCCAGGCCAATTCCTCGTCCGCCTGCATCACCCGCACATAGTAATGGTGCGTCCCCGGCAACGGCTGCGGGTCGGTCCAGGTGCCGCTGAAGCGCCGCTGGTTGGGCCTCAGCGTGGCCACCACCTGACAATCGCGCAGGATGTCGATCTGGGCCACCGGGGCCGTTCCCTCGACGTGGATCGAGAGCGTCGGCGGCCGCGGGGTGGTGAACGCGTCGCCCATCATGTGCTCCCCGCTGCGGACGTCGAGGATGATGTTGTCGGTGGCCGCGTAGCAGTGCCGCTTGCGGAACGCTTCGACGATCGCTTGGCGGTCGTGCCGCTCAGCGACGGCGATGCAGTAGGAGATGTGCGTCGAGAAGTGGTCGCTGGAGGCCTGGAAGCCGAGTCGGTAGCCTTTGTCGAGGGCGTGGTTGATGAAGCCTTTGGGGTACCAGCCGGCGATGTTGGCGGGCTTGCGGCCACTGGCCGGGTCGTAGCCGGCGCGGGGGGCTTCCTCCATTTCATACGACATGCGGTCGCCCTGGTAGATTTCGACGAACGGTTCCACCTGGGGGTCGTTGTCGCGCCAGTCGGTGCCCATGCTGGTGGCACTGGTGTGGACGGCGCAGATGCCGTTCAGTTCGCGGAGGTAGCGGTAGAGCATTTTTGTGTCGTCGGCGTGGACGCCGGCCACCGCCTCCTGTTTGCTGGGGGCCTTCAGCCGCGGCAGGGTGCGGACGCCGCGTTGGGCGAACATGCAGTTGCGGTGGCCGTGCGGATACGAGACGCTCCGTTCGTAGGTAAACAAGGGGGTGAAACGGGCCGGGATGTGGTAGGCATCGGTGGTTTTCTGGATGAGCCACCAGGGGTACTCGCGGCCGGCGCCATTGTCATGGTCACCGTTGCCGATCCAATCGAGGGCGGCGGCATCGATGCCGTACCGCCACATGTCTTCGAGCGAGCCATCCGACCCGCCGTCCCAGCTGATTTCCGTGTGTCGATGGAATTCGCCCCGCAGTAACTGGTAGATCTTGGTCCCCAGCCGGAGGCGATACCCCCGAATGGCCGCCACCGCCTGGCGTTCGGCGGCGGCCGCCGCCGCCAGCTTTGGGTCTTTCGTCCCCGCCTCGTGCGGCAGCAGCTTCGGCTCCACCGGCTCGCCCGGCAGGTCGATGTGGCTGAGGTAAATTTGGTTGTCGATGACTTCCGGCGTCGTGAAGCGGCCGTCGGTGTTGTGGATGATCAGCAGCCCGCCGTCTTTGTGCGGCAGGAGCACGGGCCGGTCGTCGAGCAAGCCGTCGGAGTGGTGGACTTCGATCGGCTCGGTCCAGTGGTCGCCGTCGAGGCGGCGAGCAAAAGTCAGCCAGTAGGAACCGGGGTGCGTCGAGTAGCGGGTGCCAAACTTGACACGGTAGGTCAGCCACAGGCGGCCTTTGCCGTCGATGCCCAGGCGGGGATAGGCGTAGCGCGGGATGCCCTCGATCCGCTGGCCGGTGTCGGGCGAGGCGGTTCGATCGGCCAAGGGGGGCAGTTCGGCCGCCGGTCGGAAGAGTTGGCCGTTGTGCAGGCACACGACGCGGATGGTGCGGGCGAAGTACATGGGATTGCCGCGATCGACGAGGGCACCGAAGTCTTTCCCCCACTGTGGGGGGCCGAATTCGTAGGCGATCCAAAGCCGGCCCTGGGGGTCGTAGGCCAGCGACGGCCGGGCCTCAAAGTGCGACGAGGCCGCCACTGGCAGCGGGTTGGCCGCCACCCCCAGCCGACGAACCACCACATCGTAGTCGCCGTCGGCGTAGTGATCGGCGGCACAGGCGGCGCCGCTTGGGCCACCGGCCACCGCTGGATACCATGCGTTCCCCTCCGGAACGATGTCGAAGTTCCCTTCGGCCTGCCACTGGCCGTCGCGGCAGACGGCCAACGCCACCGAGGCGTGGCCGTTCCCCTCCCAACGCTGGCAGGCCAACAGCACGCTGCCGTCGGCTTGGGTGCACATCACCGGCCCCAAGGCCGGGTTCGCCCGCGGCAGCACGCGCACCTCATCCCCCAGCCGGGGCCGCGGATGACTCACCGCCTCGGGTGTATTCAGGTCGAGCGACCGGGCATAGACAAACGTGCCGTCGGGCCGATGGGCGGCGTAAGCGACCCAGGCCCGTCCGTTCCCCTCAACGGCAAGGGCGCAGCGCACCAAGTCTTCATTTGGCCCGGTGACGGCCACGGGCGCGCTCCATCGCCCTTGGCGAAGGTATTTCACGAAGAGTTGGTCGCGGTACTCCGGCGTATAAAAGGGTTTGAAGTCCGTGGGTTGCTCGGTCAGCTGCGGGGCTTCGATGCGACGGCTTTCGTCCTTGACGTGATAGCTGATGTACGCCAGCCACAACGTGCCGTCCGGGCCATAGGCCGCGGCCGGAAAGTCGTCCTCCGTGCGCTCCGTCACCAACGGCATGGCACTACTGACGCGGCGCACCACTCCCTGACCATTCCATAAGGCCACCCTTTGGCCGGCGAGCACGTCCTTAAGCGGCACCTCGGCCGGAGGTAGCGCGGCGTCTTTGATTCGTACCGTCAGGCTGGCTTGCGGCTGTATGTCGGTCAGATGCAGGACGATGCCCACCGCCGCAATCCGCTCCGGGATAATGGCCACTCCCTTGGGCATGACACCTGGGCCGCGAATGGGCCGATGGGACGACGCCTGCCAGCCATCCGGCTCCACCAAGGCATCGCCCTTGCGGAAGCGGTAGCCTTCGCGGCGAACCACCTTTGCCCCGGTGACCGTCGCCTGGCCCGACCAATCTTTCGCCGTGGTGTCTTTGAGTCCCAATTCGAGCAGCACCGCGGTCGGCGGGGTCTCCAGCGATGCGCGACCCGCCCAATCCAGCACCAGTAGCGAGCCGGGCTTTCTCTGCGACGAGGCAACCGTGGCCAAGGTTGCCATGATCCCGATGGCCAACAGCAGCAACAGGCAGCGGCGCATGCCAGGCCCTCGCGTGCGGAGCGTGGTGGAACCAGTCTGGGCATAGGTTACATGGGAAGAGTTGGGGTTGCAATCGTGTTGCGGGCGCGAGTCTTGACCGGGCTTGGGTGGGC
>JANWYO010000293.1 GCA_025055215.1 Gemmataceae bacterium
GGGGGCTCACCAATAACGCAGCCGCCACCAGTCATGCTTCGTGGCCAGTTTGCTGTACCACCAGTGACCGTCTTCCCATTCCAGCTTCACCCGGCGCCAGCCTAGCGGGACCTTGGGGAACGGGTAGCACGGCCCGATAAATGGCCAAGCGTGGTACGGATAGGCCAACGGGTAAGCCACGCGACTGAAGTTGTTGTAAGGGGCGTAAGTCGGCCAGGCATACGGTGGCATGTTGGGCGGCAGGTGGGCCGCCCCCGCCGGGGCCAGCTGGTAAAGCGGCATTGGGTCGGTGATGGCCCCCGCCGACGGGGCAGGCGCTTGCGGCAGCGGGATCGGCGCCGGCACTGGCGGGTTCTGGACCAAGACGACGCCCTGAGTCACCGTCAGCCGGTCTCGCACGCGCTCGACCCCCGGCACGCTCTGGACGATGCGCACCGCCTCTTCGCGCTGGACCTGGTCCGCCACATAACCGGTAAGGTCCACCGTGCCCGATTGGCAGACGATGTTGATGCCGTAGCCGCGCAAACGCCCGCTCTGCCGCAGCTTTTCGCGAATCGCTTGGGCCAACTGTTGGTTGTCGTTGACGGCTGCGGCCGCTGGCAGCGACCGAGTTGGGTTCGCACTTGGCCGCTGGGGTTCCTGGGCGGGCGTCGCCTGCGCCATCCATAGCGCCAAGCCCGCCGACAAGGCCGAAATATTTCGTAGGGTCATCGGAACATCCTCCTGACGAATGACCGCAAGGGTGGGGATGTCGAAGTATGTCCCGCGCCGGCGGGACCGTCAAACGACCCCACGCGGGTTTTTGTTCGTTTGCCGTTTTGGGCCGCCGTATCGTTGACAGAATCGGTCCAGATGTCATGTCGTGGTCAGTCGGCAGGACCGCTTCGCCCGACCGTGGTCGGCACCATCGGCCCTCAACGCTTGCTTTACCCGGGGGGCACGCCTGAAGGCGTGCCCCGCGTGCCCTCCAAGACAGCCGCGCCCTCTAGCCCACGCCGTATGTTACAATCACCCTTGCATCCGTCCCGATCACGGCGAGCGGCCCGCCATGCTGACGTGTCCCAACCCAACCTGCAAAAAAGCTCTCCCGGGTCTGTGCGGCGAATGCCCGCATTGCCGCTCGGACCTTCGGCTGCTGGTGGAGTATGTGACCAATCTGGAAAAAGGGCTGCAACGGGCCGACGCCTTGGCCCGCGCCGGTCGGCTCGGCGAGGCCATTGGGGCCTATCTGGAAGTGTTGGAAGTGGACCCGGACAATCCCACCGCCCGCGAGCAGGTCGGACAGGTCATCCGAGCGGTTCGCGCCTTCGATCGCGCCTTGGCCGAGCGCCGCTGGCCGCAGGACCGGCCCCGTCGCTGGATCGAACGCCTGCTGCCCGTCGCCGGTCGGGCCAGGGGTCGGCCGGCGATCCCTTGGGTCGCCGGCCTGGTCATCGGCCTGGCCCTCGGCAGCATCTTAGGCTACGGATGGGCGAGGTATTCCTCTGCTACTGTTGCGGCGCCGACCGGTGTCGCCTCCGATGCGACCGCCGGGACGCTGCCCGAGGGCCCAGCCAACCCGCCCTAGTCGGCCAGCCCAACCTCGGGGAATTGTTCGCCGGCTGCCAAATCGTTGAGCATTCCCCTCCCGTGTGAGTCAGGGGCTTTCTTGCGATCTTCACGTTGACTTGGCGAGAATCCGCATTTTTCTCGGCTAATTTGACCGCATTCCTCGCAAATCCGTTATCGCCGTTTCCTCGGCACGGAGTTTGCACCAGCGAGCTATGTTCGACCGTGCGACCATCACCGAACCGGTCGGCCTTTGGTGATGGTCGCTTTTTTTCAGAGGAGAGCAACGGATGTACGGCTACCTGATCGACATGGACGGGGTGATTTACCGCGGCCAGGAGCTGATCCCGGGGGCGGACCGGTTCATCGCGGAGTTGCAGGCGGCCCGCGTCCCCTTCCTGTTCTTGACGAATAACAGCCAGCGGACTCGCCGGGACGTGGCGACCAAGCTTCAGAGGCTGGGGATCGACGTCACAGAGGAGCACGTTTACACCTGCGCCATGGCGACGGCCCGCTTCCTGGCGCAGCAGAAGCCGCGGGGCACGGCCTACGTCATCGGGGAGGGCGGCTTGCTGACCGCCCTGCACAACAACGGCTACGCCATCGTGGACAAGGATCCTGATTATGTGGTCGTGGGCGAGGGACGGACGGTCAACATGGAAATGATCGAGACGGCGTTGGGGATGATCTTGGGGGGAGCGAAGCTGGTGGCCACCAACCTGGATCCCAATTGCCCGACGCAGCACGGCAGCCGGCCGGGATGCGGCGCCATCGTCGCCATGCTGGAGACGGCCAGCGGCGTCAAGGCCTTCAGCGTCGGCAAACCGAGCCCGATCATGCTCCGCGGTGCCCGGAAACAGCTCGGGCTGCGGACTGACGAAACGATCGTCATTGGCGATACCATGGAAACCGACATCCTCGGGGGCGTGCAGATGGGTTGCCACACCGTGCTCGTCCTCAGCGGCGGCACCAAGGTGGAAGACCTGCGACGCTACGCCTACCGCCCCGACAAGGTGGTCGGTTCGATCGCCGATCTGCGGCATGAGGACTTGGTGCGCGAATTCAGCCGCCTCGCCGCGGGCAGCAACCAGCCCGCCCCCCCAACGCTTGGCCCTGAGACGGCCCGCTCCTGGAGCGGCAATCTGCAAGACTCGCCGGTCCCCTTCTCTCGCCTTTTTCGCCCCTGAGATGAGTTCAGCGACGGTCCGCCGTCGGCGGGCCCGGGGAGGCGCGCCGGGCGCCGGATTAAAGAGAAATATAGCAACACACAAAACCCCCCCGGGGGGGAAAGTGGGGGGGGGTGGGGC
>JANWYO010000307.1 GCA_025055215.1 Gemmataceae bacterium
CGGCCTCGGCCCGGGCCGCGTCGATCTTTTTCCCTAGCGGGGTGATCAGTTCGCGGCAGAGGAAATCGCCGGCCAAGGCGAGGACCCGCCGCGTCGGCGCTTGCCCCTTGCTTTCGGCGGGCAACGACAGCACCTGAATCCGGGTGAACGGGGGGGCTTTGTCGTTGATCGGCCACTCGTTCTCCTCGTAGTGGCCGGTGAACGTCACGTGCGGTGCGGAGAAGTGGTTCAGCTCCATCAAGGCGGCGTAGGTGTTAGTCAGGACCAGCGATCCGTGGGGAGTGGAATCATTGGTCGGTGCCAACAGCAGCGCGACGACATCGGGCGAAACGTAGCCCATCTGCTTGAGCAGGTGGCGGAACAGATAGGCGAGGTCCAGAAACATGCCGCTGCCCGTGCCACCCCCCAGGCTGGTGACGATGTAGATTCGCGGCCGATTGGTGCGCAACCCAAGTTGCGTCTTCTTGTCGGCGGTGGTCAGGGCACTGGGATTGGTGATGAAATCCAGTTCCGTCTGCATGCGGCGAACCAGCGCCGGATAATTGTCGATCAACGCCAGCCGGCCCAGCGCCCGCAGCCCCTCGGTCGATTGGTGGTTGCGCGGGATGCGGTAGATCATCTGGTTGTCGATCCAGGCATCCAGGCGTGGCCGACCCCGCATCGGTTTAAGGTAATGCACTGGGCGATTGAGCCGGGCGAGAAAGACCTCTTTCTCTTGCAGGACAGCCTCCGGCTCGGTTTGCCGCGCTTCCGTGACGATCGACGGGTCGGTGTCCACCTGCAGGAACCGGATGTTGGGGAGCAAGCTGGGAGGACCGCAGCGCTCGTGGAGGAACTTGCGTACCTGCTGCAAGACCTGCATGCCGAGCTTACCGACGCCGACGATCAGGGCCGGGAAAAGCACTCCGGGCCCGGTGACTTCCTGCCGCGGAGGGGCCGCCGGTTGCCGGGCGCGGTCGGTAAAGAGTCCGACCCGGGTCATTTCCGGAAGGTCGGCGGGCGTGCTCTTGATGGCCGCCATCGATCGGCTGCGGCGGTCGATGATCCCGGAGAGCGACTCCGCGGGTTGGGACGGGGCTTGGGCCAGTGGCAGCGGATTGGACAGCGTGTTGCGGGAGTGGCCGCTCGCCGGCGTGGTCGGCAGCGTCACCTCCGCCGTCGTCGAGGGCGGCAGCCACGTCGCCCCCGCGGCGGAAGCCCCACGCCGCAACGCTTGGACCATGGCCGTGCAGCTCGCATGACGGTCCTCCGGCTTCTTTGCCAGCGCCTTCAGGATCACTTCCCGGTCACCAGGGGGCAGGGGCGCGACGTCGGGGATACCGGTCATGTGCTGCATCAGCAGCTGCCGGATGTTCGTGCCAGAGAATGGCCTCTGCCCCGTCAGCAATTCCTGATAGACAATCGCCAAGCTGTATTGGTCGCATTGACTGCTGACAATGCCGTCGAAGGTCTCGGGCGCGGCGTAGATGGGCGTCACCCCGCTGGTGACGTGGGCCTTCATCCCTTCCAGATCCTTCACCAAACCAAAGTCCGCGACCTTGACGTGATTGTGGACCAGAAAGAGGTTTTGCGGTTTGATGTCCAGGTGCTGAAGCTGGTACTGGTTGGTCATCAGGTCGAGAGCTTCGGCTGCCTCTTCCATGTAGCGCAGCAGCTCGTCCCGGGGAATGCCGATCAGCCCTTGCGAGCGACACTCCTTGAAGCGGTCCCAAAGGTTGCGATCCGCCAACTCCATGACGATGAGGAGTTGGCCATCCACGATGTCGTACCGCTCCAGCGACAGAATGTACGGGTGACGGACCGACTTAACCCGATTGAGGGCCTTCAGCTCCTGCTGAGCGTGGACCCCTTGTCCATCGTCGGCCTGCAAGCTCCCGTGAACGAATTTGATGGCTTTGAGGATGCCGCCCGGGGCCTCGGCCTTCCAGACCTCACCGAAGCCGCCAATCCCGATCCGCTCGATCAAGCGGTAACCAGGAATGGGCTCAGCCTGGTTTTGAACACGAATGGCCATCGGTCCGATTCCCGGGTGGAGGGACGTTGGGGCATCGCGGCGCGCAGCCTCGATCCGAGTGATTCAACTCCCTTCCGTCCCAACACAAAATTCTAGGTATCCGTCAAAGCGTTTGCAAAGCCAATTTTCACAATCGGCTTCCAAATTTACTCAAAGGGCTATCACAAAAACGGCATCGGGCCGGACATCTCGGGCGGCTGGGCATTGGCGCAGGGCTGCCAGCGGGGCAAGATCGTCGGCGGGTGGCTCGTTGGGTGTCGATCGAACCGAGGTTTACAACTACAGTTACGCTCACCATGTCCCCAAGGTTCAGAGGTCTGAATTAAGAAGTGAGTCCTGGCATGAGCCAGCTGCCAGACATGTCCTCCCGTCGAAGTGGCACTTCAAGCGACTGGGCTTCCGAGCGACCGTTTTTGCAGCTGCGATTGACAAGGGAGCTTGCGTCAAACGGAGCCCACCGCCCCGAGCGTCCAAAGGAGACTTGATTTTTTCCAGCTGCGCTTGACAGAGATGATGACTCTCACTATCGTCCGGCCGATTTTTCGGGCATGACTTGACACGTCGCCGCCCGGGATGGGGTTTGGGCCTGCGCCGGATGGGTGGTGTCCCATAACTCAAAGGCCGGGAGGGTTCGGAAGGGGGGAGGGCAATATGGGCCGGAAGCCGGGTTGGATCGCGGTGGGGTTATTGCTGGCAGGGGTCGCCCTGATCGGTTGCCAGCGGTCACGGAATTGTTGTCGTTCGGGCGCCTGTTCCGCGCCGCCAGTGGGCGGGGCACCGACGCCCCCAGGAGCGGTGTCGGCCATCCCCAGCCCCAACCAACCGCAGCGGCTGACCGCCGGTCGGCCGATGGGTGGTTCGCTCGACACCGGCGCACGCTCGCCGCTGCCGCCGACCGGGACCGGGTCGGTCCCGGCGACGTCCACCAGCCGACCCTCGCCGAGTGCGCGGCCCACCGTTCCGGTCATGCCGCCGGTCACCACCGAAGGGAACGTTCAAGGTGGCCGAACCACCCCAGAGTTGTCGCCCGCCTACCCCCACCTGGAGCGAATGCCCAGCGAGGCGGCGCCGACGGCCGACAGCAGCACAACGCGGACCACGGTGCCGACCCTGAGCGAAACCATGCCGCGGACGCCGGCCCCGGCCACCGGCATTCCTCCGGCACAGACCCCGAACATCAACCCCCGCGACCTGCTGCCGCCAAGCGGTGCCGGGTCGGGCCCCGAAGTGGGGCCTGCGGTCCCGACCCCATCCACCAGCAACGCCGATGGTCCCATTTATACGGCGACGCCCCCTGAGAGCGGTCCCATTCCCACGCCGTCGAGCAGCAATCCGTAAGCTAGGCGATGCGGCTTTCCTCCGGCCAATCATCGACCCACGTGGCGGTAGCGACTCCCTCGGCCCCTATTTGGGGGCCGAGGGAACGCGGTTCGCGGTGCCGATCGCTACGGCCGATGCGGCTGTCGGTCTTCTTCCACTGCTGCGAGGATGCTCCCGGCCAAGGCGGGGGACGAGCGTGGCGCGCAGGTTTGTGGGTTGCCCTGCTCGTCGGCTTGGCCTTGCGAACCTGGCACTTTGCGCGCAATCCTGCCGTCTGGCACGACGAGGCCGCCCTACTGATCAACGTCATCCACAAGGACTTCCACGCGCTGTTAGGCCCGTTGACCTTTGGCGAGGCAGCGCCGCCGCTGTTTCTTTGGCTGGAGCGGGTCGTTGTCCTCTTGCTGGGCGATGAGACCTGGTCGGTACGTCTCTTCCCATTCGTGGCCAGCCTGGGCTCGGTGATTCTTTTCGCCTGGCTGGCGAGGCGGCTACTGCCGCCCGCCGCCGCGGTGTGGGGAGTCGGCTTGTTCAGCGTCTCGGACCGGTTGTTGTGGCACGCTTGCGAAGCCAAGCCCTACGCCTTGGACGTCTGTGCCGCCGTCGCCCTCGCCAGCCTGTTTGTCGGGACGCGGTCCTGGTCCTGGCCACGGCGCCTGCTGCCGTTTCTCGCCCTGGCACCGGTGTGCGTCCTTCTAGTGTATCCGGGCTGCTTCCTTTGCGGTGGCCTGCTCTTGGCCCTCCTCCCGGAGTTGTGGCCGCCCTCGCGCGACCGCCTCGTCCCCTACGCCCTGCTGGCTTTGCTGGTTTTCGCGGCGTTTGTCCTTCTCCTGATCCCGGCCCAGGCGCAGCGCTGCTCTGCGATGGATGACTGTTGGGTACGGCACTTTCCGCCCTGGGATGAGCCTTGGCGTGTCCCAGTGTGGGTGGTGGGCGCCACCCTCGACGTGATTCGCTACGCGCTGATGCCCACGGGGTGGCTGCTGGCCGGAGTCGTGGTGGTGGGCGGTGTGCTGCTCTGGCGCCGCGGCGAGGGCGCCGTCGTGGTGCTGCTGGTTTCGCCCCTCGCGTTGGCGTTCGTGGCGTCGATGGCCCGGGCGTACCCCTTCGGCGGCAGCCGGGTGCTCGTGTTCGCCGCCCCGGCCCTGATCCTTCTGCTGGCCGGCGGCATTTCCCCGACTTGGCACTGGCTCCGGTCACGTTATCGCCCCGCGGCGTGGCTCCTGCTCGTCCCCCTGGTATGGCCCGCGGCCATGACCGCCTATCGCCTCGCCATCCCCTGGGATCGTGCCGACACCGATCAGGCCGCCGCCTGGATCCTCAGCCAATTCCAGCCGGGCGACGCCGTCCTGTACAATCATTGGGAGTACGACTACTACTTCCGCCGCCTGGTGGGATGTCGCGGCTTTCTGGGAGAATGTCCGGTTGTGGCGCCGCGGGTGTGGGTCGTGGTCACCTCCCTGGTTCCCGAGGATCGCCAGCGACTGTTGGAGGCTGCCCAGGTCCTCGGCAGCGCGACCCGGCGAGGAGAATTCAGGCACACCACGGCCGTTCTGTTCGAGCGGCCAGTTCCCGGTGCCGGCAGCACGAGCGACCTTTGACGCGGGAGACGGGGATGAATGACGACTGGGCGCGGCTCGGTTTTGCCACGCGGGCCATCCATGCCGGGCAGAACGCGGACCCGGCAACGGGTGCCACGGTGGTCCCGATCTACGCCACCTCGACATACACCCAGACAGCGCCCGGTCAACACAAGGGATACGAGTATTCGCGCACCGGCAACCCGACGCGCACCGCCCTGGAGACCTGCTTGGCCGCCCTGGAGGAGGGTGAACGCGGCTTGGCGTTTGCCTCCGGCCTGGCTGCCACCACGGCCGTCCTGGCCACGCTCCAACCGGGTGATGAGGTCTTGGCGGCCGGCGACCTGTATGGCGGCACCTACCGCTTGTTAGAGCGGGTCTTTCGGCCGTGGGGGCTCCACGCCCGCTACACCGACGACTTGTCGCCGCAGGGTTTTGCCTCGCAGCTGACCCCCCGGACCCGCCTGGTGTGGATCGAAACCCCGACCAATCCTCTCCTTCAGATCGTGGACATCGCCGCCGTGGCCGAGTTGAGCCATCGCGCGGGGGCGCTTCTGGCAGTGGACAACACCTTCGCGACCCCCTACCTGCAAAAACCGCTCTTGCTGGGGGCCGACCTGGTCGTCCACAGCACCACGAAATACCTGGGCGGACATTCGGACGTGATCGGCGGGGCCGTGATCGGCAGTGCCGAGTTGCTGGAGCCGATCGCCTTCTACCAGAATGCCGCCGGGGCCGTTCCCGGGCCGTTTGACGCTTGGCTGACCCTCCGCGGCCTCAAGACGCTGGCGGTCCGCATGGACCGCCACTGTGCCAATGCCGCCCGGCTGGCGGAGTGGCTGACCCGCCAGCCGGCGGTGGAGCGGGTGTATTATCCCGGCCTAGCGAGCCATCCTGGTCATGCCCTCGCCCGAGGACAAATGACGCAATTCGGCGGCATGATCTCGATCCGTCTGCGCGAGGGCAAGGAAGCGGCTTGGCGATTGGTGACGCGGACGCGGCTCTTTAGCCTGGCGGAAAGCCTCGGCGGCGTCGAGTCGCTCATCTGTCATCCCGCCACCATGACCCATGCCAGCATTCCCGAAGACGTGCGACGGGCACGCGGCGTCGACGACGGTTTGGTGCGGCTGAGCGTGGGAATCGAAGACGTGCACGACCTGGAAGATGACCTGCGACAGGCACTCTCGTGACCGCGCGCCCGTTATCGGTTGGCGCTGAGACCCCGATTACGAGTTGCCATCGCGCACGCGATTCGTCGGTTTGCGCTCACCCCACCTTTCCGCTCGCTCCCGTCCCTCAATTCCCGCCCGCGTCCGGGGAGCGCACCACCGAATCGGGAATTCCGGTGAACACCACCTGGTTGGCAGGTGGGTTGGCGTCCAGCCACCGCTCCAAGGCAGCGGGATTGGCGTTGCCCCCTTTCTCCAGCGGCTCCAACGCCGCCTTGGCCAGCGGCACCATCTGGGCAATCTTCTTTTCCGCCGGCAAGCCAGCGGCCCTGGCCTGCAACTCGTCCAACGCCGCCGACAGCCGGGCAGCGTAGACCTTCCACGGCACCCCGGGGGCGCGATTGCTCGATTGGCCGGCAAAATCGACAATAAAACGTCCGACGTGGTGGGCCGCCGCCTCGAGGTTATAATCCTTGCTCAGCTTCGGGAGGAGTTTGCAGACGCCGATGGCCGCCTCGAGCTGCTCGGCAAGGCTCGGCTCGGGCTGGAGACGGTCGCGCCGCGCGACCCGCAACAGCCAGTAGGCCGTCGCATCCTCCGCTTTGCCGCTGGCCGCGGCGTTGGGATAGCGTGACTCGGCCAAGGCCCGCAGGGCTTCCCGCCGCACATAGCGGATGGCATCGTCCTCCTCGACCACCCCGGTGCCCGTGGCCGCACGCTGCTTGACCAGCTCGACCAGCGCCTGGATGACAGCCTGCTCCCGCTTCCGATCAGGCTGTTTGACCGCCAGGAAATCCTTCAACCCCCGGCAGGCGTAAAGCTTGACCGCGTCATTCTCGTTGGGATCCTGGAGGATTTCGACCAACGGATCCACCGCCTCCTCAATTCCGGCCCGCCCCAGATGGGCCAGGATCCGGGCACCATTGATGCGGGTAATCGGTTTGTCGTTTTTCAGCACCTTCCGCAGGTCACCGGCCAACAGTCGGCCGAATTCCCGGGAAAACTCTAGTTGCCGACTGAACTGGGCGGGATCGACCGGTTTTCGCGTCGGATCGTAAACGACAACCAGCTGGCAAGTTTCCTGCACCAGCATGTGCATCGTCTTGGTGTCCCCCTTGGAGGTGTCATCCAACACGGCCTCTCCCTGGTAGCGCGGCCACGTCAGGCGGTAAGCATGATACTTGGAAGCCTTTTCCAAAAGTTGCTTGATCTCCGCCTTTTCCTGGGGATTGTCGCTCTCGATCGACTTCTTGCCATACTGGTATTCCCGAAGCCGGCTTTCCTCTTTCGTGTCGAGCTTGTCGGCCTGAAGCACGTTCCCTTCCTGGGCGAGCAACGAGGCCAACAGCAGCCCGCAGCCCAGGGGCAGAAGGGCGAACCGAGCGGTGTGCTGACGGAAGATCAGGCGTTGCATGGTGGTGGCCCCGAGAAAGGCACGCCGTCCCCGCGGAACCGCCCCGAGAGGACGTGGTCGGTCGGCGTGCCCCGGTCGGGGGCGCCCACCCAAAAACGTATTTTTAGCAACTCTCGGTCGATTGACAGCGCCC
>JANWYO010000342.1 GCA_025055215.1 Gemmataceae bacterium
TCTGCCGACGGGTACGCCGCGGCCCGGCGAGTTTCGCGGGGCCGCTACTGCTGATCGCCGGCGATGCCTCCCCGGTGCGTCGCCTGGCTTATCTCCAATCGGGGGTCGACGCCTATCTCTTGCGGCCTTTTCTCCCCGGAGAATTGCTCCAGCAGCTGGAGGTGCTCCGTCGCTGGCATCGGGTCGACGGGGAGCGGAGCGAGCTGGCCGACGAAGTGCAGTCGCTGTGTCGCAGGCTGCACGACGCCTACCGACAGCGGGACTGGGAGACGGAATTCGCGCGACGGGTGTTGGCGACCCCTCCCCCGCCGATGCTCGTCGAGACTCGGGCCGGTCGCATCGTCGCGCGGCAACGCCGCACCTCGGACATGGGTGGCGACCGCTTCGACATCTGGCCCCTGGGCGAAACGGCGATGCATTTCTACCTGGCCGATGTTCCCAGCGTCGGCCTCGTGGCAGGTTGGACTGTCATGTATTTGGAGCGGGCACTGCGATCGGGGCTGAGGACGCTCGGCCCCGGACACGTGCTCGGTCAAGTCAACCAGGAATTAATTCGGCTGGCGGCGGATGAGCCGATCCTGGCGGCGCTCGTCTGTGGTAGCCTGGATGCCGACGGCCGGCTAAGCCTCGCCCGCGCAGGGATGCCATTGCCGGTGGTGCTTCCGCGGGGGGGCCCTGCCGAATTCGCTGCGGCGGCCGGCAGCCTGCTGGGACTTCCCGGCGGAGACTACGCGTGTGTCGAGCGCCAGCTTCGCCGTGGCGACAAGGTCATCTTGACGAGCGATGGGCTGCCGGGGGTGTGGGACGAGGGCGGTCGGCCGGCCCGGTTGGCATCGTTGGCGGAAGAGCTGCGCCAGCTCCCCGGGCCGGAGCTGCTGGATCGGCTCGAGATCGAGCTGACCCGCGAGGCACCGCCCACCGACGATTGGACGCTGGTGTTGATCGAAGCAGCGTGAGCCGAGGCGATCCGCCATGCCGCGCGGCGGCCAGGCCGCCGCGCGGCGAGGTCTGAGCGGCGTCTGGCCGAGCACCGCGCGGCGCCTACAACTAACGGTGTCCCCCGGGGAGGCCCTAGGGTCGCTGCTGCGGCCCCTGAAAGCAGTCGCCGCGGGTTGCTCCTTGGCAAGGAACCTGCTCCCACCGCATGAGGGTTTCCGGATTGATGTCTTCCCTGACGATGGCCCCCCACCGAGCGGGCTTCGGCGCGACCTCGCGACGCGACCTGTGGTGGGTCGGCCCTTTGGCGACGTTCCTCGGCCTGATGGCTTTCTTGATCTACGCTCATGCCATCGTGCTCTTTGTGCCCGGCTACTACGAAATCCGTGAGAATCCGGATGATTTTTTTGCTCATGGGAACCGCCCGGTGGCACCCTATCTCGCCCCGTTCAGCTCGCCGCTGATCTACGGGGGACACAGCCCCCACGCCTGGATCGCCAAGGATCGACCTGATTGGTGGCCTCGGTGGTTCCCCTTCACCTCGGCCATGCTGATCCTCATTTTCCCGGCCGGCTTCCGCTTCACGTGCTACTACTACCGTAAAGCCTACTACCGGGCCTTCTGGGCCGACCCACCGGCGTGTGCCGTGGGTGAGCCGCGGCAAAGTTACTGGGGTGAGAACCATTGGCCGTTGCTGATCCAGAATATCCACCGCTACTTCATGTACGCGGCGGTGCTCTTCCTCGCCTGGCTGGCATGGGACGCCCTTTACGCCTTCTGGTGGCCGACTGACCGTCACGGTCGCCTTCTCCCCGACGGTGGCCATCAAATCGGCATGGGGGTCGGGACCATCCTGATGGTAGTTAATGTCCTCTGTTTGGCCGGCTTTACCTTCGGCTGCAACTCAGTGCGGCACCTGGTCGGTGGTCGGTACGATTGTTTCGCCTGCCCGCACAACATCCAGCAGGAGCGGACCGGGTACAAGCTGTGGCGCTGGGTGACCCGTTTCAACGAGCATCACATGGAATGGGCGTGGGTCTCGCTGTTTACCGTCGGCTTCACGGACTTTTACATCCGCATGTGCGCCGCAGGCATCTGGACGGACTATCGGATTTTCTGACACCCTGCCTGACCTACGCCATGCGGCTCACGGAACACTCCCGACATGGACTACGAAACGCATGAGCACGACGTCCTGGTGATCGGCGCCGGCGGTGCGGGGCTGCGGGCAGCCATCGAGGCGTCGGCCGCGGGCGTGTCGGTCGGCTTGGTCTGCAAGTCGCTGTTGGGAAAGGCACACACGGTGATGGCCGAGGGCGGCATTGCCGCCGCCTTGGCCAACGTCGACCGCCGCGACAGCTGGCAGGTCCACTTCGCCGATACCATGCGCGGCGGTCAATACGTCAACAACTGGCGCATGGCCCAAATCCACGCCCAGGAAGCCCCCGACCGCGTCCGCGAACTCGAAGCCTGGGGGGCCGTCTTCGACCGCACCCCCGATGGCCGCATCCTGCAACGCAACTTCGGCGGCCACAAATTCCCCCGGCTGGCCCACGTCGGCGATCGCACCGGCCTAGAAATGATCCGCACCCTCCAGGACCACGGCATCCACCTGGGGATGTCCGTCTACATGGAGTGCACCATCATCCGCCTCCTGAAAGACGGCGACCGCGTCAGCGGGGCCTTCGGCTACTGGCGCGACCGCGGCCGGTTTGTCGTCTTTCAGGCCAAAGCCGTCGTCCTGGCGACCGGCGGCATCGGCAAAGCTTACAAGATTACCAGCAACAGCTGGGAGTACACCGGCGACGGCCACAGCCTCGCCTACCACGCCGGTGCCGAACTCATCGACATGGAGTTCGTCCAGTTCCACCCCACCGGCATGGTCTGGCCACCCTCCGTCCGTGGCATCCTTGTGACCGAAGGGGTGCGCGGCGAAGGAGGGTGCCTGCGCAACAGCGAAGGCAAGCGCTTCATGTTCGATGAAATCCCGGAAAGCTATAAGGCCCAGACCGCCGACAACGAAGAGGAAGGCTTCCTCTATGTGCTCGCCGAGAAATACCAGGGGCGCGACGCCCGCCGACCGCCGGAGCTGCTTACCCGCGACCACGTGGCCCGCTGCATCGTTCGGGAAGTGAAACAGGGGCGCGGCAGCCCGCACGGCGGCGTTTTTCTTGAGCTGGACTCATTCGCCCGCTGGATGAAGGGCCGCAACCCCAGCTTCAACGCCGCGGAACACTGGAAGAAGAAACTGCCGAGCATGTACCACCAGTTCAAAGAGCTGGGCAACGTTGACATCACTCGCCAGCCGATGGAAGTCGGCCCGACGACGCACTATGTCATGGGTGGTGTCCGGGTCGATGCCGATACGCAGATGTCCTGCGTGCCGGGCCTGTTTGCCTGCGGCGAATGCGCCGCCGGCATCAATGGCGCCAATCGCCTCGGCGGGAATTCCCTATCCGACCTCCTGGTTCTTGGTAAGCGGGCGGGTGAATTTGCGGCCAAATACGCCAAGGAACACTCGGCCGGTCAGGTCCATGCGGATCAGGTGGAGGAGGCTGCCCGGTGGGCGTTGAGTTTCATCGACGAGCCGCAAGGAGACGAGAACCCCTACAAAGTTCAGGCCGACCTCCAGGAGACGATGCAAGACCTCGTCGGCATTGTGCGTCGCGAGGACGAAATGCTCCGCGCGTTGGACATCATCGGCCAACTCTGGGAGCGCGCCCGGAAGGCGCGGGCGCCGATCAATCGCGAATACAATCCCGGCTGGCACACCTGCATGGACCTCTACAACCTGCTGACCGTGGCCGAGGCAATTACCCGCTCGGCCCTGGAGCGCAAGGAAAGCCGGGGCGGCCAATTCCGCGATGACTATCCGCACAAGGACACGCCGCGCTTCGGCAAGGTCAACGGCGTGGTGTGGAAAGGCCCTGATGGGCGGATGCAGTTCCGTTGGGAACCGATCCCGGAGATGCCGGCCGAGTTGAAAGAAATCATCCGGGAGCAGAACCAGGGGAAATTGCCGGAGGAATTGATGTGAACGGGCCGCGGCCGCCTTCGGCCTTCCGCGACCCGACGATCGACGGCTCGGCCTGCGAGTGACACTATGGCGCAAGCAACCTTCCGCATCTGGCGCGGCGACCAAAACGGCGGTGCCTTCCGCGACTACACCGCGGAAGTCGGCGAGGGGATGGTCGTCCTCGACTGTATCCACCAAATCCAGGCCACCCAGGCCCCCGACCTCGCCTGCCGCTGGAATTGCAAAGCGGGGAAATGCGGCTCCTGCTCAGCGGAGATCAACGGCCGACCGCGCCTGATGTGCATGACGCGCCTGGATGACCGCCGCTTCATCGACCTGCGGGAGCCGATCATCGTGGAGCCGATGCGCACCTTCCCGCACATCAAAGACCTGGTAACGGATGTTTCCTGGAACTACAAGGTCAACCGGATGATCCCGAAGTTCCAGCCGCGCAAGCCCGACGCTGCCGACGGCACGTGGCGGATGTCCCAAGCCGAGGTCGATCGCATCCAAGAATTCCGCAAGTGCATCGAATGCTTCCTTTGCCAGGACACCTGCCACGTGCTCCGCGATCATCGGATGATGGGTGACACGGTGGACGGTGAACTGCGGGAACTGTTCGGCGGGCCGCGCTTCATGATCCGCGTTGCCAGCCTGGAGATGCATCCTTTGGACATTGGCGACCGCCTGCAACTCTTGAAAGACACCTTGAATATCGGCTTGTGCAACATCACCAAGTGCTGCACCGAAGTCTGCCCGGAACACATCCACATCACCGACAACGGCATCATCCCCTTGAAGGAACGGGTCGTGGACCGGTTCTATGACCCCCTGATGTGGTTATGGCACCGGATTTTCGGCGACCGGGCTTCTCGGGAAAGCGCCCAAAATCGCACCCCTCTACCTGTCGTCTCGAGTTGACCGGGCCAACGCCATTGGCTTGCTAACTGACATCCCCGCCGGCCCAAGGCCGTGTCCGCGGCACGGTGTGACCCGCGCCCGAGGAGGATCGATCGGTTCGCGCTTGCGCGAGGAGGCGAGACGCCGGCGGAGCACGCAGCGAGCGCAAAACGACCAATCGGAGGAAACGAGCGCGAAACGAGAAATCGGGAATACCGGCGCGAAACGATGAATCAGCGGAGGGAGAAAAACCGCTGCCTGAAGCGCTCGACCCAACTTCAAGCGATCGGTGCAGCCCTTGCGCGAGATGCCTTGAGCCAACCACCTTCCTTCGTTACCATGCCGCGGCCATGAATCCCCCGGTCGCACCGGACACGGCCGCCACCTCGTCCCCGCGCCGCTGGGCGTGGGGGCTCGTGTTCCTGGCCCTCTGCACTTGGCATGCCTGGCTGACGCTCACCCTGTTCGGCGAGACCCGCCCCTGGGAAGGGCTGATCAGCGACGAGCCGATCATCTCGGGTCGGCATCCCCTGCATCTGTACCACGGCTATCTCGGTGCCCGGTCCTTGATCGAAACGGGAACGAGTTGTTGCTACGACCCGGCATTTCAAGCCGGCTACCCGAAGACGCCCATCTTCGACAGTGGCAGCCGACCGGCGGAGCTGTTCCTGCTGCTCGGCGGCGGGGCTTTCCGCCCCGCCGCCTATAAACTCGGACTGGCCGCCTGCTCGCTGCTCGTCCCTTGGGCCCTGCTCGCCACGGCCCGCGGGATGGGCCTGACCCTGGGCCCGGCCTGTCTGGCTGGTGCCCTGGGCCTGGGCGTGTGGTGGGGCGAGCCATGCCGGGAACTGCTCGAAGTCGGTGACCTCGACCTGCTCCTCGCCGCCTTGGCCGGCTTGGTCCACGTGGGCCTCCTCCTTCGCTATGATCGCCAGCCCAGCTTCTCCGCTTGGATCACCCTCTTGGCCGTCAATGCCGTCGGCTGGTTCGCCCACCCGTTCTTCTTTTCCCTCCTCATCCCCCTGAACCTTGTCTACTACCTCACGGTGGGAACACGCCATCGGCATCCCCTTGCCTGGCACTTCGGGCTCGGCTCTGCCCTCCTCGGCGGCATCTTGGCCAACGGTTTCTGGTTGATCGACTGGGTGCAATACTGGTGGATCCGCTCTCCCTTGCCGGTCGGCATCCCCATCCTGACGCATCGCACCTTGTACGCCTTCTGGACAGCCGACCTTTGGGGCGAGGAGGTCGATCGGGCCTTGGCCGTCTTTCTCCTCTCCGCGGGCCTCCTCGGCATTGTGGTGCTCAATATCCGCAAAGAACGGGCGGCGGCCAGGCTCTTCGGCCGGGCCCCCGGCTGCGCCCTGACCTTGGCTGTCGTCGGCATCGCCTGGGAACCGCTGGGCCGCGTCGGCTCGCCACGCCTGCTCGTGCCCGCCCTCTGGTTCGCCACCTATCCGGCCGTCGACCTGCTGGCATGCATCGCCCGCGGGGTGTGGAACAGATTGGCCCGGCCATCGCTGCGCGCGGCAGCCATCGTCGTCCCCTCCGCCGGTGTCATCTTCCTTGGGCACAGCTTCGCCGACCCCCTGCTGGAACGCGCCTTCCGCACCATCCCCTTGGTCATCGGGCTGGGGCCCGAGCGGCGAGCCGCTGTCGCCACGTTGGTGGAGCATACCTCGTCGCGGGCCCGCATCCTTTGGGAAGACCAACCCAGCCAGGCATTTTCATCCCGCTGGTCGGTGCTGCTCCCGATGTTGACCGAGCGCGTGTTTCTCGGCGGCTTGGATCCCCGGGCCGATTTCGATTTCTCGTACGCCGGGCTGAGCGAGGGCAAATTGGCGGGTCGTCCCCTGCCTGCCTGGAGTGATGCCGACCTCGAGGAATTCTGCCGGCGCTATAACGTCGGCTGGATCGCCTGCTGGTCGCCGACCGTAGTCTCGCGCCTCCGCAGCTGGCCCCTGGTCCGCGAAGTCATCCCCCTGCCGCTGCCTCCCGAAGATCTCCCCCCCGGCGCGGCCGGCTGTCTCTTCGCCCTCCGGCGAACACCCTCCTACGTGTTGAAAGGGCAAGCCGAGTGGCTCGTGGCCAGTCGGCAGCGCCTGGTGCTGACCGACTTGGTGCCCGAAGACGGCAAGGTGGTCCTGAGCCTGCATTACGAATCCGGCTGGCAGGCGACCCCGTCCCGCGTCCAAGTCGAGCGCGAGCCGGACCCCTATGACCCGATCCCCTTCATTCGCCTCCGCCTTCCCGGACCGGTGACGCGCGTGACACTCATCTGGGAGAATCCCTAGGCCGATCGGCGTTACCCGGGCTCTGTGGCCTCTGGAAAGGCAGCCGGCCCGGCACGTCAAGGACGTGCCGGG
>JANWYO010000031.1 GCA_025055215.1 Gemmataceae bacterium
CGGGGGGGGGGGGGGGGGGCCCCCCCCCACCCCGCTGGGCCGGTCCAGTCCGTGCGGCGCATCGATATCAGCCACCCGGCCACCCAGAAAATCCCCAGGCCGCCGATCACCCAAAACGGATACCGCCACGCGCCGGGCTGATACACTGGAACCAGCCACGCTGCCAGCCCGGCCCCGGCGGCCACGCCGAAGGCCGTGGACGTTGCCGTCGAGCCGATGGCGCCGGCGACCCATTCCGGACGCTCCCAAGGCGCCGGCTCCATGACCAGCGCCAGCACGACCATCGGTGTCAGGACCGAGCCGAGGGCCGCCCCGCTTTGCAGCAGGCTGTTGCCCATCGTCCGCTCCCCGGCAGGAAGGATGCGCTGCGTGGTCCGTATCGCGCACGGCCAATGCCCCGCCTCCGTCAGGCCGAGCAGGAACCGGCAGACCAGCAGGCTGCCGAAGCTCCACGACAACCCGGTGACGAAACCCGCGGCCGACCACGCGAGCACCACCAGCGGGTAGAGCAGGCGGACGTTCCACCGATCGGCCAACCAGCCGAAGAACAATGCCCCCGCCCCGAACGCCAGTGAGAACGCCGACTCCAACCGAGCGTACTCGGTCACACTCAGGCCAAAATCGTGCATGATCCGCACGATGGTGAGGTTCAGCGTTAGCCGGTCCATGTAGTTCAACATGGTGGCCAGCAGGAGCAGGCAACAGATCCACCACTTCCAGGAAACGCTTCGCATGACCGGAGGCGACACGGGGATGGCGGGAGGCGGGGTCCAGGGGTGCCGCGGCGTAGCGGCGTCAGGGGCGGGAGGGCGTCAATTCCTTAACCAGCGGCCGGGCCTCGTACAGCTTCTCGAGAGCTTCCAGGATGCCGCGGGAATGAACGGCGATGTGCCGGGCTTGCTCGTCCGTGTAGACAAAGTTGCGCACCAGGCCGAAGCGGTTGCGGTCGAAATTGATGCCGACCAATTCCCCAGCCCGGTTGATGATCGGGCTGCCAGAGTTGCCGCCGATCGTGTCCGCGGTAGAGACGAAGTTGAACGGGGTGCTGAGGTCGAGCTTGTCCTTCCCCTCCAGCCACCGCCGCGGCAAGGCGAACGGCCCCCGATCTTGCTGCCGTCCGGCCCGCTCGAAGAGACCGGCGAACGTCGTCATTGGGGGCACTTCGACTCCCTCCGCACGGTAGCCCCGCACCACCCCGAAGGCCAGGCGTAAGGTGAAGGTAGCGTCGGGGGCAATGCTCCGACCATAGATCGCAAACCGGGCCTTGGCAAGCGTGGCGTAGGCCTGCCGCTCCCGCTCCTCCACCAGGGTTTCATAGTCTTTCCGCAGCTCGCGGCTGACTTGATCGACGGTCAACGCCAGGCGGATCATCCGGTCCTCCGAGGCAGCGATCGCTGACCCGCTGCCGTCCGCCAAACGGCGGCGGACCTGCGGGTCGAACAGCTCGCAGCCGGTCACCAACTCGGCGGCGCGAGCCAGCGGATTTTTCCCTGCCAGCACTTTGCTGACCACCGGGTCGTCACCGCCCAGCTGCTCAGCCAGGAATGTCAGCGACGCCGCTAACTTGGCCTGCTCCAGTTCGGCATGAATGGGTGCCGGCGAGAAAAGTTGGAACCGAAGCGATTCGAGGTTGGAGTCGCGGTACTCGCGCAGGCGCTCCGTGTTCGGTTTGTTCAGCTCAGTCGCCAAGCGAACCAGGTGCCGCGCCATGGTGAACAGCTCCGACGCAAAGGCATCGCCGCGCTCCAACAAGGCATGGCGCTTTTCGAAGTCGTGTCGTCGCAGATAGTCTTGGACCTGGCGAATTTCCTCAATGGCGTGGGGCACCCCCGCCCCGTCGGGACCGATGGCGCCCGCGGCCTCTTGGAAGCGTTTCTCCGCCTCTTGCTTGGCAGCGAGGATGGCCGGGTCGAGAAGTCCCTGGTACATGCCGCTGAATGCCTTCCGCGCGTTGGCGACGCGGTGGAGGTCATTGGCTGCCATGCGGGCCTGGTCGGGACCACGCTCGCTGAATTGGATCAACGCCGCTTCCAAGGCCCGCAGTCGGGCCAGCGTGTACGGCAGCGTCACGTCGCGGCGGTGGAGCAGCTTGGCATGGGTTTCCAGGCGGTTGGTCGTGCCCGGGTGGCCGCTCACAAACACCAACTCCCCCTCCGCCGGGCCGGTCTTGCTCCACGGCAGGAAGTGCGGCGAGGCCAGCGGCCGATCGTTCTCGTAGACGCGGAAAAAGCAGATGTCGAGGTTGTAGCGCGGAAACTCGAAGTTATCGGTGTCACCGCCGAAAAAGGCAATCGCGTGTTCCGGGGCCATTACCAGCCGCACGTCGGTGTACTTCTTGTAGCGGTAGAGGTGATATTCGCCCCCTTGATAGAGCGTCACCACGTCGCTCCGCAGCCCGGTCTGGTCGAGCGATTCCTTCTCGATGGCGGCCATGACACCCCGCCGGGCCGCGAAGGCCTCGGCGGGGGACATGTGCGGGCGCACCGCCGCGTTGACCCGCTCCGTCACGTCGTCGATCGAGACCAGCACGTTCAGCTCAAGGTCGGGGCATTTCAACTCATCGGCCCGGGTGCGGGCGTAGAAGCCGTCGCGGTAATAATTCCGCTCTTTCGAGCTGAGCTTTTGCAACATGTCGGCGCCGATGTGATGGTTGGTGATGACCAGGCCTTGCGGTGAGACAAAGCTCCCCGAGCCGCCGTTGTTGAAGCGGACCGAGGCCAGCCGGACGCGCTCCAACCAAGCATCGGTCAGCTCAAAGCCGTACTTTTTTTGCAGCAGCGCCCGCGGCGGTTGGTTGAACAGCCACATCCCTTCGTCGCCCCAGGCGGCGGTGCTGGCAAGCCACGTCATGGCAGCAATCCCGGCAACTCCGCGCATCGGTCGGTCTCCATGGCCACGACCCAGCGGGCGTGGCCGGGACGCGGCGTCAGACGCCGAAAATCCGTCGGCTGTTGTCCCGCAAGAGCAGACGGGCCAGTTCCAGGGCTTGGGTTTCACTGTGGCTTCCCGCTCGGACGAAGTCATCAGCCAACACCCCCGCCAGGATACGGCGGTACATGTTGAACTTCGGCAGGCCGAACTCCAGCTTGTACATGTCGCTGTAGTAGCCGATCTGTTTCGTCTTCGGCACCGCCTGAAGCCGCGCCCGGGTGTCGCGCTCGACGTAGACCGGAATGTTGGAATACCACCAGTGCCCGTGGGTGATGACATTCGGGAAAATCCAGCTATAGCTGGCCAGTTCCTGGTTCTGCACGCTCGTCAGCACTGAAATGGGAAAGATGACGTCCGGGAAACTGTTGAACAGTTCCGCGTACTGGATGAGCGACGTCCGCTGATCGAACAGGTCCTGTCCCTGGTACACACCATTGGCGTACACGCGGCGATTGACGCCAATCATCAGATCGAAGGGGAGCTTGAAGGCCCGGCAGTGGTCGGCAAGGAGCCAGAAGATCGCTTGGCTGCGGACGGTCGGGTCGGTTGTTCCTTCCCAGCGGGCGGCGGCGGTGGGGGTGAAGTTCGGCGGTAGCGAGACGGCGCAGGCCCGGGCCCCCTTGCGGGTAAAGTGTTCGAACAGCTTCGTCACCGCCGTCTGCACGTCGCGCCAGCTGTGGACCTCGACGTTCGTCGCCTTCGCCAGCCGTTGGCGCACCTCGGGCTTGTCGAGGTGGAAGACCAAGTCGTCGGTTCGCAGGCACGGGACGTAGCGGTTGGTGTCGAACCCCTCCAAGGGGTCGTCGAAATCGTTGGTCAGGAACACTTTTTCGATGTTCGACTTGCGCAGCACCTGCTCCTCCCAGTCAGGCTGGGCCATCAGCCGCTCGGCCGTCTCACACAGCCCGGTGGCATCGGCGGGGGTGATGCGTTCGCCGGTGAAGCCGAGGAAGGTGCGGGCGATGTCTACGAACCAGCCGTATTGGGCGGTATTATCGAAGCGGTCCATGTACTCGATGATGATCCGAACACGCTCCCGCGGATCGACGTGGGCGGCCAGAGGGGCCTTGCTCATGCCGGCGGAGTGGGCCAACTCGGTGTAATAGTGGTAGCCGAGGATGTCATCGAGGCTGCGCGACGCCGCTTGGAGCGGGTTGATGTGCGAATGGGAGTCGATGAGGGGAATGCGGCAAATCTCGGCGTAGAGTTGGGCAGCGAGCGAATCGGTGAGCATGGCGCGCGCAAGCTGGGAGACGACCGCCGGCCGCCCGTCCACCCACGGACGCGAACTTTTCGGCCGGTGGTGTAGGTCTGTCTTACAAAGCGAAGGTAAGAATTACAAACCGAAAGGGCCGGTCCCACGGATTGCGGATGCGTCAACGACGCCTCTGGGATGTGAGCCGAGTTTTTAAACCTTGAATTGCGACAGGGTTTATGACCGCCTCGGTCGTTTGGGCCGCGCTCGACCCCAGCGTTTGGCATCGGCCTTGCTCTACCTCACGACGCTCGTGACGAACCCCCTGATGACGAGCAAGCGGCAGCCGGGGCCGTCTTCCCCCGAGACGGCCCCGGCCCAGGGAGGTCGGTGACGGCCGCCGCCCGGTCAGCTCCCCCGATGACCGGGCGGCCCAACGGCCCAGCCGATTTCCTCCGTTCCCCCATCCTGCCGGAGGTCCCGTTCACCTTGGACCCGCCGAACCCCGTTGAAGGGCAACCCTCTCCCCCGAGGGTTGCCCCCATTTTTTTGCAAGGAAGCACTACTCCAGGGGACACCGCTCCATCAGTCCGTAGCCGGTCACGACCATCCCCAGGCGGCGATAGGTTTCCTGGGCGGTGACGTTGTCGTGCTCGACGTACAGCCGGAGGCCGATGACGTCGCCCTGGCTGCGGGCTTGTCGAACGACTTCGTCGTACAAGGCCCGAAAGACCCCCTGCCGGCGAGCGTCGGGCCGCACGTAGACGCTCTGGATCCACCAGAACCAGCCATTTCGCCAATCGCTCCATTCGAGCGTCAGCATCAGCTGGCCGACCAATTCGCCCGCTTGCTCAGCAACGAGGTAGCGGCCTTTGACCGGGTCGGCGAGGACGGCAGCCACGCCTTGGGCCAGCACCGTGGGGTCCAGCTCCCGCCTCTCCGTCTCCCAGGCCATGCGACGGTTGAAATCGGCGATCACGGGGGTGTCAGCCGGACGTGCGGCGCGGATGACGAGCGGCATGGTTGCCTCGACGGTTGTGAACTCGTAACCAATCCCAATGGTCTGGAGCGCGTCTGACGGCGGCCTGGGGGCTGCCGGAGCGCCTCGGCCACAGCCCAACGGGGCGAGCCGTCGATGGACCTCAAGCGCTACATCCGTGATATTCCCGACTTCCCCAAGCCGGGGATTGTCTTTAAGGACATCACGCCGCTGTTGGCCGAGCCGCAGGCGTTCCAGTTTGCCATCGACCAATTTTATGCGGCGTATCGGGACCGGCCGGTGGATACGGTAGCGGCCGCCGAGGCTCGGGGGTTCCTCTTCGCGGCGCCGCTGGCGTTGCTTCTGCACAAGCCGCTGGTGCCGCTGCGCAAACCCGGCAAGTTGCCGCACCGCACTTATAGCCTCAAGTACGAACTCGAATACGGGAGCGCCGAACTGGAAGTCCACATCGACGGCGTGGCTCCTGGTGCACGCGTGCTGCTGGTGGATGACCTGCTGGCCACCGGTGGCACCATGCAGGCCGGCTGCCAACTGATCGAGAAGGCGGGCGGGCAGGTGCTCGGCTGCGCGTTCTTGGTTGAGCTGGCGTTTCTCCGCGGCCGAGACAAGCTGCGCCCCTACGAGATCTTCAGCCTCATTCGTTATGACTGATCGCGGATGACTCGTGCCATGATTGACTTTGACAAAGCCGGCGGCCTGGTGCCGGCCATTGCCCAAGACGCCACCACGGGCGAAGTGCTCATGCTGGCGTGGATGAATCGCGACGCCTGGGAAGAAACGCTCCGCACCGGTCGGGCCTGCTACTACAGCCGCAGCCGCGGCCGATTGTGGCGGAAAGGAGAAGAGAGCGGCCACGTCCAAGAGGTGGAACGCGTCCTGGTCGATTGCGACGCGGACACCGTGCTCCTCAAGGTTCGGCAGATTGGCGGCGTCGCCTGCCACGAAGGTTATCACAGCTGCTTTTTCCGCCAGGTCGAGGGCGACCGCCTGCGCATCATCGCCGAACGACTGGTCGATCCGGCTCAGGTGTACAACAAGTCGTGAGCCCCTGACCGACGCCAGCCTGGTGCCGGCGCCCGGGCGCCGGCACCCATCGCAGTCCTTCCTCATCACCAAGGCATCCCTTGTCGGAGTGTGATCCCCATGAACGGACCAGTCCTGAAACTCGGGCTGCCCGCCGGGAGCCTCCAGGAGGCCACCGGCGAACTCTTCCGCAAGGCCGGCTACAAAATCACCTACGTCAACCGCAGTTACTACCCCCACATCGACGACCCCGAAATCCACTGCACCCTCATCCGCGCCCAGGAAATGCCCCGCTACGTCGAAAATGGCTCCCTCGACTGCGGCTTGACCGGCTACGACTGGATCCTGGAAAACAACGCCGACGTCGTCCAACTCGCCGAACTGGTCTTCAGCAAGGTGAGCAAACGGCCGGTGCGCTGGGTGTTGGCGGTGCCCAACGATTCGCCCATCCAGACGGTCCAAGACCTCCAGGGAAAGCGGATCGCGACGGAAGTCGTGCAGCTGACGCGCCGCTGGCTGGCGGAGCACGGCGTCGAAGCGCACGTCGAATTCAGCTGGGGTGCCACCGAGGTCAAGCCCCCCCGCTTGGCCGATGCCATCGTCGAGGTCACGGAGACCGGCAGCTCTCTCCGCGCCAACAACCTGCGCATCGTCTGTGAACTCCTCCAAAGCACCACCCGCTTCATCACCAACAGGCAGGCGCTCGCCGATCCCTGGAAAAAACAGAAAATGGACGACTTGGTCCTCATGCTGCAAGGCGCCATGAACGCCGAGGGAAAGGTCGGCCTGATGATGAACGTCCTGACCACGGACCTGCCGGCCGTACTGCAAATCCTCCCTGCGCTGCAAAAGCCCACGGTCAGCTCGTTGTCTGACCCAGCCTGGGTGGCGGTCAATACCGTCATCGACGAAACAGTCGTACGGCACATCATCCCGCAGCTGAAGCAAGCGGGGGCACGCGGCATCGTGGAGTATCCGCTAAACAAGATCATCGACTGAATGGAGGCGGGGCGTCTGCCCCCGCTCCTGGCGTCACCGCCTGCCGGGCGCGCTCGCGACCCGCTGGCGTCAAACACAGCTGCGCCCCGACCTCCTGAACCAATCCCAGTCGCGCGGCCCGACGCACCAGCCGGCGTACCCAATCCCGGTCCCGCCGCAGGTGGTCGTGCAACTCGTCCAGCCGGCTTTCCCGCTCGGCGTCGGGCCCTTCCTCATGCTG
>JANWYO010000034.1 GCA_025055215.1 Gemmataceae bacterium
AGGCCGGGGGCGAGATCGACCGCATCGGCCCGGCGTCGGATGTGTTCGGCCTGGGGGCGCTGTGGTGCAAGCTGCTCACCGGCGAGCCGCCCTACACCGGCCGGGATGCGGAGAGCGTCCGGCAAAAGGCCCTGCGGGGTAAGACGGAGGACGCTTTCGCACGGCTCGACGCCTGCGACGCGGAGCCGGAAGTCATTGCCCTGGTGAAGCAGTGTCTGGCGTTTGAACCGGCTGATCGACCGAAGGATGCCAACGAAGTGGCGAAGCGGGTGGCGGCCTTGCGGATCGCGGCAGAGGAGCGGGCGAAGCAGGCGGAGTTGGCCCAGGCGAAGGCCGAGGTGCAAGCGACCGAGCAGGCCAAACGGCGGCGGGTGGTGCAGTGGGCCGGGGGCCTGGTGGCGGCGGTGCTCATGGCGGGGCTGGGGGTCAGCCTGTGGCAGATGAACCGGGCCATCACGGCCGAGCGTCAAGCCAAGCAGAATGAAGACCAGGCGATTCAGAATGCCGAGACCGCCAAACGGAACGAAGACGAAGCCAGGGCGAAGACGAAGGAAGTGCAAGACACGCTCGTCCTTGTGCAACAGCGGACCAAGCTGGCGATGGACGCCTACAGCGATTTTGTCTTCGGTATTCAAAACCAGTTGGAGAATCGCCCCGGCACGCAGGAGTTGCGGCGTGCCTTGTTGGAGAAAGCCCGCACGGGTTTGGCGAAGATTCTCGACGATGCCCGCAAGCAAGGCCGGCCGGACCAGACGCTCGTGTGGAGCCACCTCCGCATGGGGGATGTCGAGTTGCAACTCGGCAACACGCTCGCCGCCGAGAAGGAATATCAAGCCGGGTACGAACTGGCAAAGCCACTGGCCGACGCCGACCCCAAGAATGCCGAGGCCCAAAGCGACCTGGGCGTCAGCTACAACAAGCTCGGCGACGTGCAGTGGCAACTCGGGCAGACCCAGGCGGCCCTCGACTTCTACGAGAAGGGGTCTGGCGGTGAGTCAGCGGTTGGCCGAGGCCGATCCCAAGAGTGCCCAGGCCCAACGCGACCTGGGCGTCAGCTACAACAAGCTCGGCGACGTGCAGTTGCGACTCGGGCAGACCCAGGCGGCCCTCGACTTTTACGAGAAGGCTCTGGCGGTGAGTCAGCGGTTGGCCGACGCCGACCCCAAGAATGCCTAGGCCCAAAGCGACCTGAGCATCAGCTACGAGAGGCTCGGCGACGTGCGGTTGCAACTCGGGCAGACGAAGGCGGCCCTCGACTCCTACGAGAAGAGTCTGGCGGGGTTTCAGCGGTTGGCCGACGCCGACCCCAAGAATGCCCAGGCCCAAAGCGACCTGGGCGTCTGCTACGACAAACTTGGCGACGTGCAGTTGCAGCTCGGGCAGACCAAAGCAGCCCTCGACTTCTATGAGAAGGCTCTGGCGGTGGATCAGCGGTTGGCCGAGGCCGACCCCAAGAATGCCCAGGCCCAAACGGATTTATTCGTCAGTAATTTCAAACTTGGTTTCCTTTACCAAACGATGCACGACTACGAAAAAGCATCCGTGTCCTACGCCAAAGGAAGAGAGATACTTCTACCGTGGCACGAGAAAGGGCTGCTTGTCGGCCAGTTCAAGAACGCCGTTCCTCAAATGGATCAGCGAATCACCGTTTGCCAGAACGCCGAGAAAGCCATTGCGGACATCGAGTTTGTCTTCAAACAATTGGCCAAGCAGATTCCCGAACTGCTCGTTCTGCGGGTGCAGGCACTGCTCAAGCGGGGCAAGCCGGCCGAGGCGGTGACGACGGCCGAACGCTTCGCCCGGTGGGCCGAGACGCTCGATGAGAAGCTCCGCAACAACGAGCGTTACAACGCCGCATGTGTGTACGCCCTCTGTGCCGCCGCCATCGAGAAGGACCGCGATAAGCTCGTCGATCAGGCGATCGCCCTGTTGCAGAAAGCCCAGGCCGGCGGCTACTTCAAGGCCGAGCAAATCGCCCACATCGAGCAAGACCGCGACTTTGACGGCATCCGCACGCACCCGAAGTTCGTGGCATTCCTGAAGGAGTTGGAGAAGCCAACGGACGAAAAGAAGTGACCCCAGCCTGACCCGACCATCGGCACGGTGCGTTTCATCCTTCCCCTCCGCCGGCGGTGCCCCGCTCCTTGAGTTTGCGGGCCTGCTCACGCAGGATCCGCAGTTGTTCGGCCGTCAGCCCGCCGGCCTCCCGCAGCAGTTCGGGAATCGCCGTCGGCTGCTTTTGGATGATGCCCGGCAAGTCCTCCGGGACGCGGCCCGCCAGGGCGGTCCACTCGTCCGCATTAGCCCCCAGCAAGGTGGCCATCGTGTGGACCCGCTCGGCCGTCGGCGGATCGACGTTATCCTGTTCGACCTGCGAAAGGTAGGTCGGGCTGACACCGACCAGCTCCGCGAACTTCCGCAGCCTTCGCCAGACTCGCCTCGCGGAGCAGCGCCTCGTCGCGGCCCACGGCCTTGATCTGCTCAACGACGAACCGCTCGATCGCGCCGGCGGGGATCGCCTTGGACGGACGGGTGTGCCAGCCGCGCTTCTGGGCCGACGAACAGACATAGTAGCGGTAGCGCTTCTGGCCGTTGCGGGTGGTGTGCGACGGGGTCATGGCACAGCCACAGGGGAGGCAGCGCAAGAGGCCCTTGAGCAGTGCCCCAAACTTGTTCCGCACCAGTGCACCGCCCGTGCGGCCGTTCCGCTGGAGCAGGGCCTGCACCTTCTGCCAGGCGTCCGTGTCCACGATGGCCCGGTGCTCTCCCGGGTGGACCTCGGACTTGTACCGCACCTTGCCGACGTAGGCGACGTTGGTGAGCAACTTGTAGAGGCTGGTCCGGGTGAACGGCTGGCCGCCACGCTCGCGGCCTTTGCGTATTGTCCAGTGCTTGATCACCCGGTCCCGCCGGACCAT
>JANWYO010000092.1 GCA_025055215.1 Gemmataceae bacterium
GCGGCGCTCGACGCCGTTGCAGCTGCAAGGGGCGGCGGTCTTCCAGAATAAGCAATGTCGCAACTGCCACGCGCTGGATGGCGTCGGCGGACGGCGTGGCCCCGACCTCAGCCACGTCGGCCGGACCCTCACACGCAACCAACTCATCAACCAGGTGAGTAACGGCACGCCGGGGGGCGGCAACATGCCGGCCTTCGGCAAGCACATTTCGCCGGCGGAGATGACGGCGCTGGTGGAGTTTCTCGTCAGCCTGCGGCCGGCGGGGACGCCGGCCGCCGAAGAGCCTTTGGGCCACGCGGTCCCCCGCCGTTGAGCCGGAATCCGGCCGGAGGCCTCTAGATCCGGTAAGACGCGAAGCGAGCGGGTTGCCCTCGGGATCTGGGCGAGACGAGGGGGCAGCGGCGGAGAGGGATTGATCGGTTTGCCCTCGCGCGCGGTTGGGAGAAGCATGTTGGGCACGCAGCGTGCGCGAAACGATCAATCGTGGGAGCGAAACGAGGAATCGGCGGCGATCAAGAAAAACCGTCGCCTGGAGCGGTCGCCCCTGGCCCAGACGTCAAGTGCACTCAGAGCGAGCCGCGTGGTCCGGTCCCTTCACGCCTTGGCGCAGTCCGCTGGCCGATTTATTTGCGATTGGGCAGGGTCGGCATGTGGGTGATGTCAAGTCCCTGGCTACCGAGGTGCCGGTCCAAGAGATCAAGCCGGCCGGTTTCTTTCATGCGTGCGAGGATTCGGCCGATTTCCTGCCACCACAGCGCCAGGAGAAAGTCGGGGTTTTGCTCGCGCAATTGCTCGTATTGCGAGAGGCGCTTTTCAAAGGTTTCGGCTTCGGCACGGGCCAACTGCACGCGCTCGTGGGCGTAGGCGGCGGCGAGTTGCTCGAGGCGATATTTCTCGGCTTGGGCCGCGCGCCGGCTGCGGGCCGCCTCCTCCAGCGCCTTGTGTTCCAGCGTGCGGATCGCGGTTTGCGCCCGGGTCACGGCGTCGAACGCATCCTTCACTTCGTCCGGAGGCAGGAGGTGAGCGACACTGGCGGCCCGTACCTCGACCCCCAGCCGATACGGCTCCAGACGCTCTTGCGTCCGGGCCACCAGCCAAGGCGGCAGCCGGGCGTTGCCGGTGATAAGCACGTCGTCCACGGACTGGCCGGACACCCACTCGGCCAGGGCCGACTCCGCGGCCCTGGCGATCAGGCTTTCGACCCGCTCGGCCTGCACCACGAAGTCCACCACTTCGTCTTCCCGCACGTCGTAATCGATCGCCACCTGGATGTTGACGAGGTTGTGGTCGCCGGTCAGCAGCTGGCCTCGGGGAGTCGGGTTGCTGTCGATGACGTCCGGCTGATAGCCGACGCGGACCCGTCGCACTTGGTTGACGGCCACGCGGTCTACCCGGTCCAGGCCCCAGGGGAGGCCGACGTACAGGCCCGGCCCGGGGGTATCGATCACCCGGCCGAAGCGGCGCACGACGGCGCGCTCCCCCGGGCGAACGAAGGTGACACCGGTGAGGAGGTAGCCGACGAGGGCCGTGGTGGCCGTCAGCAGCAGGAAGCGTTTCATCGTCACGGTCCTCCGCTCCGGCTCGGGTCATGGGTGGGTGGCGGGGTGCCGGCGGTGCCCGTCGGCGAGCCGGGCCCCTTCATCCGGGGCGGGTTGAGGAGCAAGTCGAAGAGAGGATGATGACTGGAGAGGAGCAGCAGGTCTTTCGATTCCCCCAAGATGCGCTGGTAGGCTTCCAATTTCTGCAGGAAGGTGTAAAACTCGCGGTCCTTGCTGTGGGCCTGATTGCGGATTTCGTCGGCCCGGATCTCCGCCTCTTTCTTCAGACGCTGCTCCAACGCTCGGGCCTCGGTAAGAATGTCCTGGCGCTCCTTCTCGGCAGCGCTGGCGATGTTCGCCGCCAGCTGCGCCCCCTCGCTCGTGTACTCGGCGGCTTTCTTGTTCCGCTCGCTGCGAATCCGGTCGAAGATCGAATCGCGCACCCCCGGCGGGTGGTTGAAGCGGCGCAGGCGAATGTCCACGATCTCGATGCCGTATTTCTGACGCGTCTTCGCCCGTAGCCCGTCGTCGCCCTCACCCAACAGCCGCCGGCTGAGGCGATCCATGCGCTCCCGCACCTGCTGCGGATCGGCCACGCTGATGAGGTCCTCGAGCGGCATGTTGCTGATCTCCGCCCCGAACCGGCTGCTGATCCACGGCCCGAGGATTTCCCGGGCCCGGTCGGTGGTGCCGATGTGCCGGATGAACCGGTCCACGTCCTCGGCCTGCGGGATGCGCCAGCAGACGTAGGCCTCGATGGTCAGGGTCTTGTCGATAGTCTTGCCGCGGGTATCGGGCGTGACCATCTCGGCCGGCGGGAGGTCAAACAGCTGCAAGCGGTGGTCGATGCGCTGCACCGCCTGGATCGGCCAGGGGAGCTTCCAATGCCAGCCGGCGTCGGTAACGCCGTCGAAGGTGGCGATGTGCCGGCCGAACTGCGTGACGTAGGCGAACTCGGCTCGATCGACGAGATAGATCGAGGAGTACAGGCACCAGAGCAGAAGGCCCACGGCGAGGAAGATGGCTAAGCTTCGCATGGTCCAATCCTGAATGAGGCCAAGCGGTGCTGTCCGGCGGGTACTGGCGCCGGCAGGCGGACGGCTGACCTACGGTGCTTCGGGGGCGTCGCCGCGGAAAGGCCGCGACGACCGCTCGGGCGTGAGGATCACCGGCGGCGGCGGGCGCAGCAGGTCCGGATCGAGCAGCAGAAGGTGTCGCCTGCCGGGCAGCGAAGCGGCATCGACGATCACCTTGTCGCGCTTGCTCAAGACGCTGGTCAGGGCCTCCCACGCCAGGCGGAAATCGGTCAGGAACTTACGGATCGCGATGCGTTCGTCGCGGCGTTGCTGATAATCGTCGAAGGCCGCCTGGTACGATTGCCCGTCCCACATGGCGACGGCGGCGTCCCACAACAGCTGCCATTCTTCCGTCATGGTGAGCTGGGTCCGCGCCCGGAGACGGGCGAGGAAGAGGTCGCGGGCGGTCTCGGCCTCCCGGACCTTGCGTTGGGCCGCCGCCTCGGCCTCCAGGACGAGGCGGCGGGCCTGGGCTTCGGCATCGCGCTTCTTGCTCAGGGCTTCGGCCTGGGCGTCGTTGATCGCCCGGTCGCGCGCCTCCATGGCCCGGGCCACGTCGTGATACTCCCGCACCACTTCCTGCGGCGGATGCAGGTCGTGCAGCGACAGCCCCTCCAACCGAATTCCCAAGCCGTCCCCGCCCTCCGCGCCGCAGCGCTCCTCCAACCGGGCGAGCACGTCGCGCTGGAAGCGTTCGCGCTCCACGGTGAGCAGCTCAGCGAACGATCGGCCGGCGACCGCCTCCCGCAAGGCCGCCTCGGCCGCCGCCCGGATGATCCCCTCGGGGTCTTGGACGTCGAACAGGTAGGTGTGCAGGCGGTCGCGGTCGATGGTGTAGCGGACAGTGGCGAGGAGTTCGATGAGGTGGCCGTCGCCGGTGATCATGATCGATTCGTCGGAGACGCGGCGCAGGCCTTCATGGGGGCTGGCCCAGGCGAAGCCGGCGGGGGCGGTGCCGGCCGCGGCAACCCGGTAGCCGATTGGCACCGGGCGAACGCGGTCGGGCTGCACCTTGGTGATGGCGTCGATGGGCCACGGCCAGAACCAATACAGGCCGGGGCCGAAATAGCCGGGAAAGGGCCGGCCGAAGCGGCGCACGACCATGACTTCATCCGGGCCGACCATCACCAGGCCGCTGAGCAGCCAGGCGGCGGCGGTGGTGCCGCCGCCGACGAGCAAGGCCCGACCCCAATGATGGCTGAGCCAATGCAGCCCTTCGTCGAGGTTGAGGTGATGCTCCAGCCAGTGGTCGAGGCGCTGCATGGCATGCCGCAGTCGCAGCCAGCCAGGAGCCTGGCCGGAGCGCTCGAACCACAGCAGCCGCATGGCGTTGAGCAAGACGGCCAGCGAGCCGAGTTGGTGGTAGATGACGCCGGCCAGCGGCGCCTGTTCGTACCACTGCGGCGAGGGGGCGAGGAGCGGCCAAAGCCAGGCGGTGATCAGAATCCCCAAGCCGTTGACCACGAAGGCGAAGATGATGATGTTTTGGCGGATGATGCGGACCGTCTGACGGGACAGGCGTACCAGCAGGGGTAAGGCGCGGAGCGGGTCGCCCATGAACACCACGTCGCCGGCTTCGGCGGCCACGTCGGTGCCGGTACCGCCAAGGGCCAAGCCCACGTCCGCCCGGGCCAGGGCTGGGGCGTCGTTGATGCCGTCGCCGACCATGGCGACCTTGCGCGGGGGCGGCGGCGGGCCGTGGCCCGCCGCGGCCGGTCGCCCCGCCTTCCAGGCAGCCACAAAATCCGCTTTCTGATCGGGCAGCAACTCCGCATGCACTTCGGTGATGCCCACCGCCTCGGCGACCGGCCGGGCGGCCGCCCGACGGTCGCCGGTCAGGAGAGCGATGTCACGGATGCCCAGCGCTCGCAACTCGGCGATGACCTGCCCGGCCTCGGGCCGCACCCGGTCCCGGGCGCCGATCACTCCCACGATCCTCCCGTTCCGGGCTACCAGCAGCGCCGTCTGCCCCGCGGCGTCGAGCCGCTCCAGGATCGCCTCCACCTCGGCCGGCAGGTCGATGCCGTGCTCGCGGAGCAGCCGAGCGGTCCCAACCATCAGGGCCGCCGATTCGGTCTGGGCGGCCACGCCAGCCCCGGGATGGGCGCGAAACTCGATGATGGGCTGGGGAGTGAGACCACGAGCGCTGGCTTCCTGGAGGACCAGCCGGGCGAGCGGATGTTCGCTCCGCTGCTCGGCGGTGGCCGCGTCACGCAGGACCTCGTCGGACGACGCCCCGTTGAGGCCGACGACCTCCCCCAACTCCAGCCGCGCCTCGGTCAAGGTGCCGGTTTTATCGAAGGCGAAGGCATTGACCTCGGCCAGACGCTCCAGGGCGGAGCCACCCTTGATGAGGATGCCGGTGCCCGCCAATCGGCCGAGGGCCGCGATGATGGCGGCCGGCGTCGCCAGGATCAAGGCGCACGGGCAGGCGACTACCAGGACCGCCAGCGTCGGGTAGATGCTGAGGCGGATGGCTTCCCCCAGTCCGGTCTGCCCTGCGGCAGACCGGAGCGGCCCGGCGTGGTACAGCAGCGTCACCAGGAACGTCAGCGTGGCCAGGCCGAGCACCACGGGCAGGAAATAGCGCGCCAGCCGGTCCGCAGTCCGTTCCAGCGGGGCTTTGTCCTTGAGGGCCCGGGCGGTCAGTTCGATAACTCGGCCGACCACGGTGTGTTCGGCCACACGGCGGGCCTCGATGGTCAAGGCGCCGAACTGGTTGAGCGAGCCGGCCAAGACCTCGTCGCCGGGGCCTTTGTCCACGGGCAGGCTCTCACCGGTCAGGGCGCTTTGGTCCACCGCCGAGCGTCCCTCCGTCACGACCCCGTCGACCGGCACGCGACCGCCCGGTTTGACGACGACGTGGTCGCCGACCTTCAGTTCGTGGGTGAATACCCGCACTTCGCGGCCGTCGCGCAGGAGCCAGCAACGCCTCGGAAAGACTTCGACGATTCGGCGGATCGCCCGCTGCGTCCGGGCGAAGGTGATACTCTCCAGGCATTCCCCGACCATGCCGATGAAGACGACCTCGGCCGCGACCAGCGGTTCACCGATGAGGATGGCAGCGATGCACGCGATGGCGAGAGCCAGGTCGGCGCCCAGCCGACCGTCGAGGAGGCTTTCGACCGAGCCGTAGAGGATCCGGGCACCGCCGAGGACGGCCGCGATCAGGGCGTAGCGGTAACCGAACCATTCCCGTGACCAGGTGGGCAGGTCCCAGCCGAACCCGTTAATCCAGGCGATCACCGATGGCCCGACATCCAAGCCAATGAGGACGCCGAGCAGCGCGGTCATTAGGTAGAGCGACAGGTTGCTCTGGTGATGGAAGGCCCCGTCGGTGTGGGAAATTTCGCGGTGCATACGAACGTGTCGCGTCTGGGGGACCAGCTCGCCGTCGATTCCAGGCTAAAGCGGGGGGGAGAGGCCGTCAAGGAAGTTTAGCGGCGGGGAAAGCGTTATTATGAATCCGCAAGCCGTCTTACGTCGAACGGTCGGTAGGCGCCAGGTGTCCCACGGGTTTTTTGGGGCGGGAAAAGGGATCAGCGGCGGAGACCGATCGATCCGGCTCTCGCTCGCGCGAGGATGGGGAACGCGTACCAGACTCGCAGCAAGCGCGAAACGATGAATCTCAAGGGTGGAAACCAGGACCCGGCAGGGGTCGGCAAAAACCGCGGCCCGAAGCGCTCCACGTTGCCCGAAATCACGAGGTTCACCGTAGGCGCCAACCGTCGACGGCATAGCCGCTCTGCCCGCTCCGCGACTGACGAGTCGTTTCGCGCCTACCCGATCCTCCCTGCTGCTGCTCCGCCCCCCTCCGCGATCGATTAGTCGTTTTGCGCCCGCCGCTCCCCGCCGCCGCGCCGAAAAATTCCCGCCAACTAGGATTGATCGGGGGCGGGTTGCTCCCTACAATCGCTCTGACAACTTGGTTGGGTATCTTATCCAGAGTGGCTGAGGGAATGGGCCCTATGACGCCACAGCAACCGGTCGATTAGGAAGCCTCGGCCGAAACTCCCCGTTGCTTGAGGTAGTCGGGGAGCAGCAGGCGCGAGGCTGCCCGAAAGATGCTGGTGCTAATTCCCACCCGGTCCGGCCGGGAGAGATAAGATCGTGCCATGCACGCCTCTTCTTCTCTACCTACCGGAAGAGGTCGGCGACCTCTTCTCGGTCTGGACGATCCCCACCAGTAAGCGTTGGACGAAGGCCCAAGCGAACGGATGGGCAATTCGTTCGTCTCGGGACGGTGCCCCGCAGCGCACGAGCCATCCGTGACCCGATTGACCGAGGAGGTATTCACACGTGCCCACCAGTTTTGTTCGCGGACTGAAGTGTCGGCTGTGCGGCAAGATGTATCCGAAAGAGCCGTTGAACTTTTGTACCGAGGACTTCGGTCCGCTCGAGGTGGATTACGATTACGAGGCGATTGCCGAGGTGCTGAGTCGGTCGAAAATCGAGATGCGGCCGGAGAACATGTGGCGGTACCGGGAGCTGTTGCCGATCGACGGCGAGCCGACGGTTGGGGCGCAAGTGGGTGGGACGCCCTTGATCAAGGCGGATCGCTTGGCGGAGGCGTTGGGGGTCGAAAAGCTGTGGGTCAAGAACGACGCGGTGAACTTTCCGACGCTGTCGTTCAAGGATCGGGTGGTATCGGTGGCGTTATCGAAGGCGCGGGAGTTCGGGTTCAGCACGGTGGGCTGCGCCTCCACCGGCAACCTGGGGAACAGCGTGGCGGCCAACGCCGCCGCCGCGGGACTGGAAGCCTATATCTTCATCCCCGCCGACTTGGAGCGCTCCAAAATCCTGGGCTCCAGCATCTACGGGGCCAAGGTCGTCGGCGTGACCGGCACCTACGACGAGGTGAACCGCCTCTGCACCCAGGTGGCGTTCAAGTACGGCTGGGGGTTCGTCAACATCAATCTCCGGCCCTTCTATGCGGAGGGGTCGAAGTCGATGGGTTTTGAAATCGCCGAGCAACTCGGCTGGCGGGTGCCGCAACATGTGGTCGTGCCGATGGCCGGCGGCAGCCTGGTGGGGAAGATCCCGAAAGCGTTTCAGGAGTTGGCCAAGGTCGGCCTGATCGAGCACGCGCGGTGCAGGATTTACGGGGCCCAGGCGAGCGGGTGCAGCCCGATCAGCACCGCCGTCAAGAACGGCTGGGAAACGCATCGCCCGGTTCGCCGGCCGAATACCATCGCCAAGTCGCTGGCCATCGGCGACCCGGCGGACGGCTATTTCGCCTGCAAGGTCATCCGCGACTCGGGGGGGTGGGCCGAAGACGTCAGTGACCAGGAGATTTCCGAGGCGATGGTCCTGCTGGGACGAACGGAAGGGATCTTTGCCGAAACCGCCGGGGGCGTGACGGTGGCGGTGACGCGCAAGCTCATCGAGCAAGGGCGCATCCCGCGCGACGAGGAAATCGTCATCTGTATTACGGGCAACGGCCTGAAGACACAGGATGCCGTGGCCGAGTATGTCGAAGCGCCGGTCATCATCAAGCCGTCGCTGGAGGAGTTGGCGGCGTTGGTCGACGGGGCGGCGCGCGAGCCGGTGCTGGTATGATGGGCGGGCCCGCCCCGGGGGGCGGGCCCGCCGACGAGCCTTCGCCCGCCAACAGGAGCAGATATGCCGATCCGCATCCACATTCCCACGCCGCTGCGGCAACACACCGACGGCCAGGCGGTCGTCGAGGTCAGCGGCACCTCCGTCCAGGCCGCCCTTGATGCCCTGGGGCAGAAATACCCGGCGATCACCCAGCGCCTGTTCGACAACGGCCAGGTACGCCGCTTCATCAACCTCTATGTCAACGACGAAGACATCCGGTACCTCGACAACCTGGCCACCCCCGTCAAGGACGGAGACGAACTGAGTATCATCCCTGCCGTGGCTGGAGGTTGACAGGCGTGCCGGACGAACCCGAGCTGGAGGTCCCCGACGGAGCAGCGGTCTTCCCCCTCATCCCGGAAGAATTGCACGTCCACCCCTTGCTGCTGGCCGTGCTGCACGCCGTGGTGTTTCTCGACGGCTCCAGCGACGACGTGGTCCATCCGGCAGCGGCCAGCGAAGCCTTGGAATACCTGGCCACCTACCTCCAACGGCTTCGCGGCCCGGAACGCCGCCGGGTCCAGGAAGACATGGACTGCCTGGTGGCCTACGCCCGGCAGGAGCGCTGGCCGAAGTCCGCTGTCCGCTTCCTCCAGACGTTCCTCGCCGACTTCGGTGTCCCAGGAGACGATCAGGCGTGAGCACCGACCCTGCCCTTGAACGCTACAGCCGACAGATGCGCTTCCCCGGCATCCTCGAGGAAGGCCAGCGCCGCCTCCTCCGCAGCCGCGTGACCCTCTGCGGCTGCGGCGCCTTGGGGACCGTGCTGGCCAATGCCCTGGTCCGCGCCGGCGTCGGCTTCCTGCGGATCATCGACCGCGATTTCATTGAGACCAACAACCTCCAACGCCAGGTCCTCTTCGACGAACGCGACGTGGCCGACAACCTCCCCAAGGCCGAAGCCGCCGCCCGCAAGCTGGCGGCCATCAATTCCTCCGTCCACGTCGAACCGGTCGTCACCGACATCGACCGCACCAACATCGAGGAGTTGTGCCGCGATGCCGACATGATCCTCGACGGCACCGACAATTTCGAGGTGCGCTATCTCATCAACGACGTGGCCGTCAAGCACGGCAAGCCGTGGGTTTATGGCGGCTGCATCGGCAGCCACGGGCAGACGATGACCATCATCCCTGGCGAGACGCCGTGCTTGCGCTGCGTCTTCGAGGCGGCGCCCAACCCGGGCGAAGCGGGCACCTGTGAAACCGCCGGGGTCCTTGGGCCCATTGTCAACATCATCGCCAGCTACCAGGCCGTCGAAGCATTGAAAATCCTCACCGGCCGGCACGACAAGATCAACCGCGACCTTTTGTATTTCGATGTCTGGGACAACATCCAGCGACGGATCAAGGTGGCGCCCCTGCGGGGCAAGGTCGATTGCCCCTGCTGCCAGCGCCGTCGCTTCGAGTGGCTGGCCGGCGAGCATGGCACGCAGACCACGAGCCTGTGCGGCCGCAATGCCGTCCAGGTGTCGCACCGCCGTCCGACGCTGCTCAATTTCGAGGAGATGGCCCGTCACCTGGAGGTCCACGGGCAAGTGAGCTACAACCGCTTTCTCCTCAAGTTCCATGCCGAAAACTGCGAGTTTACCGTCTTCCCCGACGGCCGGGCGATCATCAAGGGGACCAACGACGTGGACAAGGCCCGGACGCTGTATGCGAAGTACATCGGGCATTGAGTGCTGCGGCCGCCCTCTGGGGCGGCCGCAGGGGGCCTTGGGCCGGACTGAAGCATGATCTACCTCGATAACGCCGCTACCAGCTTTCCCAAGCCGGAAGGGGTCTACCAGGCCCTGGATCACTTCGCGCGGCACGAGCTGGCCAATCCCGGCCGGGCCGGCCACAAAATGGCCCTGGCCTCCGAGCGCCTCCTCGATGACACGCGCCATCTCCTCAACCAGCTGTTCCACGGCGAGGCGCCGGAGCGATTCATCTTCACCCTCAATTGCACCGACGCGCTGAATATGGCCTTCAAAGGCGTGCTCCGCGAGGGCGATCATGTCGTCACCAGCGACCTGGAGCACAACAGCGTCAGTCGCCCGCTGCGGCGGATGGAACTTGAGGGGCGCATCACGCTGACCCGGGTCCGGGCCGACGGCGGCGGGACCGTGTCGCCCGACGACGTCCGCCGGGCCCTCAACCCGAGGACACGGCTCATCGCCCTGACGCACGCCAGCAATGTGTTGGGCACGGTGCAGCCCATCGCCGAGGTCGGCCGCATCGCCCGTGAGGCAGGGGTGTTGTTCCTGGTAGATGCGGCCCAATCGGCGGGGACAGTGCCCATCGACATCCAGGGGATGCACATTGATCTGCTGGCCTTTCCGGGGCACAAGTCGCTGTTAGGGCCGACGGGCACGGGGGCCTTATACGTCGGCCCCCGCGCCAAAGTCGGTGTCTGGCGCGAAGGCGGCACTGGTGGCGATTCCTCCAGCGAGACACAGCCCGCGGAATTCCCTTACGTCCTGGAAGGGGGCACGCCCAACGTCCTCGGCGTTGCCGGCTTGGCGGCCGGCGTCCGCTACGTGCAGGAGCATGGTCTGGAGCGGCTGCGCGCCCATGAGTTGGCCCTGACGGAACACCTGCGGCAGGGTTTGGAGGACATGGGAGGCTTCCGGGTCTTCGGCCACGGCGATCCGTCGCGGCGTGTCGGCACCTTGAGCTTCCGCAGCGACACCCTCCCCGCCGCTGAATTGGCCGGCATCCTCGACCAGGCCTTCGATATCGCGGTTCGCCCGGGCTTGCATTGCGCCCCGTACATCCACCGGGCGTTGGGGACGTTTCCGGAAGGGACGGTGCGCGTCAGCCCTGGTCCGTTCAATACCGAGGCGGACATCGACGCCCTGCTGCGGGCCTTGGCGGAGATCGCAAGCTGAGGGGAGAAGCGAAGACGGCAACGGCGTGGCGGCCCCGGCCGGGCCGCACCCCCGCCCCCCAAACCGCGTTTGCGCAATTTTGGAGGGAACCCACCGGGGACGATTTTAGACAGGAAAAAAAAGAGGAGAAAAC
>JANWYO010000106.1 GCA_025055215.1 Gemmataceae bacterium
CGTGGTGGCGGCCGAAGCCGCCACCACGGCCGAGGAGCTTACCAGACAAATTCGAGCCCGACGTTCATGCCTTGGGCCCAGAAGACCGTTTCCTTGAACGGGACCACCGGCGTCACGTAGAGCAACGGCGGCGCCGACACACCCGCGGCCCGGAAGCTCGGGACCCGGTTGAAGTCGATCTTCGGGTCGATCTGGTCGCCTGGCCGCAGCACCCCCGTCCATATCAGCACGGAGTAGCCGATCGTGGCCTTGATGTGGTCGGTCAGCTGGAAGCCGATGGTGATGCCGGCCTCGGGTGCCACGCTGAACGACGAGCGGGTGAATTGCCCGATGTTGGCACCGGGCAAGGCGAGCAAGCCCCCGGAGCTGACCAGCACGCCGTTCGGCGCCACTTGGACCGTGTAGCCGTTGATGTCCACAGTTTGCCGGTTGGAGCCCAGGGCGATCTTGCCCAACAGGTCCAACGACCAGCGCCGCCAGTGGAACCCGGTGATCAGGCCGAGTTGCCCCCCGAAGAACTGGTTCCGCGTTTCGAACCCGTCCTGGAGAATGAACGAGCTTCCCAGAAGCCGGGGGAACGGATTATTGGGCAGGATTTGGGAGAATTCCGTCAGGACCATCGACTCATCCAGGTCGATGTAGCGGAAGCCGAGGATGCCGTCGACCCGGCACCAATTCTCACACCAGAGCTTGCCGCGGACATTCGCCTGAGCGCCCCAAAGGCGACTCGAGGTGTCGATGCGGAAGGCACCCTTGGCAATTCCCGGGGCGGCCACGATCTCGCTGTCGGGGATCCCGAGGTTGGCATTAATAAAGGGCCGGCTCAGCACTGGAATGGCCGAGGATGTAAAGAGGGCATTGGTCGAGACCTTGCCGAGGAAGAAGAATTCGCCTTCCAAACCGACGAGCTGGGCCGGTCCCAGCCAATAGCCGATGTCGGTCCGCACGCCCGAGCGTACCGGGTTCGAGGGGTTGTCAGCCCCTGCGACGGGAATGGCGGTCAGGTTCGCTGGAAGGCCGCCAATCTGCGGGAAGAGGGGGCCAGTGGTCAGTACCAGCGGGCCGCCCGGCTGGGATTTGACGGCCCACAGCAGGTACTCCGCCCCGGCATAAAAGCGGTTGGACTCGCCGTAGGTGCCGGTCCAGCTTAGCCAGCTTCCAGCGAACGTGCCCGCAAACAGGGGGTGGACGCTGTTATCGGCAACGAATTCGGCCTGATCAGGGACAGGGTAACTCGGCACCACTCCCGGAGGGCCGACCCAGGTGCGGAAGTCGCCCGTCGGCATCGGTTGGGGCGGCCCCAGAGGCGTCGGCTGGGTCTCGTCGGCGCTTTGCGCGCGGACGATCCCAGCACCCAGGTCGGCGGACCGGCGGAACGAGACTTGCCGCAGCCCTCCGTCGGTGGGCACTGCCGACGCCTCGTTGCCGATGACGGGCCGGCCCAGGCGCACCGCCGACGCCGGGCTGGGCCCGGCGTCGGGCGCCTGCGGCTGACCCAGCGTCGCCGCAAGGGCCCCAGTGCTTGGGCGGGCCGTTCGCCACGCGCCTTCCTCCCCCGCCCAAGCGCTCCCCGACCAGCTGAGGGTCAGTCCCAAGCCGGCCGCCCAGAGCTTTTTCCAGGCATCCGTTGCCCAAGCGTGCGTGCTCATGCCCTCTCCTTCCCTGGAGTGCCGCGCCGTCGGCAGCGCGTTTGGTCCATCATGCTCCCGACCAACCGGCTTTGTCGTCCTCAGTGCTAGTTTCGGCCCGCCCGTCTCCGCGGTCGTAACCCTTCGACGGGTGAAACCACCTCACTCGCCGGCCGGCGCCGGGCGCAAGAGGCGCGACCGGCAAGATCGTCAGCGCGGTTTGCCGCACGGCTTGAACGACCGGCGTTCTCTCCCGAAGCGGCCCGTCGTTGTCCATCCTTCGCCCCTTACCATGTCGCCGTCGGTCGGCTGCAACCCATTCGATGAAGCTCCTCAACGAAATTGCCGATAATTCTCATCAGCCCACCTTTGCTCCCCTTGATGATCGCGCGGCGGGCTGCCTGCCTCGACGCCCGCCTGCTCACGCCGGAAAGGATGGTTTGAGCCATGTGCCTCTGTCGGTTGGCCAGTTCTTACTCGTGGCGCCAGCGCGCGACCCATCTGATTGGGTCAGCCGCGATTGTCATTCTGCTCGGGGTGTTGGGATCGACCGGTTTGGCTGCCACCCCTTCGTGGTGGCACGTGAATCCTCCCCCCACGTACGTCCCGCCACCACCGCCCCCGGTGGTGGACAGCTCCTCCGGGCAAACCAAGATCGGCGGCGGGAGCGGGAATCAAGGCCCTGGCGGCGGTTCACCGTGCAACCAAGTGCCGGAGCCGGCCACCCTGGTTTCCGGACTGATCGGCCTCGCCCTCGCTGCGGTCTGGGCCCGCCGTCGGCCACAGCCCTGATGGCTTGTCCGCACCCACCTCGCCCCCCGACACCGAACGCATCGTTTGCCGCCGGCTAAGCCGGCGGCAAACAGCGATTGCCGGCTTCATGGGCAAGCGCTAGAATGAGAGCGCAGGAGCGGTGCCCATCCACCCCGTCCACGGGGTGTGGGGGCACACCCCAACCGCTCCGGCCGAGATGATGTTCGGAAGCTGCCTCGGGGCGTGGCGCAGTTTGGCTAGCGCGCCTGAATGGGGTTCAGGAGGTCGCTGGTTCGAATCCAGTCGCCCCGACTCAGTTTGCCATATCCTCCGCGAAACTGGCACTGGGCCGGCAGTAGCGGAGCTTTTATTTCAACGCCGTCGCCGGGGCGTTCCCTGCCCCGGCGGCCGCTATCCCGGCCGGTGCCGCATTCCGCTCGCAGACGCGGCCTTCCACGATTGGCGGAGCAGGGCGACTCTCGGCCTGGAGCTGCTGCTCAAAGTCAGCCAAATCGTTGCAGCAGGTCGCTGACCATGAAGTGGCCCGCGGGCCGGACCATCCCACGCCTCGAATTCAGCCAAGTCCTCGCAACGGCAGCAACTCACGCCGTGATGAAACGTGGCAGCGCTTTCAAAATCCTAGAATCCCCGGCGCCGTCCGCCGAACGACGCGGTCGGGCCGCGGGCAGTGCACCGAACGATCCGTTGATAGGCTCTTTGCGCTGGCTTACAACAAGGAAGCCCGATCGGGCGCCCTGGCGCCGGTGTAGGCGAGGCAGAGCCATTACCGCAGGTCGATCGAGGTGAGCGCACGGCCGACGGCCAGGCGCCCGATCGCGGGCCGGGGGTGCCGCCATGAACATCTTTGCCTTCCGCCGTCAAGTGATCGGCGAGTACAAGACTTACACGCGCAGCTTCATCCACATCCGTAATTGCCGCCTCCGCGACTTCGTCGATCAGCAATTGGAATCGGGAACCCTGTGGCCCGAGCCTCTGATTCAGCTAAATCCCTCCTTTGAGCCAGGGAAGACGATCGACGCTTTGGTGGCTGAAGGCACCCTTCACCCGGAATGCTCGAGGGTGTTCCGGATCAAGCCGGAACCCGCGCACCCAGGCTATCCCCTCCATCTCCACAAACATCAGACCGACGCCATTTATGTGGCGCGGAGCGGCGAACCCTATGTGCTCACCACCGGGACCGGCTCGGGCAAGAGCTTGGCGTACATCGTGCCGATTGTGGACTTCGTCCTCCGCCAAGGGAGCGGTCGGGGTATCCGGGCCATCGTCGTCTATCCCATGAACGCCCTGGCCAACAGCCAGCAGGGCGAGCTACGGAAATTCCTTTGCTACGGCTATCCCGACGGCCGGGGCCCTGTCACCTTCGAGCGCTACACCGGCCAGGAATCAGAGGACGACCGCCGACGTATCCTGGCCCATCCTCCTGACATTCTGCTGACGAACTACGTCATGCTGGAACTGATCCTGACCCGTCCCGAGGAGCGACCACTCATCCTCGCCGGGCAAGGACTCCAATTCCTGGTTTTGGACGAACTTCACAGTTACCGGGGGCGACAAGGGGCCGACGTGGCCCTCCTGGTCCGTCGCGTGCGCGAGGCGATGAGCGCCCCGCGGCTGCAATGCATCGGCACGTCCGCCACGCTCGCGGGTGTCGGGAGCTTCGCCGAGCAGCAGCGGCAGGTCGCCCAGGTCGCCAGCCAGCTTTTCGGGGTGAGGGTCCAACCCGAACACGTCATCGGAGAAACGCTTCGCCGGGCTACGCCGTGCTACGCGAACGACGACGTGGACTTTGTCGCGGCGTTGACCGAGCGGCTGATCGACCCGTCGCGCCGCCCACCCACCGATTATGAGCGGTTCGTCAACGACCCGTTGTCGCGGTGGATCGAGAGCACGTTTGGCGTGCAGCCTGAGCCGGGCGGCCACCGGCTGGTCCGCGTGCCGCCGCGGAGCATTGCCGGCCCGGGCGGGGCAGCCGCCGAACTCCATCGGCTCACGCAGGTTCCCGTCGAGCGCTGCGTCGAAGCCATTCAGGATCAGCTCCAAGCCAGTTACCACTGTGCGCCGGAACCATCCACGCGCCGTCGCCCGTTTGCTTTTCGCCTCCATCAGTTCATTGCTCGAGGGGACACCGTCTATGCGTCGTTGGAGCGCGAGGCGGAACGTTACCTGACATTACACGGCCAGCAATTTGTGCCCGGCGATCGCCGGCGCGTCCTGCTGCCATTGGTCTTCTGCCGCGAGTGTGGCCAAGAATATTACTGCGTCCGCCGGGTCAGGGACGCCGAATCCCAACGGCTCGTCTACACGCCGCGTGACCTCGGGGACCGCTTTTCGACGGACGAAAGCCAGGCAGGCTATCTCTACTTCAGCAGCGAGCATCCTTGGCCGGATGACCAGCCTGAGCAGTTTCTGGACCGGCTCCCGGATGACTGGGTGGAAGAGAACCGAGGTCGGGCGCGGGTGAAGGCGAGTCGCCGCGACGACCTCCCGCAACGCGTGCTGGTCGCGCCTGACGGAGCCGAGGATAGCCAAGGGCTGAGTGGCTACTTCGTTCCCGCGCCGTTCCGTTTCTGCCTGAATTGCGGCGTGGCTTACAACTACAGGCAGCTATCCGACTTCGGCAAGCTGACGACGCTCGGCTCGGAAGGGCGGAGCACGGCAACCACCATCCTGACCCTGTCCGCCATTCGCGGATTGAAGGCCAGTGACCTCGAGGCCAAAGCGCAAAAACTTCTGAGCTTCACGGACAACCGCCAAGATGCCTCGCTGCAAGCGGGGCACTTCAACGACTTTGTTGAGGTTTCCCTCCTCCGCGGCGCCCTGTTCGCCGCCGTCCAAGATGCCGGGCCGGCGGGCCTGCGGCACGATCATCTGACTCACCGCGTCTTCGAGAAGCTCAATCTGCCCCTGGAGACCTACGCCAGCAACCCCGCGGCCAAGTACCTCGCTCTCGAGGAAACCCAGTCCGTCATGCGGAGCGTGCTCGGCTACCGGCTCTATTGCGATCTCCGGCGCGGCTGGCGCATCACCACTCCCAACCTGGAGCAATGCGGCCTGCTGGAAATTCGCTACCTGTCGCTCGAGGAGCTAGGCGCCGACACCGATGTCTGGCGCGACCGTCATCCCGCGCTGCGGCAGGCGACGGCGGCCACGCGGCAGAAAGTGGCCAAAACCTTACTCGACTACATGCGCCGCGAGTTGGCCATCAAAGTGGCTTACCTCAACCCGCGGTACCAGGAATCCCTCCGCCAGCAGAGCAGCCAGCGGCTGATCGAGCCTTGGGCCATCGATGAGAACGAATCGTCGAACATGGTGCATGCCGCCATCCTCTTTCCTCGTCCCAACCGCGGAACAGAGGACTATGGTGGCAACATCTATCTCACGGCTCGCAGCGGCTTCGGCCAGTACCTCGGTCGGCCGAGTACCTTCCCCGAGTTCCCCAGGCGCCTGAGTTTAGACGACCGCCAGCGGATCATCCTTGACCTGTTAGATGTCTTGCTAGTGGGCGGGCTGGTCGAGACGGTCGCTCCCCCCCGGGGCGTGGATGACGTGCCCGGGTATCAGGTTCCCGCCTCGGCCTTTCTCTGGGTCGCCGGTGACGGCACGTGCCCGTTCCATGACCCGATCCGCGTGCCGCGACCGCCGGAGACCGGAGGGCGTACCAATCCCTTCTTCGTCGATTTCTATCGTACCGTCGCCGCTTCCCTGCGCGGGCTGGAGGCCCGGGAACACACCGCCCAGGTTCCCAACGAGAAGCGGATCGAGCGGGAGAATCGTTTCCGCGAGGGGCAACTCCCGGTCCTGTACTGCTCGCCAACCATGGAACTAGGCATCGACATCGCCGACCTGAACGTCGTCCTTTTGCGTAATGTCCCGCCGACGCCCGCCAACTATGCCCAGCGAAGCGGCCGCGCCGGTCGCAGCGGCCAACCAGCCCTGGTGATCTCCTACTGCTCGACCGGGAGCCCACACGACCAATATTTCTTCCGCCGGCCGGAGCGGATGGTCGCCGGGTCCGTGGCGCCTCCGCGGGTGGACCTCGCCAACGAAGACCTTATCCGAGCGCACGTCCAGGCGATCTGGGTTGCGGAAACCGGCCTCAGCCTGGGCAAGTCCCTCGGCGATCTGCTCGACCTGAGCGGATCCGAGCCAACACTGGCCCTGTTGCCGAGAGTCCGCCAAGTCGTGGAGTCCTCCCTGGCCCGAAAGCGGGCCAGGGAGCGGGCCGAGCGCGTGCTCGCTTCCCTGGCCGACGACTTGAGCCAGGCGGGTTGGTACACCCCGGGATGGCTTGATGAGGTGCTCGCCCAGGTCGGCCGCCAGTTCGATCAGGCGTGTGAGCGCTGGCGGGGACTGTACCGCGCTGCCCTACTTCAGGCCCAGACGCAGCAGCGCATCATCCTCGACGCTTCTCGCTCCTTGGACGACAAGGAACAAGCGCAGCGGCTGCGACGCGAGGCCGAGGCCCAGCTCGAACTGTTGACCGCCCAGCGGGACCTCGGTCCAAGCGATTTCTATTCCTACCGCTACTTCGCCAGCGAAGGCTTCCTCCCGGGCTACAACTTCCCCCGATTGCCCCTCTCGGCATTCATCCCCGCCCGCCGCACCCGGCAACGGGAAGAGTACCTGTCACGCCCCCGCTTCCTGGCGATCTCCGAGTTCGGGCCGCGGGCAATCATCTACCACGAAGGATCCCGCTACCTTATCAAGCGCGTCATCCTGCCGGTCCGCGACCAGGACTTGATGACCACGCAAGCCAAGCAGTGCGCCGAGTGCGGTTATCTGCACCCCATGCCCGTGGAGCCTGGCCCGGATCTGTGCCAGCGCTGCGGGGCCTCGCTGCCGCCGCCGTTACGACCACTCCTCCGCCTGCAAAACGTGGCCACCGAACGGCGCGACAAGATCAATTGCGACGAAGAAGAGCGCCTCCGCCTCGGCTACGACATCCGCACCGGCATCCGGCTGGCGGAACAGGGGGGCGTCCCCGTGCAGCGAACCGCCCGGCTCGGGCGCGATGGCCAACCGTTGGCCACTCTCACCTATGGCCGCACCGCTACCCTGTGGCGCATCAACCTCGGCTGGAAGAATCGCCGCAGCAAAAACACACCGTTCGGTTTCGTGCTCGACAAGGAGCGGGGCGTATGGGCAAGGAATGAGCAGGCCGAGGACGACCCGGACGATCTCTTATCGCCACGCTCGGAACGGGTGATTCCTTATGTCGAGGACCGCCGCAACTGCCTGCTCCTTGAGCCCAGCGAACCGCTCGCCCTCGACCAGATGGTTTCCTTGGCAGCCGCCCTGAAGAATGCCATCCAGGTCCAGTACCAACTGGAGGACAACGAACTGGCAGCTGAGTTATTGCCTCACGAAGACCGGCCCCGCCTGCTCCTGTTCTACGAAAACACCGAAGGCGGGGCGGGCGTCTTGCGCCGGCTGGTCGAAGAGCCGCATGCCTTCGCCCAGGTTGCTGTCCGAGCCTTGGAGATATGCCATTTCGACCCCGCCAGTGGCGACGACAAACGGCGCGCCCGGGGCGCGACTGAGGATTGCGAAGCCGCCTGTTACGACTGCCTGATGCATTACGGCAACCAGTCCGTGCATCGCCTTTTGGACCGGCAGAAGATCCGGGACCTGCTGCTGTGCTTTGCCCAAGCCCGCGCCGAAACCGCGCCGGGCGGCCACAGCCGCGCCGAGCATCTGGCCATGCTCGAGCGCCTGGCCGGCTCGGAACTGGAGCGGCGTTGGCTCCACCACCTCCAGGCCCATCACCTCCGCCTCCCCAGTCACGCCCAATACTTGATCAAGACGTGTCAGACCCGCCCCGATTTCTTCTACGCCGACTACCAGGCGGCCATCTATATCGACGGCCCGGTCCACGACTTCCCCGAACGGCAACAGCGGGACCAGGCCCAGACCGAGTGCATGGAGGACGCCGGCTTCACGGTCATCCGCTTCCACCACCAGGACGACTGGGACGCGACCATCGCCAAGTACCCTCACGTTTTCGGGAAAATTGACCACGGAGGACACGGAGAGCAAACCGCCTGAAGTTTCCTCGATGCGCTGCGTAGTTTCAGCGTGGGATTCCCTTCGGAGGCACCCATGACCTTTGCTGTCGGCTCATTGGTGCGGGCACGGGGCCGCGAGTGGGTTGTCCTGCCCGAGTCGGGGGGCGGCCCGCTGGGGGTGCGCCCCCCGGGGGGCAGCGCGGGGGGAACCCCCCG
>JANWYO010000124.1 GCA_025055215.1 Gemmataceae bacterium
GATGAACACCTTCTGCGCCGGCTGAAGAATGTCCGTGTTCTTCGCCGAAAAGTAACAGCACGCCGAATCGGCCACCGGCGGCCGAAAGCCCAGCACCGCCGCGGCCAAAAACCCCACGACCCCATAACGCCATCGCCACACACGCATACGCAACCCTCCCGAGCATGAAACACCGTGTCCCTAACTCTCTAGACGAAAAGCCCCTGCCCGCGGATTGGTCAGGGTCATGGCTTTCCCCGATCGGCTACCAGCAGTTCCTCAAGATGGGCCTGCACCGATTCGGCCAGCACCCCCAGATGATAGCCGCCCTCCAGGCAACTGACCAGCCGGCCCCGGGCATGGGTCCGGGCCACGTCGAGCACCAGCTGCGTCAGCGTCACGAAGTCCTCCACCTCCAGACTCAATCCACCGATCGGATCGAGACGATGCGCGTCGAAACCCGCGCTGACGATCACCAGTTCCGGCTTGCAAAGGTCCGCCGCCTTTTCCAGCGCCTGGCGGAAGCGGGCCTGGTAGTCCTTCCGGCTGATCCCGAAGCGAACCGGGGCGTTGATGATGCGACCCTGTCCCTTGCCGCGGCCGGTCTCGTCCTCCGCCCCCGTGCCGGGGTAAAACCCGTATCCGAAGCGGTGGATGCTGAAGAAGACGACTTGCGGGTCCTCGTAGAAAATGTCCTGGGTGCCGTTGCCGTGATGCACGTCCCAATCGATGATGAGCAGGCGGTTGAGCTGGTGATTCTTCAAAGCGTGCCGCGCAGCCAGGGCCACGTTGTTGAACAGGCAAAAGCCCATGCTCCGCGTCGGCGTCGCATGGTGCCCCGGCGGTCGGACCAACGCCAAGGCCGTCCGATCAGGCCCCCAAAGCACAGCGTCCACCGCCGCCACACACGCCCCCGCCGCGGCCAGACCCACCCGATACGACTCGATGCTGACGACCGTGTCCGGGTCGATCCGGCCACCGCCGTGCTCGCTTAGCTGCTTGATCCGCAACACCTGCATCGGATCGTGCACTTGCCGCACGGCTTCTTCGCTTAAGGGTCGGTATGTCCCCGAGGTGCAGCGGGAAACCAGCCCGGCCTTTTCCAGCCGGGCCGTTATGGCCCGCAAACGTTCCGGCGTTTCTGGGTGCTGGCCGGTTTCGTGCTTTTGGAACAATGGGTCGGCAAAAAGAATGGTCATGGTCGGCTCCTGACTCGCTGCCGCTCGATTATACCAGGACGCCGTCGCCCGCACTGTTCAATCCTTGCACCACGAGCCGAACCGGCCAACGCGCTGCAAGCTCATCAGACTAACCCGGATGACGATCGCCAGTTCCCGCCTTCCCCGAATGCACCTTACTGGCGGTAAGACCGCTTGCTCGCCGTCATCACAGCCATCCGACCGTGGCCGTCTGCCGGCGGAGAAAAGGTCTGGGGGTTGGATTCGTACTCAAGACGTGGTGCGAAATTATCGAGGGGCCGACGCCTGGCCAAGGATCGCTGGCGTCATTTCGCCAGCGAACCACGCCCACTCAACGCGCCGGCGCGGACGCCGAGTGCGTGCGACGACACGAAGACGACTTGGCCCAGGGAGAGGCGAGGTCGCTGCCGGCCCCACGCTAAAGCCCCCGTGCCCGGGGAGTTCCCCGGGCACGGGCAAGTTGGCGGTGGCGGCGTGGTCATGAGGAGCTGAACACGTCGCGCCAGCGGCTTGGCCGGTTTCCCCGTCAGATGTCAAAGTACAGCGCAAACTCGTAGGGGTGCGGGCGCAACCGGATGGCGTCTACTTCCTTTTCGCGCTTGTACCAGATCCAGGTGCTGATCACGTCCTTAGTGAAGACGTCGCCCTGAAGGAGGAATTCGTGATCGCGCTCCAGGTTGGTGAGCGCTTCGTCGAGGGAGCCTGGCGTCTTGGGGACTTTGGCCAGCTCCTCGGGTTCCAGATCGTAGATGTCTTTGTCGAGCGGCTGACCCGGATTGATCTTGTTCTTGATGCCGTCGAGCATGGCCATGAGCATCGCGGCGAAGGCGAGGTACGGGTTGCTGGAGCCGTCTGGGCAACGGAATTCGAGGCGTTTTGCCTTGGGGCTGGGGGAATAGACGGGGATGCGGATCGAGGCGGAGCGGTTGCGCCGGCTGTAGGCGAGGTTGACCGGCGCTTCGTAGCCGGGAACGAGCCGTTTGTAGCTGTTGGTGGTGGGGTTGGTGATAGCGCACAGCGCGGGGGCGTGCTTGAGGAGACCGCCGATGGCCCACATGGCCATGTCGGAGAGCCCGGCGTAGCCGGAGCCGGCGAACAGGTTCTTGCCATCTTTCCACAGAGACGTGTGGACGTGCATGCCGGTGCCGTTGTCCTGGAAGAGCGGCTTGGGCATGAAGGTGGCCGTCTTGCCGTATTTCCGGGCCACCATCTTGACGATGTATTTGTACTTGAGGACGTTGTCGGCCATTTCCACCAGGGGGGCGAAGCGCATGTCGATTTCGCCTTGGCCGCCGGTGGCCACCTCGTGGTGCTGCGCCTCGATCTTCAGGCCGCATTGGATCATCGTCAGCATCATTTCGTTGCGGATGTCGTGCAACGAATCGGACGGGGGCACGGGGAAGTAGCCTTCCTTGTAGCGCAGCTTGTAGCCGAGGTTGGGGACGCGGCCGCCCTTGCTGTCGGGGTCGAACTCCCGCCCGGTGTTCCAGGCACCTTCGATGGAGTCGATGAAGTAGTAGCCGGAGTGTTGCGTCTGGTCGTAGCGGATGGAGTCGAAGATGAAGAATTCGAGCTCGGGGCCGAAGTAGGCGGTGTCGGCGATGCCGGTGGACTTCATGTAGTTGACCGCCTTGCGAGCGACGTTGCGCGGGTCGCGGGTGTAGTCCTCCTTCGTCAAGGGGTCCTGGATGTTACAGATCATCGTCAGGGTGGTGTCCTTGCAGAAGGGGTCGATGAAGGCAGTGTCCGCCTGGGGCATGACGAGCATGTCGGACTCATTGATCGCCTGCCAGCCGCGGATGGAGCTGCCGTCGAAGCCGAGCCCTTCCTCGAAGACCGATTCATCGAGGGCATCGGCGGGGATGGTGAAATGCTGCCACAGCCCGGGGAAATCCATGAAGCGGAGGTCAACGGCTTTGACGTCTTTTTCACGGATCAGGGCCAGCACTTCCTTCGGTGTCACGCGAGGAACCTCCAAATGGGAGAGGAGAAAAAGGTCCCGCTCTCGGGTGCAGAAATACCGCCGCCCCCCGTGGGCGGCGGTGTCGTCGTCGGGGCTGGGGATGGATCAGGGACCGATGGCTTGGCCGCCGCGCTCGCCGGTGCGAATGCGGACGCAGTCATCCAGCGGCAGGACGAAGATTTTGCCGTCGCCAATCTGGCCCGTGCTGCCGCTCCGCGCGGCATGCACGATGGCCTCGATGGTGGCTTCGACAAAGGCATCGTTGACGGCGATCTCCAACTTCAGCTTGGGCAACAGACGCACCTGAAATTCTGTGCCGCGGTACACCTCGGTGTACCCCCGCTGTCGGCCGCAGCCGCGCACGTCGCTGACCGTCATCAGGTACACGTCGCGCTCGTTTAGGGCCTGCTGCACCGCTTCCAGTTTTTCAGGGCGAATGATCGCAACGATGAGTTTCATTCTTAGTCCTTCCAGCCGGGCGAGTCGAGGTACTTCCGCCGCCCCTCAGACCGGCGCGTACCTCAACCGCGGAGAGGAGACGGCTGATGAACGTGCTCAAACCCGTAGCAAGGCCCGTGCCGAACAAGCCGGCACGGTTTGTTTCGCGGCAACTCCTTACACACAGGCAAATAAGGACATTTGGCCCGCCTGAACCGACCAACGTCCGCAATACAAGGCTGCACGCCTTGCAGGCGAGCATGCCTGGCTGCTAGGCATCGGCCCGGCGCCCGGCAGCCAGCTGGCTCACCAACCGGCTGACAGGTTCGGCGGTGGGGTGCACCAAGGACACGGGGAAAAGCCGTTGGCCTTAGCGCTCCACTCGGACGCGCACGCCCTCGCCGCCGGATGCCTGCTTTTGGAAGAGCTGGGAGAGCGAGCGGGCTACCGCCTCCGGATCACCGCTGCGGAAGGTGAAACGGTTGCCCGAAAGCGTGGTCATGTACGGGTACACGGCCAGGAACTCCGCCGGCGGGGGCCCGTTCGGGCGGCACAGGTCGGACCAGACCCTCGACAACACCTCGGGGCTCAGCCCCTCGACCACCACGCTGAAGCGCTCGCGGCTTCCGGGTGGGGCCATCGCCGGCCGAGGTTCCGACGTCGGCAGGGTGTGCTCGTGCGGGTCGCTGACTTGGAAACCGCTATACGCTTCCATGCCCATTTCCGTCAGGTCCAGGCCGGCGATTTCAGCGCTCGGCTCGACACGCAGACCGAAGACGACCTTGATGACGGTCCAGACCACCAGGGAGCCGACGAAAGTGAACGCCCCGACCGTGCCAATGCCGATCAGCTGGGTCACCAGCTGGCGGGCATCGCCACTGGTCAGCAGGCCGGCGAGCGGCCCTGCCTTGCCGGCTTCGTAGCCAAGCAACGCGGGGTCGGCAAACAGGCCGACCGCCAACGTCCCCCACATCCCGTTCACCAGGTGGACCGACAGGGCACCGACCGGGTCGTCGATCCGCAGTCGGTCGAACATCAGGACGGCGAGCACAACGAGGATACCGCCAACTACGCCGATGATGACCGCCGACGGCACCGAGACCCAGGCGCATGGGGCGGTAATCGCCACCAGACCGGCCAACGCCCCGTTGACCGTCATGCTGAAGTCAGGCTTGCCGAGGATCAACCAGGCGATGACGGTGGCGGCCAACATGCCGGCGGCGCACGCCATGTTGGTGGTGATGACGATATGGCTGATGGCGGCGGGGTCGGCGGCCATGGTGCTGCCGGGATTGAAACCGAACCAGCCAAGCCAGAGGATCATGCCGCCGAGGAAGGCCAGGGCCATGCTGTGCCCGGGGATCGGTTGAATCCCTCCCTGGGGCCGATATTTGCCGAGGCGCGGCCCCAACAGCAGGATGCCCGCCAAGCCAGCCCATCCGCCGACCGAATGGACCACGGTGGAGCCGGCGAAGTCCCAGAAGCCCGGATCGATCTTAGCCAGCCAGCCGCCCCCCCAGATCCAGTGACCCGTGACAGGATAGCTGATCGCGGCCAGGAAGACGGAGAAGATCATGAAGGACTTGTAGTGGATCCGCTCGGCCACGCACCCGGAAACGATGGTCGCGGCGGTGCCGGCGAAAACGAGTTGGAAGAAGAATTTGGCCAGGAGCGGGACGCCGGTCCAGTTGATGGCGCTGTACACCCCCTGATAGGCGTCACCGGTGGCGGGGCTGTTGTCGGCGCCGCTGAGGAACCAGCCGTGGTAGCCGAAATATTCGTTGCCATCACTGAACATCAGCGTCCAGCCGACGGCCCAGAAGGCGAGCGAGGAGATGGCGAAGACCACGAAGTTTTTGCCGAGGATGTTGGTGGCGTTTTTGGCCCGGCAGAAGCCGGCCTCGACGCAACCGAAGCCAGTGTTCATGAAGAAGACCAGGAAGGCTGCCACCAGCACCCACATGGTATCGGCGACGATTTTCAAGTCCGAAGCCGACGGCCCAGCGGCGGCCGCAGGCGGCGGCTCGTCGGCCCTCGCCCCGCCCACCGCCCAGCCGAGCAGCACCACACCAACCAGCGCCAGCAAGAGAGAGGATCGCAAGCGCCCCACGGCGGCCACCTCCGCTACAAGCGAAATTACCGGGCCGCTCGGTTCCCGAGCGGTCACGGCAAACCACGCAATTTTTGCCTGGCACGCGGGTAGCAACAAATGTGCCGATGCTGGGACTCCTGCTTACCGGCCAGCCGTTAACTGCATGCTTTTCAGCGATTTTTGATCGGTTTCGTGTCGTCCGTTGATGCGCCGGACCGACGGCCGGGCCGCGGCCGTGCCCGCAAAGCGGGCAACGGCCGCTGAAAGTCAGTGCGGTTCGTCGGTACTTCGCGGCAGGGTTAGTGGGGACCGCCAAGCCACCAGTGGTGCCAGACCATATAACCTTTGACTATGCCCGCGTCGTCTCCCGGCGCGGACGGTCTTAGGGCCGAGGAGGATGGGGTTGGTCACGGGCCTGACCGCGAGTTTGGGGGCGAGCCTGCCAGGGATTGATCCCGGTCCGCTCGAGCTGCCGGCGTGGACGGTCGTGCCCTTTGCCCTGCTGTTGGTGTCGATCGCGGTGCTTCCGCTGGTTGCGGAGCATTTCTGGCATCGCGACCGGAACAAGGCGGTGGTGGCCCTGGTTTTCGCCGCGCCGGTGGCAGCCTACCTGGTGTACCTCAGCCCGAAGACCCAAGGTCGAAGCTTGGCGGCGCTCGAACATGGTTTGGCGGAGTATGCGTCGTTCATTGTTCTGTTGGGGGCGCTGTACATCGTGGCTGGCGGTATTGCAGTGCGGGTCCAGCTGCCGCCAACCCCCGGCACCAACACGCTCTTTCTCGCCTTCGGTTCGGTACTGGCGAATGTCATCGGCACCACGGGGGCCAGCATGGTCCTCATCCGTCCCGTCCTGCGTGTCAATCGGCAGCGCACCCACGCCAACCATGTGCCCATCTTCTTCATCTTCAGCGTTAGCAACCTCGGCGGCCTGCTTACGCCCTTGGGCGATCCGCCGCTGTTCCTGGGCTTTCTCAACGGCGTCGATTTTTTCTGGACCCTGTCACTGTGGCGACCGTGGCTGATGGTCAACGGCCTGGTCTTGGCCATGTTTTTCGCTTGGGACTCCCTGGCCTACCGCCGCGAGATAGGGCTGGCGGTCATCGCCAAGTCGCGGCCGAAGCGCCGGCTGCGGTTAAATGGGCGGATCAATTTTCTCTTTCTCGCCGGCATCGTTATCGCCGTCTTGGCCCAATCGGAACGACTCGGCGGGCTTCCGAAGCCCTGGGGAGAGGTCATCATGCTGGCAATGGCAAGCGCCTCACTCCTGTTCACCCGCCGTCGAGTCCGGCAAGTGAACGGCTTCACCTTCGGACCGATCCGCGAGGTGGCCATCCTGTTCGCCGGCATTTTCGTGACGATGGTGCCGGCCATCGAGTTGCTGAAGGTGCACGGTAGCCGCTTCGGATTGACTCAGCCGTGGCAGTTCTTCTGGCTGACGGGCCTGTTGTCGTCGTTTTTGGACAACGCTCCCACCTACTTGACCTTCGCCACCATGGCGGCGGGCCCCAACTCCGTGGGTTGGCTGGCAACCGCCCGGCCCGAGGTCCTGGCGGCCATCAGCTGCGGCGCCGTCTTCATGGGGGCCAACACCTATATCGGCAACGGCCCCAACTTCATGGTCAAGGCCATCGCCGATGAAGCCGGCTACCGGACGCCGGCGTTCTTCGGTTACATGGCTTACTCGACCGTGCTGCTGCTGCCGGTCTTTCTCTTAGCGACGTTGCTGTTTTTCTGAGGACGAGCCCCACCGCAGCGGTTCGGTACCCCGCGGGGCCCCAGGCTTTCCGTGGCAATGCATCCCACCGGGGTTTAGACTGCCGGCTCACCGTCGTCTCTAGGAGTCTCCTCATGCATGCGCTGTATTTCATCCTGGCAGCGTTCCATCTGGTGGCCGTCGCCGTGACTGGCATTCTCTGGACCATCGTAGACATATATCCGGAGTCCCGCTTTAAGAACAATTTTCGGGACATCAAGGCGGTCCACTTTGGCTCGCTTTACATCACGGCGCTGTTACTTGGCCTGGCCTACGCCTTCGACAAACTGGCGGTGCCGTGGTGGCACCAACTGTTGTTCCCGGCGGGACTGGGACTGCTGGTGCTCTTTTCTTCCATCGGCTACTGTTTTCCTCGTCCCCCTGACCTCGACCCGTGGTACTATTGGACTCGCGGCGTGCCGATGGTGCTGGCGTTGATCGGGCTAGGGTCTTTGGTGGTGTGCCTGGTGTGGACGGCGGCGGTGCTGACGGTGTACGCCCTGGCGGCGTGATGGCACCGCGGCGTGGTTACGTGGGCCGCTCCGCTCCTGCGACGTCCACCGCCCGTGCGATGCCGTCACTGGTCGAGAGTAGGTCATGGTACCCGAAAATATTCAGTGCCCGCGGTGCGATGCCCAGTTGCGGGTTCCGTTGGGGCTGCCACCGGGACAACGGGTCCGTTGTCCCAGCTGTCAGGAGGAATTCGACTTGCCGACCGGCCCGGCGGCGGGGCCGGTCAGTCCAGCCGCCGCATGGCCGACGCGCCCGGCCCCGGGTGATGACCACGACTGGCTGCGCCAGGCGCCCGATGAGGAGGATTTGGTCCGGTCATACGCGGTGGACATCGGCGCGTGGTTTTCGTATGCGACGGCCCACTTCGGAGACGTGATCGGCCCGACGATCGCTTTTCTGGTCATTGCCGGCGCGGTTCGCATCGTCTCTTACGTAGCGGGCCAAGTGGTGCCCCTCGCCAACGTGGCGATCGAGCTGCTGGTGACTTTTCCGCTGGAGGCCGGCCTGACGGTTGTTTGCCTGGCGCAGTTGAAAGGGCAGTCCTGGAACTTCGGGGATTTCTTCGCCGGCTTCCGCTGGTGGCCGAGCCTGGTGCTCGTGAACCTCATGGCGCTGGTCATGAGCTTCCTGATTATGCTGCCCACCGTTGTGGCCATCGTGTTGGCGCTCCTGGTCCATCTCAACAAGCCGCGGGGTGAGGCTTCCTTCCTCCCCATCCTCGCGGCGTTGGGGGTGGGACTGGTCAACGGCTTGGTGCTGGCTTACTTGGGGCTGCGGGCGTTTCTCTTCGCCGTGCCCTTGATCTTGGATCGGGGGGTCGGCCCCGTAGAGGCGTTGCGCGGCAGCTGGGCGATCACGCGGGGGCACTTCTGGGGACTTTTCGGGGCTTGCATTCTGCTCGCTATTATCAACCTTGCCGGTTTGTCAGCCTGCGGTGTGGGGATGCTGTTGTCCGTGCCCTTCACCTTCCTGACGTGGACGGCGGGTTATCTGTCGATCGCTGGCAGCCAGCCGCCGTTGCCGAGCCCAGCCCACAGGTAGCCTAATGATAAGATCCGGTCGAGGTGCGTCCTTGAGCGGAGGGCAGCTGCCAGAGTCCCAAGGTTTGGTCGTAGCTGCCGGTGAGGGCCAGCTGGCCGGACGGATGGAACGCCACGAACGGGACCCAATGGGAGTGGGCTTTCCGTCGCGCGACTAGCGCCCCCGTGGCGACGTCCCACAGGCAGACGCTGCGATCTTCGCTGGAGGATAGCAGGTGCCGGCCATCGGGGGAGAAGGCGACGCAGAAGACACTGCGGCGGTGCCCGCGGCATACTTGCCGCAGGGCACCGGTAGCCACATCGAACAGACGCACGCCGCCGTCTTGACAGCCGGAGGCGACCAGTCGGCCGCAAGGCGAAAAGGCCACGCCGTAGATCATACCGGGGTGCGGGTCGAAGCAGCGACGTGGGCTACCTGTGTTGACGTCCCACAGGCGCAGGGTGTGGTCTTCGCCGCCGGAGAGGGCAAAACCGCCATCGGGGGAAAAAGCCACCCGCTTGACCATGCCCCGGTGGCCGAGGAAGCAGCGGATGGGCCGGCCGCTTTCGATGTCCCACAACTGGACCCGGGCGTCGTGACTGCCGGAGAGCAGCCATCGGCCATCGGGGGAGACGGCGAGGCCGCGGAGAGCGCTATCGTGGCCGGTCAGGACCCGAAGCTGCTTTCCGGTGAGGAGATCCCATTGGCGGATCGTGTGGTCGGAGCCGCCGGAGAAGAGGTGTCGGCCATTGGGGGCGACCGCCAGGACGCTGACCGGGCCGCAATGCCCCGACAGCCGACGCTGCACGGTCCCCGTCCGCCAATCCCAGATAACGATGGTGTTCCAACAGCCGGCCACCGCCCAACGGCCGTCGGGCGTGAACGCCACCGAGGCCACGGGGCCGTCGGTGCTTGGCAGGTAGCGGATGTCGCGCGCGGCAGAGAGGGTGGCGGCGGTCAATACACCGGCACCCAGAACCAAAGCCAGCACTGCGGCCCCGGCGAGTCGGCTGCTCGAAACGCGCCCGGCGAGTAGCGCTAGCATCCGTGCACCCGTCAGACATCGCTTCCAGTGTCCGCGATCGGCGCCCGAACGTGACCACGGCGCGACGCGGGGCCGATCGGGCTGCCCACTGACACCGGGGCCAGAGGGGACCCCTAAGACTTTTCGGCGGACTTGTGGCAGGAGTTGAGCAAAATCGACGCCGCGATTTGACGGGCGGGTAACACCTTCGGAAAAATAGGCGTCAGTGGCGTAAGGAACCGGGCTGTCGCCGGGTGTCGAGCGAGGACCCACCCATGTATCCGAAGCATTTCTCCTGGGCGGTTGTGTTTGGCGGGATCATCGGGACGTTGCCGGCAAGCGCCGGCGGCGACTTCCAACCCGACCCCGCGTCGGTCGTGCGGTTTGGACCGGCTTATCGCTATCCCCAGGCCGGCTGGATCATCCTTCATATTGAAGGGGAGCCTTACGAGCGCGGCTACCAGCATGGCCGGTTGCTGGCTGGGGAAATCGCGGCGTACCTGCGCTGCTTTGCGGCCATGCAAGGGCCGACTGCCCCGGCCGAGGCGTGGCGGCAGACCCGCCTGCTGGGCAACGCCCTGTTCCTGAGGCGCTACGACCCGGAGTACCTGGAAGAAATGCGCGGCATCGCCGACGGCGCCACGGCCGGCGGCGCCCGCTTCGACGGCCGACCCATCGACCTGGTGGACATCGTCTGCCTGAATTCCTGGCCGGAGATCGAGACGCTGGAAAGCGCCCTGCACGCCACGCCGACCGGTTTGGAGGGGATTCGGTTTCCCCGGCAAGAGCCGAACCTGCCGCCTCCCCCCAAGCCGATGCACTGTAGCGCCTTCGCCGCCACCGGCCCCGCGACCGCCGACGGCCGCATCGTCTTCGGCCATATCACCATGTTCGGCCTGTACCCGTCGCGCTTTTTCAACGTCTGGATCGACGTCAAGCCAACGCGGGGCCACCGCATTCTCATGCAAGGTTCGCCGGGCAGCATCCACAGCGGCCTCGACTACTACATGAACGACGCTGGTCTGTTGGTCGCCGAGACCACCATCGCCCAAACGCCGTTCAACATTCAGGGGCTGAGCATCTCGTCGCGCATCCGCAAGGTGTTGCAGTACGCCACCAGCATCGACCAGGCGGTGGAACTGCTCGGCACCGGCAACAATGGCTTGTACGCCAACGAATGGCTCCTGGCCGACATCAAGACGAATGAGATCGCCATGTTCGAGCTGGGGACGAACCGGACGCGGCTGTATCGCAGCAGCAAAAATGAGTGGTTCGGGGGCACGCCAGGGTTTTACTGGGGGTGCAACAACGCCAAGGACCAACAGGTGCGGCTGGAAACCGTCGCCAGCGTGCAGGGTCGGCCGGAGAACGTCGTTTGGCGGCCTTCGGCCCGCGACCAGAAATGGCTGGAGCTGTACGACAAGTACCGTGGGAAGATCGACGCCGACTTCGGCAAGCGGGCGTTCACGACGCCGCCGTTGGTGGCACATCACTCCTGCGATGCGAAGGTGACGACCAGCGACTTGGCGAAGCAGTGGAAGACGTGGGCGCTATTTGGGCCACCCCTGGGGCGGACGTGGCAGCCGACAGAGGAGGAGCGGAGGAAGTTTCCGGAAATTCGGCCGCTGGTGAGCAATCCGTGGACGGTGGTGCAGGCCCAGCCGCCGCCGGCCAGCAGGCCGGCGGCAGTCGCCGACCGGCCCGAACGCCTCGCCCCGCCGGACAAGGCCAAGACCCGCCCCACGGACCCACGCCGCCCCCTGACCCTGCCAGCGTGGTACGGCACCTTACTGCCCGCCAGCGACGGTGACATCTGGCTGGCCGCCGCCTTTGCGGAGTATGAGCGCCTCGTCGCCGCGGAAATCGCCCGCCGCGATCGCCCCCACGACCTCGAGCCGACGGCCGACGATCAACTCGACCTTGGCGTCCGGCTTTATGCGTACCGCAGCCAAGCCCTGGCAGCGGCCCGCGCCGGCCAGGACGTCCCACTCCTCAAGCTCCAGTCCGACCTCCGGCACGACCATTGGTATCGCCTCGCCGTCGGCAAAGGAGTGCTCCTGCTGCACGCCCTTCGGCAACGCCTTGGCCACGACGCCTTCGTCGACCTGATGGACCGCTTCGGCCGCGACTTCGCCGGCAAGCCGGCTTCCACCGCCGAGTTCCGGGCCCGGGCTGAGAAGCTGGCCAACGGCCGACTGGCTGACTTTTTTGACACCTGGCTGACCAAACCGGGACTGCCGGGCGACACGACTCCCGCGGGTAAGGGGGTCTACTCGATCCTCTCGTTCTACCCGGAGCAGGAGCAGACGCTCATCGTCTATGGCACCCAAGACGAAGCCAGCGCCCAGCAGGAAGCCGCCGAGGTGCTGCAACGCTCGATCCGCGAGCGGTGGTCGAACATCACCATTCCCATCAAGGCCGACCGCGACGTGACCGACGCCGAGCTGAAAGAGCGTCACCTGCTCCTGATCGGTCGGCCGGACAGCAATAGCCTGGTCGCGCGCTTCCGCAAGGCACTGCCCCTCGAGTTCGGCTGGCGCTCGTTCCGCGTGGGGGAGGAAACCTACGCCCACGAGGGGACGGCGGTCTGGGCGGCGGGCGAGAACCCGCTCAATCCCCGGTACAGCGTGGTCGTCCTGGCTGGGCTTAGTGCCGAGGCGACCTACTTGGCGGCGCCGATGCTGATGCACCGGACGACACCACCCACGGAAGTGCTGGTGGTGCCGCATGACGCGCCACCCCGCGCCCGCGTGGTTTCCGTGCCGGACCTACGCCCGGTGAGTTGGAACCGGGATTGACGGCCTCGCCTCATCCCCCGGACGCCGTTGCCTCGGCCGCCGTTGGGCGGCCGAGGCAACGGGAATCACAGCGCCAGCATGGCGTCGCCGTAGCTGTAGAAGCGGTAGCCCTGGGCGATGGCCGCCTCGTATGCCCGGCGGAGCAACTCGGGGCCGGTAAACGCCCCGACCAGAAGGAGCAGGGTAGAGCGGGGAAGGTGGAAATTCGTCACCAGGGCATCGACGGCCCGAAACGTATACGGTGGATGAATGTAGAGGTCGGTGTCGCCGGTCCACGGCTCGAAGGATTGATAGCGATCGGCAAACCTCTGGGCCACGGTCTCCAGGACGCGCACGGTGGTGGTGCCGATGGCGACAATGCGGCCACCGCGACGGCGGCAGGCGGTCAGGGCCTCGGCCGCTTCCGCGGGGAGTTCGCCCCACTCCCGGTGCATGACGTGTTTGGTGTAATCCGCTTCCTGGATTGGCTGGAACGTGCCCAGGCCGACGTGCAGCGTCAGGAACGTCCAGCCGATCCCCCGCTCTCGGAGCCGGTCGAAGACCCGGGGGGTGAAGTGCAGCCCGGCGGTGGGAGCGGCCACGGCCCCGGCCCGTCGGGCATAGACGGTCTGGTAGCGCTGCCGGTCGTCGGCTTCCGCCCGTCCCTTGCGAATGTAGGGCGGCAGCGGAACGTGGCCGAAACGCTCCAGCAATTCCCAGGCTGAGCCGGGAAGATTGGGCTTGGCGAGCCAATGGCCGCCGGCCCGGCCAAGCAACTCCAGCTGTAAAGGCCCCGGCTCGACCTCGATGATGTCTCCTTCACGCAACCGACCGCCCGCCTGGCAGAGCAGTTCCCAGCAGCCGTCTGGCAGGGCTTGGAGAAACAGCCCCTCCCACTTGCCGCCGGTGCGTTGTCGGTGCCCCAGGAGCCGCGCCGGAACGACGCGGGTGTCGTTGAGCACGAGCAAGTCAGCGGGGTCGAGCAGATCGGGCAGATCGCGGAAAATGCGATGCTCCAGGGCCCCGCTGCTCCGCCGCACGACCAGCAGTCGGGAGTGGTCCCGCTCCGGGCAGGGTGATTGAGCGATCAGGTGGGGCGGCAGGTCATAATCGAGGAAGACCGACGACATGGCAACCGACCGGCCGGGGAGGCCCCCCCGGCGCGCACGCCCCCCAGCGGGGGTGGACATGGAAAAGAGAAAACCCCCCAACCCACCCCCCA
>JANWYO010000248.1 GCA_025055215.1 Gemmataceae bacterium
GGGGGGGGTGGGGGGGGGTTTGGGGCCCGCCCCGGGGCCCCCCCCGGGGGGGGGGGGGGGGGGGGGGGGGGGGGGGGGGGGGGGGGGGGGCCCGGCCCCCCCCCCCCCCCGCCACGGTGCTGCTCCGCACCGGCCATGGCAAGCCGCTGATCGTCTCTCACCGCCTGGGCTCGGGCGAGGTGTTCCTGGTGACTACCGCCGCCACCCTCGGCGAGCCGGACCAGCGCTGGACCGACTGGCCGCTGTGGCCCAGCTACCTGGCAGTGGTGCACCGCCTGCTGGGGCACCTGCTCAATGCGACCGCCGCGGCGAGCAACGGCGTCGTGGGCCGACCGCTTGTCTACCCGGTGCCGCCGGCGGCCAGCAACCGCCCCTGGCAAGTGACCCGCCCCGACGGCAGCACCCTGCGCCTGGGCTTCCCTGAGATGATCCACGGTCGCCCCAGCCTCCGCCTGGCCGATACCGACCGGGCCGGGTTGTACCGCGTCGCCACCGCCGATGCTGGCGACATCGCCGCCGGGATTCTGGCCCTGGCGCCCGACCTCCGGGAAAGCGAGTCACTCGATTCCCTCGCCGACGAGATGATCGACAGCCGCCTCGGCTTTCGCCCCTTCCACTGGACAGCTGGGGCCGAGTTCACCGCCTCCATCAGCCACGCGCGGCTCCGCCGCGAATGGACCGTCTGGCTGCTGGCGGTGGCCCTCCTGTGGGCCGTCGGCGAGTCCCTCTTGGCCTGGTATTGTGGCAAAGCCCGGTAAAGGTGTCGCGGCCCACGCCCGGCCGTTTCACAAAGGGAAGATCATGGCCTCGGTCCCCAACCATCGCATTGCCGTGTACACCGGTGTCTTCGACCCGGTCCACCTCGGACACCTCGACATCATCCGTCGGGGTAGCCGCATCTTCGACCGCCTGGTGGTCGGCGTCGGCATCAACCCGGAAAAGGCCCCCTTCTTCACCCTCGACGAACGCGTGCAGCTCGTCCGCCAGGTTGCGGCGGACATCGTCAACGTCGATGTTCAGCCGTTCGACGACCTGGCGGTTCGCTTTGTCCGATCGGTCGGGGCCCGAGTGATGCTGCGCGGTTTGCGGACCCTCAGCGACATGGAGTATGAGTTCTCCATGTCACTCACCAACCTGGCCCTCGATCCCGAGATCGAAACCGTCTTCCTGATGGCCAAGGAGGAATACTCGCATATCAGCAGCACCCTGATCCGACAGATCGCCGCGTTTCATGGGCCGCTGGACAAGTTCGTAACGCCGGTGGTCAAGGCGGCGATGCTGGCCCGGATGAAAGAGCGACCGTATGCGGCGGGGAGCTGAGGTGACGTGCGCGCGAGACACCGAAGCGAGCGCGCAAAGCGATCGCGAGCCGAGAAATCGGGCGCGCGAAACGAGAAATCTCTCGGAGTCATGGGCGCAGGATGAGTGCGTCGGCGACGTCGAGGTCGAGGACGAATGTTGGCCGACCGTCCACGGTGGTTGACTTCACCGGCTTGCCGCTGGCGAGCGACACCGCCCGCATCGGAGCAGAGAGGTGCAGCGTCACTTTCAATTCCCGGACCGGCCCAGAGCTCCAGTTAATCAGCGGAATGAGCATTCCGTGCTTCGATTCGATGACCGTCGTCTCGACCAGATTTTCGGAGCAGACCACCGGGCGCGGTACCTCGGGAACCTGGAGGAGCGCCGCGGCCCGCACGTCGAACTTGGTCGGCACGAAATGGTTGTAAGCGTCGTCGGTCGTACCGCGGTCCACGGGCCGTTTTGGCAAAGCCGGCTGGACATAGCTCAAGCCGGGGAGAAACCCCAGCCAGCGGCACTGCCCCTGGCCGACCGAGCGCGTGACGGCCGCCGGGGAGCCATCACTGGCGAACGTCAACGTCGTGCGCGCGTCCGGGGCGCGGACCACCGCCTTGACCCGCACTCCCCAGACCGGCGTGTCACCTCCCGCGGGCTGGTTCGTTGACTCACCCCGTACCCGATCGACCGGCTCGGCGAAAGGGAGGTCTTGCTTTTCCAGGCGGATGATGTCTTTCGACTCAACGATTTCCTTTTGCTCCACACCCAGCAGCTCGGCAAGGATGCTATTGGGTTGGTGATATTCGTCCCACATCCCTCCGCCGGCGGTCACCATCAGCCGGCCACCTGCTTTCACCCACTCGGCAATCGCCTTGGACGCCGACCGGCTGACATGCCGGTCGGCGAGGTAGAGCGCCTTGTACGGCTTCAGGTCGTCGCCCTCCACAACGACGTCCAGCGGCATTTGGGAATGCCTCAAGGCCAACCATAAGCACCGCTTGCCGGAGTCAAAGGGGGAGCGATGGTCGCCCCAGACGTCCGCGGTCTCGCTGAACCACAGGGCTGCCTCGGCGGGGCGGACCTGGCCATCTTGAATGATGTCTTCGCACGTCCCCAGTTCGTGCAGGGCCTGGCGGACCTCCTGATACATCGCCGGGAGGCTGACATGATTCTCGGTGTAGGCGACCTGCACCGGGCGGAACTCGAACAGATTCAGCACCTTGGCCCCGTGGGCTAAGGCCCCATAGAACTGTCGTCGCCAGCTGCGGGGGGTGTTTCCCGGCCAATGGGGCATGACGTAGAAGTGGATCTTGGCCTCCGGCTGCCCACGAACGCCGGCCCGGAACATGTCCAGCATGATGGCGCTCATCTGCTGACTGGCGACCGGCACCTGCCAGATGTAGTCCTCTCCCCAAGGCATCGTCATGCCGCGTTCCCGGAAGACGGAAATCCAGTGATACGTCTCGCCTAGGTACGGGTGCGACCCGTGCGGCGAAAAATTGGCTCCGATCCCGGCATTCGGCAGATGGCGGCGGAGGATGTCGGTCCGCTCCTTCAGTTGCCGGATGCCGTAGCGATAGCTGTAAATCTTCGACCAGTAATACAGCGCCGGCCGGGCCTTGGCGGTGGCTGCGGCCACGTCATACGTGACCTTGTTCCAGTCATCGCCGAAAGCGGGATCGAGGTCGGCCGGCTTCAGGCCCCTCTCCTTCAGCCAGGCGCGAAAGCTGGCGTGATCGTTGGCCGGCGGCTGCCCCAGTCCGATCTCGTCGCCGAGGCTGACGACCGCAATGTGCGGCGCCTCGCCTTTTTTCCGCAACTCCTGGCAGTATTCCTCCAGCTTGGCGGTGGGCACGTCGCGGACATCGATGTAGCCCCGGCCGGGGCCCCGACGCTGCTCGTCCACCGCCGTTGCCCCGATCAGCCGCAAAAACTCATCCCGCGCTGCCGTGTACTTGGCGTTCTGGGGCTGCGGATCGAAAGTGTAGCCGTAGATCAGCGTCCGCTGCGGCGGTTTGCCGACGACCGGCTGTTGCCGCAGGTAGGCAACCAGATCATAGAGCACGTCTTCTGCCAGGCGGATGCGCCGGGTGTAGCGGGTGTTGGCATCGTACGCCAGGGTGACGCCGCCGCTGAGGTTGTCGAACCGCCGGATGCTCTCGATCTTCCCAGCCGCAGTGCGCACGCCAAACTCCAGGGCGTAGCGCGACCCCGGCCCGGCCGACATCATCCATTGGCCATCGTTCAGCGTGTCCAACAGGCTCCCCACTTCGACCCAATCGCTCGTTTCGCCCGGCTTAACGGTCACCTTCTTCGGACTCCAGTTGCGCTGGTGCACCCAATAAGGCGAATGCTCCGTCCCAGGGTGGACCGTCAGATCCAAGGCCGGGCCGCCATTGTGCACCTTGACGAAGACGTCGCCGGCCTGCGTCAGCAGGCCGTCGAGCGGCAGATAGTTCTCCTTCTCGATGCGTTGCTGCACCTGGGCGACGTCCGTGGTGAGCAGCACGAGATCGACATGACGTTGAGCGGCCGGTTCCGGCTGCCGGTCGGCGATCAGGCGCAGGGTCGCTGCTCCGGCCTGAAGCTCCGCGAAAGCGTCGTGCCCTTCCCACACGACGTTTTCCACCGCGCCCCAATCCCAGGCCACCTCCGGGACCACTTTCTGACGGAAGGCCCAGATCTTCGGATTGGCCCGGGCGCCGTAGAGGCGATCCAGCTTCACCTGACCATTCTGCTCCAGCTGGACGCGGAATTGGGTCTCGAACCGATACACCGCCTCGTAACGTACCAGCACCAGGTAGCGACCATTCTTTGGCACCTGGAGGGTGACGCTGGCCACGCTTCGCTCGCACTGCGCCGGGGCGCCCAAGTAGGCTTTACGGCTCAGAAAGGTGTTGGCGAGCGTGGCGGCATAATAATTGCTGCCCCAATTCTGCGGTTGCCAGCCCGGCGAGATGACGCGAAATTCTTCAGCCTCGGCGACAAGTAGCGGCCGATCATCGGCGGCGACCACCGGGTGGTCGCCGCGATAGCGCGGCGCCTCGGCCGACGGATCGGGCGGTGCGGCGGCTGAGGCCGCCGCCAGCACACCAGCGATACCCATCAGCGCCCACACTTCGCATCGCAACCCCATCATGCCTGCACTCTCCTGCCAGTGCCTTCCTGGTCCGTCTGCGGGAATGTTTAGGCGAGGGGCCGTGCTCCGGCCACCGGCAAGGTGAGACAAGCTGGGCAGCTGGGAGTCGCTCGACGGACCCGCCGGGCCGTTCGTCGCCGGAGTTCACGGGCAATGGAGGCGGGGTACCAGTTTCCCGACCATGAAGGGCCGGGCGCGCCGCTCCGGCGTCATTGCGGCCGGGCTAGCGTAGCGGGCGAGGAGCCGGCGGGCACGGGGACCAGGCGAGTCGGCACGACGGGTGAAGGCGGCGACGGCGCTCCGGAGGTTGGCGGCAGTGGGCCAGGGGCTGGCGGCCGGCCACCACCGGGCGGGTTGAAGATCGTCGTACTCTCTTCTTCGATCACTTCGCGGGTCAGCGTCGAGCCCCGCAGTTCCACCCGGAACTTGACGTTGCCGGCTCGCGCCGCCTCGACGGCGACCGTGTAATTCAGCTGTTGGCCCGGCGGCAAGGCATCGACCGGAGCGAAGAGCACCTCTTGGCCGCGAATCTCGTGGGCCGCCGGCCCCGCAGCATTGAGGATCCGCAACTCAGCCGGCACCACCGCCTTGATCTCCACCTTGTTTCCAGGCAGCGATCCCTGGTTCGTGACGACGATCCGATAGCTCGTTCGGTCGCCGACGGCGATCGGGTCGGTGTCGTCGTCCACTTCCAGGCGGAAGGCGGGCAGGCCGAGGATTTCGATGGCTGCCTCCGACTGGACGCGGATGCCGGGGTCGGCGGTAGCGACGGCCACGTTAAGCGCCTGGGCGGCCATGCGGTCGCAGCGTGTGGTGACCTGGACGATTTTCTGCTCCCGCGGCTGGAGGGTGCCGAGGTTCCAGACGACCTCCCGGCCGTCGGCGCTGATGGCGCCCTCGAGGGTGGCACTTTGGAACGTCAGTTCCGGGGGGAGTTGGTCGCGGACGACGACGTTGCTCAGCGGGACCTCGCCGGGGTTGGTGACGCGGATGTTCCACTCGGCCGGCCGGCCCAGGTAGCGCCGGCCGGGACCGGTCTTTTCGACCGCCAGCGTGGCCCGCTGCACGTCCACGGGATGCTCGGCGCGGGCGTTGAGGCCGCCGTCGGCCGTCGCCGTCACCCGGTTGACCAGCCGGCCCAGTTGCCGCGGGGTAAGGGTGATGGTCACGGTGCGGCTCTCACCCGCCGCCAGGGTCCCCAGCTCGAGCTTCACCGGATTGGCCCGCGATTCGTGTTCCAGGCCGGTGTCGAATTCGTCGGTCAGCACGACGTGGCTCGCCGGGCCGTTCCCGGGATTCGTTACCGTGATCTGATACGTGACCGGCAAACCGAGCACCGCCGTGGCCGGTCCGGTCTTGCTGACGGTGAGGTTCGGCACCGTGACCTGGGTGGTGACGCACTTTTCGTCGCGTTGGCCATCCGGCGTGCTCGCCACCACGCAGTTGACCACTGGGCCGGCCTTCGTCGGCCGGAAGACGACGGTCACGGTGTGGCTCGCCCCGCCAGGCAGTGGCGCCAGCGTCCAGACCAGGCCGTTGCCCTCGATCGTGGCGGGTGGGTCGGAGCGGATGTATTGCATTCCGTCCGGGATGACGTCGCGGACGGTGATCGGTTGCGTTTCGATTTGGCCGACGTTGCGAACGGTGATCGTGTACGGCACGTCCTGGCCCAGGACGACGCTAGGGGCTACCGCCTTGTCCACCATCACCTGGGGGGCCTGCCATTCCTTGGTGGTTTCGCCCCGAGCGATGATAACGCCAACCGGGCCGGCGGGGGCGCACGGGTCGGGCGGGCGGATGATCTCCACGCTGACCCGGTTGATGCCGACTCGTGGCTCGACCTGGGCCAGCGTGACGCTGGCGTTGCCCGCCAGATCGCTGGCCACGACCATCTCCTGGGTCCGTCCCGGGAGGAAAAACGCCGGCGGCCCGTCGAGGAGGCGATAGCGGACGCGGTAATTGGCCAACGGCTCCTTGTCGCTGTGACGGAAGATGCGCGTGGTGAAGACGTGCTCGGTGCCGGCACGGTTGACGGCCGGCGGCGGCAGCTGCCACTCCGCATCGACCCAGTGCTTGGTGACGAAGACCTTGTGTTTCTCCCAATTGTGAATCCCCGGGGCGTAGACCGTCACCTTGGTGTCGCCTTCCACGGCCGAGGTGATGACGCACCACGTCTGCCCCGGGCGGATCACGAAGTCGTCGCTGGGGTCATCGTTGCCGCGGGTGATCCGGTGTTCGCCGTAGTCGGTATAGCTGACGGCGTATTTGTTATCGACCTTGTACCCTCGGCCGGGAAACAAGCCGCTTTCGTCAACCTCCACGATGTGGCCGACGCCCTCCAGCATCCACTCGACGCGGCGGCGGCGGAGGGGTTGGCCCTGGTCGTCGTACACCGTGGCGATGAGGACGTGCTGGGTCATGACGGGATTGGTGGCCTCCAAGGGGCGGACTTCGAGGCGGCAGGCCCTGGGGTCGAAATTGGCGAAGAAGGCAGGGCCTGGCGGCTTGGCGTGGGTGCGGATGATGTCGCCGGAGGGGACCAGGAAGGGGAAATAGCTGGGGTTGTGGGCGACGCCGAAACAGCCGCACAGGAGAAGGCTGAGCCCGACTCCCAGCAGCACCAGGGCGCCGACGTTTCCCAGCAAGCGTGCCATGCCTTGCTTCCCTACCTTGCCCGCCGGCTCCCGCCGGCGGGCGCAGGCTCCCCCCTGCTCCAGCGGGCGTCTATACGAAACAAGCACGGGAATACAAGACGACTTGCGAATGTCCCTTTACATCTCACCAGAGCGAGCGTGCAGCGGCGGACAGAGGTGGGATGGTACGCGCTCGCCCGGGGACGGCAGACGCGCGCCGAGCACGCAGCAAGTGGGTACCGATTCCTCGGTTCGCGCTCGCTTGGTACGCGGAGAGCGCGAACCGATCCATCGTCAGCGCGGAACAAAGGATCGGCCGGGGGCGGGGAAAGACCGCCGCCTGGAGCACTCAACCCCGCCCCAAGCGATCGTGGCACCCCGACTGGCCGGGCCGCCGCCGGGCGGCCCGGCAAGCCGGGGACATGGGGCCGAGAGCGACGGGCACCCCGCGGATCCCGCCTACCCTCACCCCGCCGCGATCGGCCGCATCTTCTCCCGCATCGGCACTTCCTAACTGATCGGCGTGCCTTCGGCCCTGATTGCCGAGACTGATCCCACCTTCGTGAAGCCCGTCCCTTTCCACGTCCGATACTCCGAGTGTCAACCCACGGACCCCAGCCAAGCGGAGCGCTAGCCATGCGCCTCTTCGTGATCGCCCCGGCACTGACGTTAATGACGGCTTCGCTGGTCCTCGGTTGGGGCAAGATGCCGCCCGTCAATCAAAGCCGAACGCTCACGGAGCTGAAATACCAGGAAGTGCTTCGCAACCTGGCGATGATGCACCGGCGGAACCTGGCTCGCGGCGCGGGGGTCGGCCCGGAGGTTTCGGCCGGACCGACGCCGAACGGTGTCTCGCCGCCGTTCGTGTTGCAGATCGACTATCTAGTCCAGAGCGAATGCGACGCCTTGGCCCCCCTCCCTGGCGACGAGTTGCGCCCCCGCGCTCCAGTGCTTGAGCCACAACGACTCCTGCTGCTGGAATACGCCTACCAAAAGGCGCTCGGCTTCCGCTTCGACATCCCCGTGGAAGAGAAGATGGCGGCCTTTTTCGGCCCACGCGCCCGGCTTTACGCAGCCTTGCAGG
>JANWYO010000266.1 GCA_025055215.1 Gemmataceae bacterium
GGTCGTCGGGCCTACCCCGACGACCCGGAGCTGCTTTTCCGCGAAGGGGTGTTGCGCCGCGAGCTGCGCGACTTCGCTCGGGCCGAGGCGTGTTTCCGTCGGCTCTTGGAAGTCCCGGCAGCGGCTTATGCGTTTGGCTTGCTCCAAGGAATTGGCAGCTACCTGCCGCGGCACAATCTGGCGGTGATCTATCGGGAACAGGGCCGCCTGGCCGACGCCGAAACCTACTGGCGGGCGGTCGTGCAGGAACGGCCGGATTTTACCGAGGGCTGGGTGGGTTTGGCCGACCTGGCGGTGGCGCGCCAGGATTGGCGGGCGCTGGATTCCTTCCTACCGCGGGTGGAGGCCGACCCGCGGCGGGCGATCGAAGCAGCGATCCTGCGTGCCCGCCGTTGCCTGGCCCAGCGCGATTTCGCCGGCGCCCGGGCCTTGCTGCAACCTATCGTCCGGCAGAACCCGCGAGCGACCGGCGCCCGGCTGGTGCTCTGCCACGTGCTGGTCGAAGAAGGGACCGACCTCGCCACCGCCGAGCGGCTGTTACTGGAAATCCAAGCGGTCGAACCGCACAACCCGCACGTACCGCACAACCTGGCCGTCGTCCGGCAACTGCGGCAACGGCAAGCCCGGCCATGACCACCGCCCTGGCCCGGCCAAGCGAATCTATGCGCGTCTCACTGTGCATGATCGTCAGAAACGAGGAAAAAAGCCTTCCCGCATGCCTGCAGTCGGTGTCCGGACTAGTGGACGAAATCGTTGTCGTGGACACCGGCTCGACCGACCAGACGCGCGCGGTCGCGTCAGCGCACGGGGCACGGGTCGTGGAGTTTGCTTGGTGCGACAGTTTCGCCGCCGCCCGCAATGAGAGCTTGCGTCACGCCACGGGGGATTGGATCTTCTGGATGGATGCCGACGATCGCCTCGATTCCGTCAACCGCGAGCGCTTCCGCCAGCTGCGGGCGAATTTGCCGGACGCCAACGTCGCTTACCTGATGGCTTGCTGGTGCGCGGTCGATGCCGGGGTTGGAGCGGCGGATGTGGTTCACCACATCCGCCTCTTCCGCAGCCATCCCGAGATCCGCTTTGAGTACCGGGTGCATGAGCAGGTCCTCCCTTCCATCGCGCGGCTGGGAGGCTCGGTGCAATCGTCCGACGTGGTGATCCACCACGTCGGCTATCAAACGGCTGCCGACAGCCGTCGGAAGCATGAGCGGAATCTGCGGTTGCTCCAGCTCGACCTGGCTGAGGCCCCGAACAATCCGTTCACCCTCTTCAACCTCGGCTGGACGCTCCAGGTGTTGGGGCGTTACCGCGAAGCGATCCCGTATCTGCGGCAGGGCCTTGCCCTGGCGCCGCCCCATGAGCCGATGGTCCGCAAGCTGTGCGCCGTGCTGGTGCTATGTCACGAACAACTCGGGGAAGTGGCGGAAGCGCTGGCCGTCAGCCGACACGCCCGTTCGCTCTACCCGGACGATGAGGAGCTGCTGTTTCGCGAGGGCGTGTTGCGGATGGAGGCGGGGGACGTCGTGGGGGCCGAGGAGTGTCTTTGGGCGATTTTGCGCCTGCCGGCTCGGTCCCAGGTCTGCGCCGGGGTGGACACTGCGCTGCGAGGCAAGACCCGGCACAATCTCGCGGTGCTGTACCGCAGCCAAGGGCGGCTGGCGGAGGCCGAGGCCCAATGGCGGGCCGCGCTCGCCGAGGGGCCGGATTTCGGCCCTCTGTGGGCCGAGTTGACCGCCTTGTGGGTCAGCCAGGGTCGATGGGACGAGCTGCTGGCCGCCGGCCAGCAGCTGGAGTCGGATCCGCAGCGTTGGGCGGAGGCGGCGGTGGTTCGGTCGGCGATCCTGGAAGGCCAAGGTCATGTGGCCGAGGCCCGTCGCGTGCTGGAAGCCGCCATCGTTCGCGAGCCCCGTTCGCTGATCCTGCGCATGGCCCACAGCGCCCTTTTGCTGCGCGAGGGGCGCGACTGGCAAGCCATGGTCGAGGCCCAACGCGCGCTGCTCGCTCTGCAACCCAATTACACCCTGGCCCACCAGCGGCTCGCTGCCTTGTTGCAGCAGCGGCCCGCCGGCGTCGTGCCTCAGACGCAGGTCGTCAGCTGGTAAGCAAGGCGTCGAGGAAGTGGTGCCACCATGCGCGTTTCGCTGACGATGATCGTGAAGAACGAAGCGCACCAGCTGCCGACCTGCCTGGCCTGTGTGGCCGGATTGGTCGATGAAATCATCGTGGTCGATACCGGTTCGACCGACGAGACGCGGCAACAAGCCGAGGCCGCGGGCGCTCGCGTGATCGATTTTCCCTGGCCTGACAGCTTCGCCGTTGCCCGCAACGAGGCCCTCCGGCACGCCACGGGCGAATGGATTTTCTGGCTGGATGCCGACGACCGCGTCGATGAGGACAATCGGTGGCGCTTGCAGCGCCTGTTCCGTCAGCTGCGGGATGAAAACGTCGCCTGGATGATGCAGTGTGTCTGCCCGGTAAGCCCCGAAACCGGTGCCACCGGCCTGCTCGCTCATGCCCGACTGTTTCGCAATCACCCCGCCATCCGTTGGGAGTACCGCGTCCATGAGCAGATCGTCCCGGCCGTACAGCGCGCTGGGGGCGAGGTGCGCTGGTCGGACGTCACCATCTTCCATGCCGGCTACGTCGATCACGATGACTACCGCCGACGCTTGCAGCGGAACCTGCGATTACTGGAATTGGACGTCGCCGAGCGGCCGAACGACCCGTGGACGCTGTACAACCTGGGCCTGACGTTGGACCAGATGGGGCAGTGGGCCGACGCGGCCCAGTGGTACCACCGCAGCCTGCGGGTGTTGCCCCCGGGCAATCCGCTGGAGCCCCGGCTCTACGCGCTCCTGATCGAAAAATACCGTTGGCTGGGACGACGAGGTGAAGCGCTGGCCTTTTGCCGGGCCGCCCCGCCGGGGGCCGCCGGCCACCGTGAGTTCCTGCATCAACAAGCGTGTCTTCTCCAGGACGTCGGCGACCTCACCGGGGCCGAAGCCGCTCTCCGCACCCTCCTCAGGGGCGGCGGGGGGCACGACCGGCCGACGCATGAGACCGCTGGCCTGGACGGCTACCTGGCGCGGGGAATGTTGGCGCGGCTCTGTCAGCAACAAGGCCGCTGGGCCGAAGCCGAACAGCTCTGGCGGCAAACCCTGGCGGAGCAGCCGAATTACCTCGATGCCTGGGTGGGACTGGCCGATACTTTGCTGGCCCAGGGTCGTCTTGCGGACCTGGACCGATTGGTAGGCCAAGCGCCGTCCGAGCCGCACCTACAGCTCACCGCCGCGGTCCTGCGGGCGCGCTGCCACCAGGCGCGCGGCGAGCTGGGCCTGGCTCGGCGACAGTTGGAGGAGATTGTGAAGCAGCGGCCTCAATGGCTTCTCGTCCGAGTCATGTTGGCGGAGGTCCTTATCCAGGAGGGGATCGATTTCCCCGCTGCTGAATGGCACCTGCGCGAAGTGACGCGGCTGGACCCTACCCACGCGGTCGCCCGTCGCCTGCTGTCGATGATCGCGCCACTCCAATCCACAAGCACCGGAGGTATCTACGTCTGCTGGTGAAGGAAACGGCTTTCCCCACGGCCCACGAGCACCCGGAGGAGACGCGCGATGCGGGTCACGCTGTCGATGATCGTCAAAGACGAGGAAGACCATCTGCCGGCGAGTCTATCGGCCGTGGCTGACCTGGTCGATGAAATCGTCATCGTCGACACCGGCTCGACGGACCGCAGTCGGGAGATCGCCCAGCGCTTTGGGGCTCGGGTGTATGATTTCCCGTGGTGCGACCACTTCTCGGCCGCCCGCAACGAGACGCTGCGCCACGCCACCGGCGACTGGATTTTCTGGATGGGCGCCGACGACCGGATCGACGAGGTCAACCGGAACAAGCTGCGGACGCTGTTCCGTGGCCTGCAAGACGAGTTGGCCGTCTACATGATGAAATGCTGGTGTCCACCCGACGCTGCCAACCCGGCGCCGGTGCTGCTCGACCATGCCCGCTTGTTCCGCCGGCACCCGGCGGTGCGCTGGAAGTATCGCGTGCACGAGCAGGTGGCGGCGTCCGTGGTCGCCCTGGGGGGCCGAGTTTATCCCACAGACATCGTCATCGTCCACGCGGGCTACCAGGCCGTGGCCGAGCAGGAGGCCAAGATGGAGCGCAACCTCCGTCTGCTGCTTCAGGACGTGGAGGAATACCCGGAAGACCTCGACGTGCTCTACTACTTGGCCGTGACGTGTCAGTGTCTTCGACGGCCGGCGGAATCGGTCCGGCATTGCTGCCGCGGCATTGCCTTGGGGCGCTACCAGGAGTTGCGGACCCGACAGCTGTACATCCTGCTGACGCTGGGCCACTACCAACTGGGCCAGCGTGCCGAAGCACTCGCCGCGGCGGCCGAAGGGCTGCGGCATTATCCCGACGACGATGAATTGTTGTTCCAATACGCTGTGGTGCTCCGGGAATTGGGCCGGCCAACCGAGGCGGAAGCGGTGTTCTGGCACCTGCTTCGCACCCCGCCGGCGGGTCCGCCGCTGTTCGGCAACGAAGGTCTCCGCGGCTATCGCGCCCGACATGAATTGGCCCAGCTCTATTTGCAGCAGCACCGCGACGCCGAGGCCGAGGCCCTTTGGCGGGCCACCCTCCAGGAGCAGCCGCACTACGTTCCCGCCTGGCAGGGACTGGGCGAACTGAGCATCAAGCTCGGCCGATTCGACGTGCTGGAAGCAATCGTCCAGCGGCTGGAGAGCAGCGGCATGGGCCGCGTGGAAGCGGCACTGTTGCGGGCGCTGGCTCACCTGACGCGGGGCGAGCTGACCGCTGCGGAGGCGTTGCTCGTGCCCCTCCTGGCAGCGGTCCCGCAAGCGGTCAAGCCGCGCCTCGTGCTCGCCCGACTCCGCCTGCGCCAGGGGCAGTATGACCAGGCTGAGCAATTGCTGCGAGAAGTTCTCGCCCTCGACCCCTCCCAGCCGGAGGCCCTGGCGGAGTGGAGTGGGCTGCGTCGGCCAGCGGTTCCGGGTACGATGACTGCCACCGAGCCACTGGGTTCCCAAGCGTAGGCCCTCGACGGATGTCCGACCATGCGCGTGTCGCTGAGCATGATTGTCAAGAATGAGGAGGCCAATCTGCCGGCCTGCCTGGAGTCAGTGGCCGATCTCGTCGATGAAATCGTCATCGTCGATACTGGTTCGACCGACCGGACGAAGGAGGTGGCGGCCCGATTTGGGGCACGGGTTTACGATTTTCCGTGGATCGACCACTTCGCCGCCGCCCGCAACGAAGGGCTGAAGCATGTCACGGGGGATTGGGTCTTCTGGCTCGATGCCGACGACCGGCTCGACCTCGAGAATCGGGCCAAGTTGCGCGCCCTCTTCGCCGGTCTGCAGGACGTCAATCTTGGCTACATGATGCGGTGCTGGTGTTTGGCCGACGCCAAGACCGGCGAAGCGATGTATTTCAGCCATCTGCGGCTCTTTCGCAACCATCCGCTGATTCGCTGGGAATTCCGAGTCCACGAACAGATCCTGCCATCAATCATGGCCCTGGGTGGTCAGGTGCAGTGGACAGACATTGTCATCCGCCACCACAGCTACCAGGATCCCGTGGCCCACCGTCGCAAAATCGAGCGCAACCATCGACTGCTGGTGTTAGAGAACCAGGAGCGGCCAAACCATCCCTTCACTCTTTTCAACCTCGGTCTGAGCTTCCAGCTCCTGGGCCGCATCGATCAGGCGGTCCCCTGCTGGCTTCGCAGCCTGGAGCTGGAGAACCGCCAACCGGGAAGCTCGATCGAGCGGAAGTTGTACGTCTTGCTGGCCCAGGGTTATCACGAGCTAGGGCAGCCGCAGCAAGCGTTGCAGATGTGTCTGGCCGGTCGGCAACGCTATCCCCACGACGTGGAGCTGCTGTTTCAAGAGGCGTTGGCCCGCCAAGCGCTGGGAGACTGGGCCGGGGCGGAGCAATGTCTTGTCTATCTGCTCCAGCTGCCGCCGCAGCATTCATTCACCGGCGTGGATGCCGGATTGCATGGTTACAAGGCCCGGGACGTACTCGGCTGGCTGTACGCCGAGCAGGGGCGCTACGCGGAAGCCGAGGCGCAATTTCGGGCAGCGGTGGCCCAGCAGCCGACGTACCGCTCACCCTGGTGCGGTCTGGCGGAGATATTTTTGCGGCAGGGTCGGTTGGCAGACGTGGAGCGTGTCTGCGTGGAACTGGAGCGCCGGGCCGGGGGCACCATCGAGGCGGCGACCATTCGCGGGCTGTGCCAGCTGGCGCAAGGCGACCTGGCGGCGGCCCGGGCCACGGCCCAGGCCGCCATCGCCCAGGCCCCCTCGGCCGTCGGGCCTCGCGTGCTCCTGAGCCGCGTCCTTTGCCAGGAGGGGCGCGACCTTGATGCGGCCGAGCAGGCCCTACGCGATGTCCTCGGCTTGGCCCCCAATCACCTTGAAGCGCGGCAACGTCTTCAGGCCGTCTTGCAGCTGAAAGCCCGCCGCCAAGCGGTGTAGCCATGCGCGTCTCGCTCACCATGATCGTCCGCGACGAGGAGGCGGACCTGCCTCTTTGCCTCGACAGCGTGGCGTCGCTGGTCGATGAAATCATCGTCGTGGACACCGGCTCCAAGGACCGAACGCGCGACGTTGCCGCCAGACGTGGGGCGCGGGTGATCGACTTCGCCTGGCGGGACGATTTCGCCGCCGCCCGCAACGAGTCCCTGCGGCACGCCACCGGTGAGTGGATCTTCTGGCTCGATGCCGACGATCGCCTCGACCCCGACAACCAGCAGCGTCTCCGCCGGCTGTTCGCCAGCCTGGCCGACGAGAACGTTGGCTATGTGATGTATTGCCGCGGCCCGATCCGCCCGGACACCAACCCCGGCCCGCTGCTGACGCACACCCGCCTGTTCCGCAACCACTCCGCCATCCGTTGGCAATACCGCATCCACGAACAGATCACGCCGGCCATTCTTCGGAGCGGCGGGCAGGAACGGCTGACCGACGTGGTGATCGAACACACCGGTTACGAAGATGCGGAACGACTCCAGCAGAAGATGGAGCGCAACCTGCGCCTGCTCCGCCTCCAGGACGCCGAGCAACCCAATGACCCGTTCACGCTCTACAACCTGGGCCGGACGCACCTGGGCCTCAAGCAGCCGGCCGAAGCGCTGCCTTACTTCCAGCGCAGCCTCGCGCTGTGGCCTCGCAGTGATCGGTTGCTTCGGGAGCTGCATTGCCTGCAAGTGATGGCCTTGCGGCAGCTGGGGAGGCGGGAGGAGGCGCTGGGCGTGTGCGTCGCCGGGCGGCGCTCTTTCCCCGATGAGACGGAATTGATCGTCCAGGAGGGCATCCTGCGCAACGAGTTGGGAGACCTGGCCGGCGCCGAACTGGCGTTGGTGACGGCATGGCGCGGGCCTGCCGGACCTTGGCGCGACGGTCTAGACCCGCGCCTGCACCGCGAACAGGCCATGTTCCACCTCGGCCTGGTCTATCGCAAGCAGGGCCGGTTCGCAGAGGCTGAGGCCCTGTGGCGGGAACTGGTGGAACAGCGGGTGAACTACCTCGACGCCTGGATGGCCTTGGCCGACCTGTGGCTGGCGCAGCAGCGAGCGGCGGAGTTACTGACGGCTGCCGCTCGGCTCGAGTGGCAGCCGTTGGGCGGGGTGGCGGCCACGTTGCTCCGCAGTCGCTTCCACCTGGCCCGGAACGAATTCGATTCGGCCCGCGCCCTCTTGGCGGCGGCGCTCGCCAATGCCCCCGATTCCCTCTGGCTGCGCATCGCCCATGCCCGACTCCTGTGCCAAGAGGGACAGGATTGGCAGGCAGCCGAGCAGGCCGTCCTCGAGGTCCTGCGCCTCGATCCACATTACGAGCCGGCTCGCCGAAATCTCGCCTGGCTGCGCTCCCGGCAAGCCGTAGAACAACGGAACACCTAAGCGGAACTTCAGGGTCGGCTGGCCAGCATGGGCCGAGCCAACGTCAGGGCGGGAAGGGCTCCCATGAAACAGCCCTGGAACTTCAAACAGGAACTGACTGCCTGCTTCGGCAAACCGGTGGCGGAAAACCCCACCCAGGCGATGGTCGAGGCTGCCTATCGCCAGCACGGCCTGGCCTGGCGCTACTTGACGATCGAGGTCGATGCCGCCGACTTGGGCGACGCCGTCCGCGGCGCTCGGGCCATGGGATTCGCTGGCTTCAATTGCACGATTCCGCATAAAGTGGCCGTCATCCCCTATCTCGATGGCCTCGGGGAGTCGGCAGCCTTAATGGGAGCCGTCAACTGCGTCGTTCGCCGTGGCCGGGAACTGATCGGCGAAAACACCGATGGCAAAGGGTTCGTCCAGGCGCTGCGGACGTTGACCGACCCGGCCGGCAAGCGGGTGGTGATCTTCGGCGCCGGTGGCGCCGCGCGGGCCATCGGCGTCGAATTGGCCCTGGCGGGGGTCCGCCACCTTACCATCGTCAATCGCTCGGAAGCCCGCGGGCGCGAGCTGGTCGAACTGCTGGCCGGCAAGCTCCATGTTCCCAGCGACTTCGCCCTCTGGCACGGCGACTACCGCGTGCCTCCGGAAACTGACGTGGTCATCAATGCCACCTCGATCGGCCTGTTTCCCGACGTCGATGCCCGCCTGCCGCTGGATGTCACGACCCTGTCACCCCACATGATCGTCGCCGACGTCATCCCCAATCCACCGCGAACCCGGCTCATCCGCGACGCCGCGGCGCGCGGTTGCCGGGTCATCGACGGCCTGGGAATGTTGGTGAACCAGGGCGTGCTCGGCATCCGCTACTGGACCGGGATCGATCCCGACCCGGGCGTCATGCGGCGGGCCTTGGAGGAGATCTTCGGTAACTGAGCGGCAGGCCGCGACACCTGGCTTCTGAGGGCGTTATGGAAGTGCTCATTCCTGCCGACCGGATCCAACGCCGCATCGACGAATTGGGGCGGCAGATTCAACACGACTACGCCGCGCAGCCGATCACCATTGTCGGCGTGCTCACGGGGAGCTTGATTTTCCTCGCCGACCTGGTGCGCCGCCTCGACCTGCCGCTGCGGATTGCCCTGATTCAGGCGTCGAGCTACCGCGGGGCGACAACGACTCCTGGAGCGTTGCGCATCCAAGCCGATCTGGTGCCTGACCTCCGTGGCCGGCACGTCTTGTTGCTGGACGACATCCTCGATACCGGACAGACCCTCAGCCACTTGATCCGCCACCTGGAAACCCTCGAACCGATCTCCCTGCGAATCGCTGTGCTGCTCCGCAAGCTCGGTCGCCAGTCAATCCCGCTGGAACCCCATTACTGCGGCTTCGAAATTCCCGACCGCTTCGTGGTCGGCTACGGACTCGACTACAACGACGAGTATCGGCACCTGCCGCACATCGCCGTCCTGCCGACGCCGAGCTGACGGCACCGGCGGAGTTGACGCCGACGTGCTTTGCGTGATGGTCTTCCTGCTCTACCTGGGTGCGGTGCCTCTGGCACGAGCTTGGTTGGCCCTCAGGGCCACGAGCCTGTCACACGCCTTGACGTGGGCGGGCATCGCATGGGCCGCCTGGGCACTGGTCTTGACGTGCGAGGCCGTCGGTTGGTCATCGCCGGGCGGACGGTATGGGGCGTGGTGCCTGGTCGGTGCTGCGGCTGTGGCCGTGCTCGGGGCCAGGCGGCCAGGTGTGGCCGCCTGGAATTTCGTGGTGGTCGGCCTGCTGGCGGTGCTGCTCCTGCCGCTGCTCGAAAGTCTTCCCACCGGCGACGAAGGGCCCAAGCCCGGTCTGCCGACATGTTTTCTGGTCGCCACCGTCCTGGTCGGCGTGGGTAACTATCTTCCCACCCGTTTCGGGTGGGCCGCTGGCCTGCTCGGTTTGGGGTGCCTGCTGGAATTTGCGGATCGCTTCGGTCTTGGCTCGGTCGCCGTCCCAAGGGGCGGCGCGGCGACCAATGCCTGCCTCGTCGTCGTCCCCTGGGTCGCGTGGCTGCCGTCGCTGTGGCGACGCCTGCCTTCCGACCCATTCAATCGACTGTGGCTGACCTTCCGCGACCGCTACGGGTTCGTCTGGGGTCAACGGCTGCGCGAGCAGTTCAACCGGTCGGCAGCGCATGCCGGCTGGTCGGCGGAATTGGGCTGGAGCGGCCTGCGTCCCGCCGGGCCCGTAGGCCCCGAGGATGCAGCGATGGTCACGACACTCCAAGCCCTGATCAAGCGCTTTGGAGTTGTCCCGGAGTGAAGACCGATCGAGAAAACAGAGTCCGTCAGAAGCCGCGGCCGCTGGGCATCCCCGGACCGGCCCCGAATCGCGAGGGGGCCTTCATCGGCGGAGTCGGCAGCGACGATTCGGTCGGCTTGCTCAGCCCTTGGTTGAGCACCTCCTTGGGATACTCCATCGGCCTGCTGTAGCGCCCGTCTTCCGGCGGCGGTACGGTGTATTCTTCGTGGAGTTTCGGTGCCTCGATCGGCGGCCGGGAGTAACGATGCTGACACCCCAGCGAGCCGAGCAGCATGATTCCCAGGGCAGGTATTGCGCACCACGTCCTGCGCATGGGACGCCTCCCGTTGGACCGGTGGATGAGCCGTTGTCCCCCGTTAAATCACCGGATGGCGGACCATAGCCAACCACGCCCGCGGGTCAAGGGCAAAACGCGGCACCCAGCGCACCAATCAGCCGGGGGCGTCTTCGGGCAGTGGTTTTTCACCCCTCCCCGCGGCTCCCAAGTTGTGCGAACGATCGATCGTTTCGCGCTTCCTGCGTGCCCTGCACACGTCTCCCACCCTCGCGCGAGCCGACCAATCAGTCTCCGCTGCTGCATCCTTGCTCTTTACATCCGGGCCCGTTCGAAATCCACCGCCCCACCCCCCGCCTCGCTCACCCGACGGGAACGTTCAAACCCCAGCGAAGCTCGCGGAACTGCGGAACCCATGAACCCAGGCAGATTTTGCGTGACAGCCGCCGTCGGGTCAGCTACGATATCGTCGGTTAGAAGCCCAACCTGACGCTGCCCGCTCACCGCCGACCCGAGGTCGGCGGCCCGCCTGTTGTCCCGGACCACACCGGAGATCTCGGAATGTCGCAGAGCTGCAAACGATGGGCTCCTGTGGGGGCAGTCCTGGGAACATTGGTGGTGGCCGTGTCGGCCGAGGCTCGGCCCGCGCACAAGGCCGCTCTCGTGGGCTATCTCGGCTCTTTTCTCGACAAACGGCTCAATGATTGCCGTACCTGCCACCGTCCGGACGGCACGCGCGAAGGGATTCCACTCCAGGAACGGCACAATCCGTTCGGTGCCCGGCTGGCGGCGCTGCGGGCCGAGGCGCTGCGGGCGGGTTCCACCGGCGAGCTGACGCGCCTGCTCGATGCTGTTGCCGACGAGGACAGCGACGGCGATGGCGTGCCGAACCTGATGGAGATGGTGACGGGTCATTTCCCTGGTGATGCAGACGACGTGCCGAACGCCGCTGCCGTGGCCGCCGCTCGCAAGACGCTGGCTGAGTTTGCCAAGTCGCGCTCGGCGTACGCATGGCGGCCGTTTGAGCCGGTGCAACGGCCGGTGGTGCCGGCCGTGCACCGCCGCGGCTGGGTGCGGAATCCCATCGATGCCTTCATCGCCGCGGAGCACGAAAGCCGCGGGCTGCAACCGCGCCCCGAGGCTCCCAAGGCGGTGCTGCTGCGGCGCGTTTATCTCGACCTGATCGGTCTCCCCCCGACGCCGGAGGAACTGCACGCCTTCCTCAACGATTCCTCCGCCGATGCCTACGAAAAAGTGGTCGAGCGCCTTCTGCAAAGCCCGCACTACGGGGAACGCTGGGGCCGACACTGGATGGACGTCTGGCGGTACAGCGACTGGGCAGGCTTCGGCCCGGAGGTCCGCGACAGCCAACCGCACATCTGGCGCTGGCGGGACTGGATCGTCGAGTCGCTGAACCAGGACAAAGGCTACGATCGCATGATCCTGGAAATGCTCGCCGGCGATGAATTGGCCCCGGAGGACCCCGACACCCTTCGCGCTACTGGCTACCTGGTGCGCAATTTCAAACGGTACAGCCGGGAAAAATGGCTCCAAGACACCGTGGAGCACACGGCCCAGGCGTTTGTGGGAATCACTCTGGGCTGCGCCCGTTGCCACGACCATTTCTACGATCCGATCACGCAGCACGAGTATTACCAGGTGCGGGCCATCTTCGAGCCTCACCACGTCCGCATCGACCGGCTGCCCGGGCAGCCGGACGTGACCAAGGATGGCCTGGTGCGTGCTTTTGACGCCCAGCCGGAAGTGCCGACCTACCTGTTGATTCGGGGCGACGACCGCACGCCGGACAAATCGGCGCCGATTCCGCCGGGGGTGCCGCGGACTCTGGGCGGCAAGTTCCCGACGATCGCGCCGATCGCACTGCCGCGCTGGGCGGTGACGCCGGACAAACGGCCGTTCGTCATCGAAGAGACGATAGCCGCCGAGCGGAACGGGGTCGAGCAGGCGCGGCAGGCGGTGACGGTTGCCCGGCGGCGAGCGGCGGCGGCCGCCGCCGGAACGGTGGCCGGCACCTGGGCAGCACCGGCGGTTGTGCGCCGGGCGTTGGATGCGATCTCGCTGGCGGAACAAGACGTGACCATCGCCGAGGGGCGGCTGGAGACCTTGCTCAAGGTCTTACGGGTCGAGTCGCTGGAAGACCAGGGGCGGAAGGATTCGGATGATTGGAAGGAGGCGGCCAAGGAGGCGCGAGCGGCCCAGCTGCGGCAGGCCGTGGCTGAGGCGCGGCGCAACTTGTGGGCGGCGGAGCGCGGCCTGTTGCCGGCATCCGGAGGCAAAGCGGCCGCGAAAATCGCCGACCTCCAGAAGGCCTTGGCCCAGGCCGAGGCGGAGTGGGCTCGCCCGCCAGCCACCAACTACAAGCCGCGGTCGCTCAATACCTACCCCGCCACCAGCACCGGCCGACGGCTCGCCTTTGCCCGCTGGCTCGCCGACCGGAGCCATCCGCTCACCGCTCGGGTCGCGATGAACCACATCTGGCTCCGGCATTTCGGCCAGGCAATCGTGCCCACGGTTTTCGACTTCGGCCGCAATGGGCGACCACCCTCGCATCCCGCCTTGCTCGACTGGTTGGCGGCCGAGTTCATGGACCAGGGCTGGAGCATGAAGGCGATGCACCGGCTGATCGTGACCAGCAGCACCTATCGGCAAGCCTCCACGCCCGACCCGGCCAATGCCGCGATCGACCGGGACAATCGGTATCTGTGGCGGATGCCACCGCGCCGTCTGGAAGCCGAGGCGGTGCGCGACGCGCTGCTGTTCGTTGGCGGTGAACTCGATCCGAAACTCGGCGGCCCCGACATCGACCATAATCTCGGCCTGACGGTGCCGCGGCGGAGCCTGTACTTCCGCCACGCCCAGGAAAAACAGATGGAGTTTCTTAAGATTTTCGACTGCGCCTCCGTCACCGAGTCGTACCAGCGCAAAGAGAGCGTCCTGCCGCAACAGGCCCTGGCGCTGGCCAATAGCGAACTGACGGTGCGACTGTCGCGGGGGTTGGCGCAACGGCTCAGCGCCCGAGTCGGCACCGAGCCTGTGGCGTTTGTCCGGGCTGCCTTCGAGCAAGTGCTCTCGCGGCCGCCCACCGACGCCGAGTTGGCGGAATGCGTGGCCTTTCTGGAGGCCCCGCAACGGGTGGCCTCCACGGCCCGGACCCCGGGCGAGGCGGCCGCCCGGGCCCGCGAAAGCCTGGTGCACGTGTTGCTGAACCATCACGATTTTGTGACGATCCGCTGACCGCCGGCGGTGCCGCGGCGGCACCGCCGCGACGACACGGCCTCGCCCATTGTTCCGAAGCGTGGCAAAGGAGCCGTCTATGCGTCCCTCCTGTTCACCCTGCCGTGGCATCACCCGACGCACCTTCCTGGCCGACACCGGCATGGGCTTCACCGGCTTGGCCCTGGGGGCCATGCTCTTCCGCGATGGCATCGCCCGCGGGGAACCGGCCAGCCCCGAGCCCGACGGCCAACCGCACTTCACTCCTAAAGCCCGCGCCGTCATCTGGCTGTTCTTCTGCGGCGGCGTCAGCCACGTGGAAAGTTTCGATCCCAAGCCGGAGCTGAACAAATACGCCGGCAAGACCATCGACGACACCCCTTACAAAGACGTCCTCCATCCCGACAAGTTGAAAAACGTCATCGCCCCCAACCCCAACCACGGCGGCCGCAAAGTCCTGATGGGTCTCAACACCCCCGTCCGCCGGCATGGGCAATCCGGCTTGGCGGTTGGCGACTGGTGGCAGCACGTCGGCGCCTGTGCCGACGACATCGCCGTCGTCCGCTCCTTGTGGACCACCGACAACGACCACGGCGCCCAGCTCCAATGGCACACCGGCCGACACGTCCGCGAGGGGCCGTTCCCAACCATCGGCGCGTGGGCCTGTTACGGCCTGGGGACGCTCAACCAGAACCTCCCCGAATACGTCGTCCTCGGCACGCCCACCGGCGATTGTTGCGGTGGCGAATGGACCTACGGCGCCGCTTACCTCGGCCCGGAATACGCTGGCGTCCGCCTCAACATCGACGGCAAAGACCCGCTGCCGTTCGTCTCCCCGGCGGGCGGCAAGACCCGCGACGACCAGGAGGCCGAATTCAGCCTCCTAGGCCGACTCAACCGCCTGGCCGGCATCGACTACCCCGACGATCCGGTCCTGCGCGCCCGCATCAAGTCGTACGAGTTGGCGTTCCGGATGCAGACGTCGGTCCCCGAGACGCTCCAACTGGAAAAGGAGTCGCCTGCCACGTTGAAGCTCTACGGCATCGACCAACCGACGACGCGCGCCTTCGGCCGACTCTGCCTGGTGGCCCGGCGGCTCGTCGAACGGGGGGTCCGCTTCGTGCAGATTTTCCACGGCGGCGGGGGCGGCGGTGCTTGGGATGCCCACTCGAACATCGCCCAGAACCACGGCAACCTGTCGGCCCAGGTGGACAAGCCGGTGGCTGGACTCCTCCGCGATCTGAAACAGCGCGGCATGTTGGAGGACACGCTGGTCGTCTGGGGCACGGAGTTCGGTCGCTCGCCCGGCGCCCAGGGGACCGGCCGCGATCACCACCCCCAAGGCTTCTGCGCCTGGCTGGCGGGCGGCGGCATCAAGCCGGGGGTGGTCCACGGGGCCACCGATGAGATCGGCTTCCATGCCGTCGAACATCGCCATTATGTCACTGACATCCACGCGACGGTCCTGCACCTGCTGGGCCTCGACCCGCGTCGTTTGGAAATTCCGGGACGGAAACGTCTGGAGATCGACTACGGCGAGCCGATCTGGGACATCATCGCCTGAGTCGGGCCGCGGCCCTGCCGGGGCTGCGGCCCGCCCGCCGCAGGCGGCCACGGCCCCGGCAGTCCGCCACAGGTTCGCCGCCCCATCCGATCTGCTCCGCTATCGTTCAGGGACCACGCCATGAAACTGACCGTGCTGCTGTTGACCGGAGTATTTCTGGCCGCCAGCTGCGCCGTGGTGGAGGCGGCCGGCAAACGGCCCATGACCCTCGACGACCTGTTCCGCTTCCAGCGCCTCTCCGACCCGCAACTCAGTCCGGATGGCCGCTGGGTCGCTTACGTCGTCACCACCGTCGACCTGGCGGGCAACAGCATGTCGTCGTGCATCTGGCTGGTGCCCACCGATGGTGGCGAACCACGGCAGCTGACCAACACCACGAAGAAAGACCGCCATCCCCGCTGGAGCCCCGATGGGCGCTCGATCCTCTTCGAGTCGAACCGCTCCGGCGACAACCAGCTGTGGATCATCGACATCGACGGCGGCGAGGCCCGCCAAGTGACCAACATCGCCACCGAGGCGAGCAATGGCATCTGGTCGCCGGATGGTCGCTGGATCGCGTTCGTCTCCGCGGTCTGGCCCGAGTTCTCCCACCGGCCCTACGCCGAGAGCAACGCCGCCAACAAGAAAAAAAAGGAGGAGATCGACAGCAATCCGGTGAAGGCCAAGGTCTTCACCAAGCTCTTCTTCCGACATTGGGACGAGTACGTCGGCGACAAGCGGCAACACCTGTTTGTCATGCCGGTGCCGGGGCGGGGCTCGGCCAACCCGGCCGAGCCCCGCGATGTCACCCCGGGCGATCGCGACGCCTACCCCACCTCGAGCACCTTCTCGGTCGGCGATGATTTCACCTTCAGCCCCGACAGCCGCTATCTCGTCTTCACGGCCGTGCCGGAGAAAGACGAAGCCTGGAGCACGAATTATGATCTGTGTCGCGTGCCAATCACCGGCGGCGCCGTGGAGACGCTGACGCGGGCCAACCCGGCGGCCGACGGGGCGCCGCGCTTTTCCCCGGACGGCGCCCAACTGGCCTACCGAGCCCAGCGGCGGGCCGGCTTTGAGGCCGACCGCTGGGAAATCATGGTCGTGCCCACCGACCCCAGCGGCGCCTGGCGCGGCGAGCCACGGAGCGTGACGGCGTCGCTCGACCGCTCCGTTGACTCCTTCGTCTGGGGGGCCGATAACCGCACCATCTATTTCCTGGCCGAAGAACATGCCGCCACGGTGATCTTCCAAACCGACACCACCAACGGCCAATGCCGCAAGACACTCGCCGGCCGGCAGATGCAGGGACTATCGATCAGCCGCGACGGCACGCGGCTGGCCTTTGTGGAAAGCGCGATGGACCGCCCGGCGGAGGTGTTCGTCTATCGGCTGGGGGCGCCGTCAGCGCCGACGCAGCTGAGCCATGCGAACGACGCCTTGCTGGCACAGCTCGACCTGCCTCGGCCCGAAAGCGTCACTGTTCCCGGCGCCGGCGGCACGCCGATGCAGATGTGGATCCTGAAACCGCCCGGGTTTGATCCGGCCAAGAAATGGCCCGTGGCCTACCTGGTGCATGGCGGACCGCAGGGGGCCTGGGAAGATGGCTGGTCCTATCGGTGGAACGCTGAATTATGGGCCGCTCAAGGTTACATCGTGGCCCTGCCCAATCCCCGCGGCAGCACCGGCTTTGGCCAAAAGTACGTAGACGAGATCAGCGGCGACTGGGGCGGCAAGTGCTTTGAAGACCTGATGGCGGGGGTCGCTTACCTCGAAAAACTCCCCTACGTCGATCCGGAGCGCCTGGGAGCTGCCGGGGCCTCGTTCGGCGGCTACATGATGAATTTCTTCCAGGGGAACACCACCAAGTTCAAGACCCTCATCACCCATTGCGGCGTCTACAACTTTGATAGCATGTACGCCCTCACCGACGAACTGTGGTTTGATGAATGGGAGCACGGCGGCCCGCCGTGGCTCAAACGCGACTCCTACGAGAAGCACTCACCGCATAAGTTCGCCAAGAACTTCAAGACGCCCATGCTCATCATCCACAACGACCTCGACTTCCGCGTGCCGGTGGCGGAAGGGATCCAGCTGTTCACCACGCTGCAACGGCTGGGGGTGCCGTCACGGTTTGTCAACTTCCCCGACGAAGGGCACTGGGTCCTGAAACCGAAAAACAGCGAATACTGGCACAAAGAGGTCTTCGCCTGGCTGGCCAAATACGTGCCGCCGGGCGGCCGTTGAACCGACCGGCGGCTCACTCCACCACCACCGTCTCCAGCCGGCCCGCGTCCAGGTCGAGGAGGGCCAGCGTCTTGACTTTGGCCCGATGCAGCGCCCCGGGGTTGGCCACCAGCGTCGGGCCGCGGCGATGCTGTTCGGCCTGATGCGTGTGGCCGTAAAACACATAATCGAATCGGCCACAGGTCTCCAACTCGCGCAGGAGCCGGGCGTCGTCCCCGTGGACCCAGGCGATGCGTCGGCCGCTCAGCTCTAGCTGGCCATACGGTTCGTGCAGCGTTTCGCCGATGCCGTGGATGGCCTGCCGGAGGCTGAGGCGCTCGGTATCGCAGTTGCCGAAGACGAAGTGGGTCGTGAAGCCCTGGAACAGCCAGACCGTCTCCGCGTCGTCGATATCGCCGCAGTGGAGCACGACATGCACCTTGCGGGTCTGGAGCAGGGCAAGGGCCTTTTCCACGGTGGCATAACGACCATGCGTGTCGCTGAGGATGGCGATCTCCATCGAGACTCCCGCCAAATGGTCCCCTCTCCCAACGCCGGAGTGCGAGCATCAGCCCAGGTCGAGCCGCAGGCCGGCATTATACGGCCGATAGCCCAGACGGGCATAGAAGGGGACCAGGTGGTCGAAACAGTAGAGGATCACTTTGTAGCAACCGAGCTTGCGAGCTTCCTCCGTGGCGTGCTGGACGAGGGCGGTGCCGATGCCGCGGCGTTGGAAATCGCGGTGGACGGCGACGTCCTCGATGTGTCCGACCTTGCCGCCGCGATGGATAAACTTCGGCTCGATGAAAAGCGACGCGGTACCGACGACGCGGTCGCAATGCACGGCGATGAAGGTGCGGACGCCGGCGCGGAGGCGATGCTGGAGGATGGGGATGGCCTCCTGCGGCGTCAGGGCGACCTCGGTAAGGGCGGCGAGGGCTTCGAGAAAGCCGCGATGCAGGTCAGGGGCGGTGAGTTCGCGGATGTGCAGGTCCATGAGGTGGCTCCAGGGCCAGAAGATGCTGGTGTCAGTGTAGCTGTGCGACAGGGGAGGGGGCACCTATCGTTCGGGGCCGGGCGGCGCGCTCCCCGGCCCGTTTTTGCCCCCAGCCGATCTTTCGTTTCGCGCCCATGACTGATCGGTTCGCGTTCGCTCGACACGCAGCGAGCGCTAAACGATGACTCGTGACCGCTCCCGGTGTGCTCCGCGCGTCTCACCCCGTTGCGCGAGCGCGAACCGGCCAAACTCTCTCCGCCGCTGTACCCTCGACCCGCCGAAATCCAGAGCGACACCCGGCCGGGGAAGTGGCCTTTTTCGGGAACGGCGCTTCGATTTATACTTCGGCCGGCGATCGGTTGGCGGCGGGGTGGGGCGCCGGCCCCCCCGCCCCCGCCCACCCACCCGCCCCCACCCCCCGCCCCCCCCCCCCCCCCCACCCCCCCA
>JANWYO010000276.1 GCA_025055215.1 Gemmataceae bacterium
TTGGTTGGAAAGGCTGGAACAAGCCGGCCGAGAACCGATGCCGGCAGGAGGGCCGGATGAGCCGATCGACCTGTTCACGCTTCTGGGGCAGATGACAGCCCTGCGGCACGAGGTTAATCTCCTGACCTAGGCGATGCGGGCGCAGCAGGAGCAGAACGCGGAGACCCTGCGCACGGGCTGGAGCCGATTCCCGCCGTCGGCAGGCCGTTCGACCCGGAGTTCATGGAAGTCCTGGAGCTAGTCGCCGACACCGGCCGGCCGGAAGGCGAAGTCGTCGAGGAGGTCCGCCGCGGCTACCTGTGGCATGGCCGAATCCTCCGTTACGCCCAGGTTCGCGTGGCCAAGGGTTGATCCAGCCGCGACGGTGTGCCAAACCCAGGCCGCTTCGGCTCACTTGCTGTCCGGTTGCAGACAATAGAGGACGGCCGCCGAGCCCAGCAAATCGCTCTGCCCGGTGCCGAGGAAGATTTGTGGGCCGGACGAACCGTCGAGGGCCGCGGGCGTGGCGAGGAGCTGGGGTTTGCGCGGGCCCAGGCGGCCGAGGTCGAATTCCCACAGGACGGTGCCGTCGGCGGCGTGGAGGCACGCCAGTCGGCCACCGCTTGCCGCCAGGTACAGCCGGCCGGCGGACAGCGCAGGTGAGGCGACGATCGGGCTGCCCAGCGCCTGCTTCCAGCGGACTCGGCCATCCCGCCGGTCCAGCGCGTAGCCGTGGCCGTCGCGGCAGCCGACGTAGACGCACTCCTCGTCGACGGCGGGGCGAACGTGCACTCCATCGGGCAGGTCATAGCGCCACAGCCGTCGGCCGGTCAACGCCTCAACACAGAGGACCGCCCCGGCCGGTTGATCGGCACTCTTCAGGAAATCCCCATTTCCCAAGCCGAAATAGACGTGTGATCCTTTGACCGCCGCGGCGCCGAAAGCCGACAGGTCAACCGGCAGCCGCCACCGGGGCTGGCCGGTGGTCGCGTCCAGGCAAAACACCTCGGTGGTGTTGTACACGTCACCGACGCCGCTGCCGGCGAACAGCCGACCGTCCACGACCACGGGTCCAGCATCGACATGCCGCTGTTGGAAGTGCCAGATCTTGCGGCCGGTGGCGGCCTCGAGGCACAGGATTCCGTCATCCCCCGCCCCGACATAGACTTTTCCCTCAACCACGCATGGGCTGGACTCGGTATGGCTGGCGGTGGTGAACTCCCAGAGCTTTGCCCCGGTTTCCGCGTTGAGGCAATAGAGCTTGCATTCCTTGTCCTGGTGAAAACCTTCGCCGATGAAGAGTCGGCCATCCGCCACGCACGGCGTCGAGAAGACGGGTTTTAAGCCCTCGTCGTCGCTGAAGGTCCAAAGAAGTTTGCCGCTGGCTCGATCCAGACAGTAAAGGACGCCCCAGGACGAAAAGCCGCGGCTATGTGCCGCCGCGGCGTAAACGCGGTCTCCCACCACCAGCGGCGACGAGACAAAGGCACCCTTATCCGATGGCTCGAACGCCCACACCATCCGCACCTGGAGACCGGCGATCGTGACCTGCCCGCGCGGCACGACCGAGGCCGCCACGCCGGTGCAGGCGCACAACAGGGCGGCCAGCATGACACTCTCGCTCGGAAGGCTGCGGACGACGCGGGCGGTAGTGAAGCGACCGATCAGGAGCCAAGCCAAGCCTGCCCACGCCACGACCCAGATCACTAACAGTTCCTTCCACGGCGGCTCGAAGAGGACGCCGCCAATCAGGTTGCTGAGAACGGTCGCCAGACCGGCCAGGCTGACCAGGGCCAACAGGACGTGTTCGGCGCGGCGGGGCCGATCCGCCCACTCGGCCCCGCCGCGGCTGGCCTTCCCATAGCGGCGTAACGACCAACCCAGGCCGAGCAAGGCTACACCAGACATCAGCAACCACAGCACCCAGGCCGGACCCAGCCATGTTTCCCGTAGAGAAGCGTAAAACCAGCTGTGGGCAAAAAACAACGTGCTGTTGATGCTGGCGACCGTCAGCAGCACCATCCAGCGTTTCAGCACCAATGCCAGTCCGCCGAAAATCGCCGGAAACAATGCCGCCAGCAGGGCCAAAGGGCCCACCAGGACGAACGTGGGGATGACGGCCAGCAACGGCCCGCGCCCTGGCGCCGCCCCGCTTTTCATCGGCACCTCCGGGCCAAGACCCGGAGGTTCCTTTGGGTCAGGCTCTGGCGGGGCCTTGGTCCCCTTCAGAGCGTCGATCACCACTTGCCGCAACTCGGCGGTCGTTCCCTTGAACGTCCGTCGCAGGTACGGCTCGCAATGGGTGAAGGCCCAACGCACCGTCTGATCGTCGCCGACGTGGCCGATCAGTTGGAACCACGTCCCGTTGGTATAGCCGAACGCCGTCCACCGTTTCCCTCGCTGACTGGCGAAGAGCAGCACCGGGAGATCGACCGCCAGGCGTTTCAGGAGTTGTGGGGTGTGCTTCTCCTTCTGCGCCTCGCTATCGCCGGTGAGGTTGATCGGCAGGCGGGTAAAGGGCGCCTGCCCTTTCAGCGGCTCACCGACGACCAGCACCGCGGCCGGCTTCTCAGGGTCGAGGCGTTCGACCTTGCTCACGAAGATGAGCTGTTCCGAGGCGATGACCTCCTTCAGCGGGGTCAGCCGCGTGATGACGGCGGAAGCCGGAAGGGAAAAGACAAGGACGGCAAATAAGGCGATCCAAGTTCTGAGGCGCTGCATCATGGGTAATCTCGGTCGTGTCGGTTTCCCTTGGCAGCGTCGGGTGGTCCGGCGTGGCTACGGGGGGCGGGCCGTGTCGCCATGTGGCCGGTTGGGTTTGCTTCCATCATAGCCGGCGTGGCTCGGCGGAGGAAAGCGGCGCTGGTGACATTTTTGGCCGCGCCGAGGGCGGCCGGTCTGCCATTCTGGCAGGCGCGATGAACGGAGGCTGCGGTGCGCGATAGCGCAACTATCGTGGTGCAATCGCATTGCGCCGAGGCTGCGGCGCGGCACAAGCCTTGCTTCTGCATTGCGGCGTTCAGCATCACGCGCATAGCAAACCGCCCGACGGGCCGGACGACTCGTTGACTGAGGAAGTCCCCGAAATGGGGTGAAAATCGAGATCGACGAAAGGAGATGGCTGGATGGGGGCCAAACAACTGGTATACAGCGACGAAGCCCGCCAAAAGCTCTTGGCCGGGGTCAGCAAGCTGGCCCGGGCCGTCCGTTCGACCCTGGGACCTCGAGGCCGTAACGCCATTCTCGACAAAGGGTGGGGGAGCCCGAATGTCACCAAGGACGGCGTGACCGTGGCCGAGGACATCGAGTTGGAAGACCCTTACGAGAACATGGGTGCCCAGCTGGTGAAGGAAGCGGCCAGCAAGACCAGCAGCGTGGCCGGCGACGGCACGACCACGGCGACGGTGCTGGCGGAGTACATCTACCGCGAGGGGCTGAAGCGCGTCGCCGCGGGCGGCGACCCCATGGCCATCAGCCGCGGCATCCAAAAAGGGGTCGAGTGTGTCGTCGAGGAACTCCACCGCCTCGCCGAGAAGATCGACGATAAGGACGAAAAGGAAATCACCGAAGTCGCCACCATTGCCGCCAACAATAACCCTGAGATCGGCAAGAAGCTCAGCGAGGCGATGAAAAAGGTCGGCGCCACCAACGGCGTCATCACCATCGAGGAAGGCAAAACCGCCGAAACCGAGGTCGTCGTCGTCCAAGGGATGCAGTTCGACCGCGGCTTCCTCTCGCCCCACTTCGTCACCAATCAGGAAAATGTCACCTGCGAGCTGGAGAACCCCTACATCCTCATTTACGAGGAGAAGATCAGCTCCGCGAAGAGCCTGATTCCGCTCCTCGAGACGATCTCGAAGAAAAAAGAGCCGCTCCTGATCATCGCCGAGGATGTCGAGGGCGAGGCGTTGGCGACGCTGGTGCTCAACAAGCTCAAGGGCATCCTCCAGGTCTGTGCCGTCAAGGCGCCGGGCTACGGCGACCGCCGGAAGGCGATGCTGGAAGACATCGCCACCCTCACGGGCGGCAAGGCCATCTTCAAGGATCTCGGCATCCAGCTGGAAAACATTCAGCTGCGTGACCTGGGCCGGGCCAAGAAGGTGCGCGTCGATTCGGAGAACACGACCATCACCGAGGGGGCCGGCGACAAGAAGGCCATCGAAGGCCGGGCGGAAATGATCCGCCGCGAGATCGAAGTCACCGACAGCGAGTACGACCGCGAGAAGCTCCAAGAGCGGCTGGCCAAGCTCGCCGGTGGCGTGGCCCAGATCAAGGTCGGGGCCGCCACGGAGACCGAGATGAAGGAGCGCAAGGCCCTTTACGAAGACGCCCTGCACGCCACTCGGGCCGCCCTGGCCGAGGGGATCGTGCCCGGCGGCGGTGTTGCCTTCCTCCACGCCCGCAAGGCCCTCGATAAGCTCAAGCTCGAAGGGGATGAGGAATTGGGGGTCCAAGTCTTGCGCGATGCCTTGGAGATGCCGTGCCGCTGCATCGCGGAGAACGCCGGCCTCGATGGCACGGTGGTCGTCAACAACATCCGTAAGGCCAAGGACAAGAATTACGGCTTCGATGCCGACAAGATGGTCTATTGCGACTTGCGCAAGGCCGGGATCGTTGATCCAGTCAAGGTGACGCGCTCCGCCCTGCAAAATGGTGCCAGCGTCGCCTGCCTGCTGTTGACCACCGAGTCGCTGGTCGCCGACATTCCGGAGAAGAAAAAGAAGGACGACCACCACGACGACCATCACGGCATGGGCGGCATGGGAATGGACATGTGAGACAGACCGCGGGCCTGCGGCGAGCAGCCGCAGGTCCGCACCGGCTTTTCAGAGGGAATCACCGTCATGGCAAAGGACAAAGACATCAGCCTGCGTATTCGGCCCCTGGATGATCGGGTCGTCGTGGAACCGCTGGAAGCGGAGGAAAAAACCCCGGGCGGCATTCTCCTGCCGGACACCGCCAAGCAGAAGCCGCAGCGCGGCCGCGTCCTCGCCGTCGGTCCCGGCAAGCTCCGCGACAATGGCGAACGCATTCCGCTGAACGTCGCCAAAGGCGACGAGGTGCTTTTTGGCCGGTATGCCGGCAGCGACATTGAAGTCGATCGCAAGGAGATCAAGATCCTCCGGGAGAGCGACATCCTGGCGAAGGTCGTGAAGTGATTTTCGGGCGTGTGGTGAGGCGCATGGCCTGGGGCCGAGCGCCCGCCACCAGCCGACACCATCGGAGACAAACCAGGAGACATTCCAGATATGGCCAAACAACTCCTCTACACCGACGAAGCCCGCAAGAAGCTGCTCGCGGGGGCGGAGAAGCTGGCGCATGCCGTCGGCATCACCCTGGGGCCCACCGGGCGGAACGTCATCATCGAAAAGAGCTTTGGCGGGCCCACGGTCACTAAGGACGGCGTCACCGTCAGCAAGGAGATCGACCTCCCCGACCCGTTTGAGAACATGGGGGCCAAGCTGGTGAACGCCGTGGCCCAAAAGACCAGCGACGTGGCCGGCGATGGCACCACCACCGCGACCATCCTCGCCCTGGCGATCTACCAGGAGGGCCTGCGGAACATCACCGCCGGCGCCAACCCGATGGCCGTCAAGCGCGGCATCGAAAAGGGCGTCGAGGCCGCGGTCGAATTCCTCAACAGCCAGAGCAAGCGCCTGACCAAGAAGGAAGAAATGGAACAGGTCGCCGCCATCAGCGCCAACAACGACCCCGCCATCGGCAAGCTGATGGCCGACGCGTTTGAGAAGGTCGGCAAGGATGGCGTCATCACCGTGGAGGAGGGGAAGACCTCTGAGACGACCCTTGAGTTCGTCGAGGGGATGCAGTTCGACAAGGGCTACATCTCGCCGTACTTCATCACCGACCCGCAGGAGATGAAGTGCGAGCTGGAAGACGCCTACATCCTGATCCACGAGAAGAAACTGGCCAACGTCCGCGACATGCTGCCGTTGCTGGAGAAGGTGGCCCAAGCCGGCAAGCCGCTGCTGATTATCGCCGAGGACGTTGAAAGTGAAGCCCTGGCGGCGTTGGTGGTCAATCGGCTGCGCGGTGTCCTCCAAGTCTGCGCCGTCAAGGCCCCGGGCTTCGGCGACCGTCGCAAGGCCATGCTTGGCGACATCGCCGTCCTGACTGGCGGCCAATTCATCAGTGAAGACCTCGGCATCAAGCTGGAGAACGTCACTCTCGATCAGCTCGGCCGGGCCAAGCTGGTGCGGGTCGAGAAAGAGAGCTGCACGATCATCAATGGCGCGGGCAAGAAAGACGCCATTCAGAAGCGCATCGAACAGATTCGGGCGCAGATGGCGGCTACCGAGAGCGAGTACGACAAGGAGAAGTTCAGCGAGCGGCTGGCCAAGCTCACCGGCGGCGTCGCTATCATCCGCGTGGGGGCGGCGACCGAGGCCGAGATGAAGCAGAAGAAAGGTCGAGTCGAAGACGCCCTGCATGCGACCCGGGCGGCCGTGGCCGAGGGCATCCTCCCCGGCGGCGGCGTGGCCTTAATCCGGGCGATACCGGCCGTCGAAGCGGCGGCGAAAAAGCTGGAAGGCGATGAGAAGCTCGGGGCGGAAATCGTTACCCGGGCCTTGCAGAAGCCGATCCGCACGATCGCTGAGAACTCCGGCGTCGATGGCGCCGTCGTTGCCGAGGAAGTCCGCCAGCGCGGCGAGAAAAACCCGGCCATCGGCTACGACGCCAACACCGGCGAATATGTCGATATGTTCAAGGCGGGTATCGTCGATCCGACGAAGGTAACGCGCTCCGCCTTGGAAAATGCCGCCAGCATCGCCGGCCTGATGCTTACGACCGAGGTCATGGTCACGCGGATCGACGAGGAAGAGCCCAAGAGCAAGGTGCAAGGCGCCATCCGCTAAGATGACAACAGGGGCCCAGACACGCCGGCCGATCCGATGGTCGCGGCTGCGGTCGGCGTGTCTGACCCGCGGTGTTGTCAGGCGAAAGCGGAGGAAGCATGGCCAGCAAGCGCGATTACTACGAGGTTCTCGGCGTTCGGCGGGATGCGGATGACGAGGAAATCAAGCGAGCCTACCGGAAGCTGGCCATGCAATACCACCCGGATCGCAACGTCGGCGATCCGGAGGCCGAGCAAAAATTCAAGGAGGCCGCCGAAGCCTACGAGGTTCTCCGCGACCCGCAGAAGCGGCAACGCTACGACCGCTACGGTCACGCTGGTCTCGAAGGACTGAATGTCCCGCATTTCCAGGACGCCCAGTCGGTCTTCGACCTCTTCGGCGACCTGTTCGGAGACCTGTTCGGGCCGCGGCGGCCCCGGGGCCCGCAACCGGGGCGGGACATCGAAGTCCTGGTGGAACTCGACCTGCTCGAAGCGGCCCGGGGCGTTCGCAAGACCATCACCATCCAGCGCGAAGAGTTGTGCGGTGACTGCGGCGGTCAGGGAAATCGGCGCGGCAGTCCGCCCGGAATCTGTCGTCGCTGCCACGGCCAGGGCGTGGTCATCCAGAGCCAGGGCTTCTTCCGTATCCAGCAGGCGTGCCGGGCCTGCGGTGGTCGCGGGTCGGTCATCACCGATCCGTGTCCCCGCTGCCTTGGTCGAGGGCGGGTGACGGCCCAGCGCACGGTGGAGGTGGCGATCCCGCCGGGCGTGGACAACGGCAATCGCATCCGCTTACAAGGGGAAGGCGAGGCCGGGGCGCCAGGAGCGCCCCGAGGCGACCTCTATTGCCTGGTGAAGGTGCGCGAGCACCACCTCTTCCAACGTGACGGCAATCACCTTCTCTGCCAGGTGCCGATCACCTTCAGCCAGGCGGCCTTGGGCGGCGACATTGAAATCCCCACGCTCGAGGGGACCCGGACCTACACCCTTAAGCGCGGTACCCAGAGCGGCGACGTGATCCGCATCCCCGAACAGGGGATGCCGAGTCTGCGCGGTGGCCGACGCGGCGACCTCCTGGTGCAGCTGATCGTGGAGACGCCGAAGCACTTGACGAAGCGGCAGGAGGAGTTGTTCCGCGAGTTGGCGGAGCTGGAGCGGTCGCACGTGCCGCCGCAGCGCAAGAGCTTCCTGGAAAAGCTGAAGGAATTTTTTGCCGCTGAGACCGCGCCGCCCTGACGCTTTCCGGATCGTGCCCGGCCTTGCCGTGCCCGGCCGGGCACGGCAAGGGCACTTGAATCCGGGAACGAGACTTCGAGGAGCACCGTATGACGGAACCGAATTCGACAGTTCCCGCCGAGGCGACCAACGCCCCTGCCGCCAACGAGCCGGCCCAGGACTCTGCGCCGAACGACTCGGCCAAGACCTCGGGCGGCGTCGACGCCAGCACGTTGGAAGCGCCGGCGGCCACGGCGGTGTTGGAAGACTTGGACAAGCTTCGGGTGCGCGCCGAGACTGCCGAACTGGAACGCGACCAGTTCCGGGACTTGGTCAAGCGCACCCAGGCCGATTTTGAGAATTACCAGAAGCGCATCCAGCGCGATTTGCAGCAGGAGCGGCGCTATTGTCACGCCGCGTTGGCGCGCGACCTCCTCACAGCGCTGGACAATCTCGACCGCGCGATGGAGGCGGCCCAGAAGGCCGGCGAGTCGGGTCCGTTGGTGCAAGGGGTGGCTATGGTCCGCAGCCAGATCCTGGATGCCTTCCGCCGCCACGGCATTACGCCCATCGAGGCCCTGGGCCAACCATTCGATCCCAACCTGCACCAGGCGGTCATGCAGCGGCCCGACGCGGAGCAGCCTCCCAACACGGTGTTGCAAGTGTTGCAGCAGGGGTTTCAGATTCACGACCGCGTGCTGCGGCCGGCGGCGGTGGTCGTTTCGACCCAAGGATAAGCAGCGGAGCCACGGGTGGGCGGCCCGGCCGGGCCGCCCACCCCGCGCGATTTTCCAGGTCTTCGTCGTCCTCGGAGGTACCCATGCCCACTTACGAATACCACTGTGATGCCTGCGATCATCGCTTCGACGAATTCCAAACAATGACTGAGAAGCCGCTCAAGACCTGTCCCTCGTGTGGTCGGCCCAAGCTGCGCCGCCTTTTCGGCGCGGGGGCCGCGGTCTTGTTCAAGGGTTCCGGCTTCTACGAAACCGACTATCGCAGCGAGTCGTACAAGGCGGCGGCCAAGGCCGATGCCGAGCGAGCCAAGGCGGCGGACGGCAAGACCGATCCCGACGGCAAATTCTCCCGCAAAACCGAGAATTCATCGAGTTCCGCGCCGGCGAGTGCCTCGAAAAAAGCGAAGTCGTCCCCGTGAGTTTCCGATGATTAAGGTACGTTGCCCAATCTGCGATCAGGAGATGAGCGGGAAAAGCACGGCAGACTGGCCTGACTTCCCGTTCTGCAGCGCTCGGTGCCGACTGATCGACTTGGGGCGATGGCTGGGCGAACAGTACCGCATTCCCGTGGTGTCTGACGACGAGCCACGGGAAAACACCGACGAGCGCGAAAGCCCCTAAGCCGGCCGACCCTCGGCCGTTCCCCATAGAGACGAGGCGTTGCCGTCAGGTGACGCCTCTCTTTTTTTACACCCTGTCCCCTGCCGTCTGGTCCGCGCTGATCCGTTTGATGATCAAGGTGGCGTAGCTGCCCCGGGGCAGCTCGAATTGAAGGATCAGCTTGCTTTTTCCCGGATGGCGGTCGTCGGTCGCTGTTTCGTAGCTCAGCCCGGCGACCCGACAAAGGGCGGCGCGCTCTCCCTTGGAAAAGAAGGGCGCCCGTAGGCCGGGGACTTTCAGCTCTGCCAAGGTCAGCCCCTCCTCTGCCAGGACGGCGTCGACGAGGGGCCGGCGGGGATCGGCGTCGCCCAGCCGAAGGCGCGCCGACGGCAGCGGCAGTCGCAGGGCCGCCAGCGCCGTGCGCTGGCGGTCGTCGAGCCCGCGGTGCATCGGCAGCGGCCCCAGCCGCAGCCGCACCATGAGCAGCTGCTCCGGCCGGCAATGCTCGCACAGCCAACGGGCCAGCATCCGATTCCACAGGTAGCTTTGATACGCCGACAGATACAGCCCGCGCAGCTCCGGTCGCAGCCGGGCGACAGCGCCGCGAAAATCGCCGGGATGATGCGCTAGGTAGTCCACCAGGCTGCGGGCATGGCCCCGCGGCAACTGCTGGCAACAGGTCGACCAATCGCCCCAGTGCTGCCGCAAGATGGCCTTCTCCCTTTTTTGTTCGGCCTGGTCGTACTCGTAAGGGGCGGTCAGCGCCCGCTTCAAGGCCTCTTCAAAGTCGCCGCGCACCAGCGCCTCAGCGACAAACTTCCGCCCCGGCCCCACGGAGCCAAACCGCTGGTCGTCGAAATAATTGGGCAAGCCGTCGTGGCGGACCTCCTCCAACGCCTGGCAAGCTCGCATCAATTCCTGCGGCCGCAGCGCTCGGAGGGTCACGCGGAAGCGATTGGCCCGGATGTCATGCGAAGTGTACGGCTTGGCCAGCTGCCCGAGGTATTGGATGCTTACCCCCGCATGGGTCAGGTCGCGAGTCGGGCCGTGCGCGATAGTGAAGTATTGCACGGTGTGGGCGTGGCGATCTTTCAGACCACCGTACGATAGCCGACGCAATTCGATCCGCCAGCGGCGGCGAACAGCCTGGAGTGCATCCGGCGTGGACCAGCCTCGCTTCTCCATTCGGTAGAAGGCGTAGGCGCCGGTGGGTGATGGCGTCACGTCGGTCAGCTCTTCGACCTGAAAATCGTCGGGCTGCTGCTTGATCTTCATGGCCCTGTGATCTTACCACGCTTCCAAAACAGGCGGGCTTTAGACAAGCCACGAGCCGCTGGGAACGGGCGGTGCTTGGAAGATACAGCGCGTCAGAGCACCGCGCCGTCCCCGGCAGAGCGGCCGGACATCAGACCACGCGGCCAACTGTGCCACTCCGGGGGCCCGGAAATCCAGGGGACGTTCTGCCCGTCGATTCCGCTCTTTTTTTCCCTGGCGATTTGTGTATCAGTCCCGTCTCAGTCGATGCCTTGGCACAAGGGAGGCAAACCATGCGCGCATGGATCATCGCGATGGCCGGGGTGCTGAGCGTCATGGCGGCGACCAGTCACGCCCAGCCGCCGGCAACGCCGGCGGCTGAGGCGCCCGCCCCGGTGATCGAGCAGGCGTTGCGGGAACTGGAGGGCGCGTTACCAGCCCCGGCTTGGGTCGCCCGCTTGGAGGCTTGGGACGCCACCATGATTCGTCAGGTCGCGGAGATGCTCGGTCAAAAAGAACGAGCCGAAAAAATCCTGCTGCACTGGGTTGAGGGGCGATTGTTGCGCTGGACCAGCGTGGTCAACGGAAACCAGGAAATCGGCGTGGGCGTGATGCGCTTCAAAGACACGGCCGCGGCGAAGGCGTATATGGGACTGGCGGCGGACCTGCAACGAAAACTCGACGAGAAATTGGTGAACGTGAAAGACCCGGGATTGTTTCGCCTGGAGTCGGTGCGGCCGCTGCCAGTACGCTTGCGGCACGCGGACGATGCCGTGGGCGTGGAGCGGCGGTTTCTGCGCGGTGGCGAGCCTTACCCGGCCAGCACCGTCCTGGCGCGTTCGGGGCCCTGGGTGGTGGAAATCACTTGGCAGGGGCTGCCGATGCAGCCGGAGTGGAACGACTGGCTGATGTCACGGCTGCACGGGCGGCTCGGTCGGCGTTGACGGACCGGGAACTTCCGGCGGCACACCATCGGCGGGCGGCGGGGCCAGCGCCGGCCCCGCTGCCGGCGGGGATGGCGGGGGAAATTCAATTGGCCGAAGTTCCTTAACGGGCTTGAGGAAGTCCCATTCATCGCGCGGGCTGGCGGGCGGCGGCGCCACAGGCCGGGGCGTCGGTGCTTGTTCGATAGGCAAACCTGGGTCCGCTTCGTCGCTTTCGGCATCGGGGAAGGCTGCGGCTGCGGCCAACAATTCTCCCGTCAGGATTTCCAGCACAACGGGATGAGTGGCTAAGGCGAACCGGCCCACATCGGGCAGCACGATCTGTTCCGCGCCGTCCACGGCGATCTCTTGCCCCGGATTACCGCAGCCAGGCCAGGCACAGCCTCGGCCGATGACGTTAATGACCCGGCGCACGTTGGTCAGCTGTTCGCTGCTGGGCGGGCAGACAAACTGCCCGCCGACCAGGACCAGGCTTTCCACCTCGATCCCGTCGCGGGCCAGCGAGCGGCACAGGGCCGTGGCCACCGCCGCGCCGCAGCCGCAGCCGACGAGAATCAGGCGCGCTTGCGGATCGTAACGATGGGCGCGACGCACTTCCTCGTCAAACCAAAGGAAGTGATACGCCTGGCCGTAATAAGTCTGGCGGAATCCCAGATGGTGCATGAACTCCCGGGCGCCGCGAAGGTTATCTTTATCGAGCGGATCAAGCCCCGCGATCAACACCACATGTACCCGGTCGCGACAGCACCTGGGCAAGGCTTGGCAGGCAGCGACCGAAGCCGGGCAAGGTGGTTCAACCGGGTGCAGCCAAGGCCCGCATCCTGCCAGCAATGGCAGACCGCAAGCCAGCAGCCATCGACCCAGCGCAGTCGGCCAACGTCCGTGTTTCATCCCTGTGCTGCCTCCCGCGACCGGCACCCGTTTGCTTGGGAGCGGCAGGCTCTTTCTGCTTCCCAAGGTGCCCATTCTGTTGACAAGGCTCGTCTCATCGGTAAAGCCGTGAGCTTTTCTCTTCTCGGCAAGACCGGTACGTTGACGTTAAATGGACCACGTCCGGCAGCTCGCCACGGGGGTCGAGCGCTCAAAGTGTGACGGCTGGAGGACGCAGCGGACGTGGGCAAGCAGCCAGCGCGAAATGGCGAGTCGGCGCCTCATGCCGCGTGGGCAAGCAGCCAGCGCGAAACGATGAATCGGCCCGGCGAAGGTTGGGGAAAACCACCGCCGCACCGACCGGGCCCGCCCCGGGGGACACCCTTGAGCGACTCGCTTGCAATAAGTCTCGCACACGGATACGATGACGACGTTGCGGTTCTGGCCGATCTCACGTCACTAACCACGGAGGAATCCAAACAATGAGCTATCAGCTCGACTATCCCATCAGTGTGGCGGAGGCTCCCGCGGAAGCACGAGCCGCGTTCATTCGCCGGACGTATGGCCACCTGGCGGGTGCCATCCTGGCGTTCATCGGCCTGGAGGCGCTTTTGTTGCAGCTGCCGGGGATCGAAGAGGTGGTCGTCGGCATGGCCGGCTCCAAGTTGAGCTGGCTGGTCATCATCGCGGCCTTCATGGGGGTCAGCTACTTGGCCGACGCTTGGGCGCGGTCGGACCAGTCGCCGGCGTTGCAATATGTCGGCTTGGGATTGTACGTTGCCGTGGAGGCGGTGATCTTTCTGCCGCTGCTGTACATGGCCAGCGTCTTCTATCCGAGCGCCATTCAAACCGCGGGCATCCTGACCCTGATGGTCTTCGGCGGTCTGACCGTCGCGGTGTTCACAACGCGCGGCGATTACTCCAGCTTGGGGCCGATCCTCTCGGTGGGTGGGTTCGTGGCCCTGGGAACCATCATCGCGTCGATGATTTTCGGTTTCAGCCTCGGACTGTTTTTCTGCTTCGCCATGGTCGCCCTGGCGAGTGGCTCCATCATTTACCAGACGTCGAACATCCTGCACCACTACCGTACCGACCAGCACGTGGCCGCGTCGCTCGCCCTGTTCGCTTCGGTGATGTTGCTGTTTTGGTACATCTTGCGGATCATCCTGCTGTCGCGGCGCGATTGATGGCCGCGCTTCACCAAAAACCTCGCACCGGCCCACGGGCACCACCCGTGGGCCGTTTTGCTGATGCACCGCTGGTTGCGCATACCCACGTCCTTGGCCGGTCGGCTCAGCCCGCCCGTTGTGGTCGTGCTGGGTTCGCCGCTCGAGGCCGCCGGCGTCGTGTCGCAACTCGGCGGCGCCGACGTCAGCTGCTATCAGATGGATGTCTACCAAGCGGCGCGACTGGAGGCGGAGCTGCGCGGGGCGGCCAAAGTTTGTGCCGCACCAGACCTTTGGGATTTGCCGCCCATCTTCGGCACCGCCATCTACCCCGCACCGGAAGGAGGCGAACGCGCCCTGAAGCTCGACATGGTCGAACAGGCGTACCACGTCTTGAGGCCGCAGGGACTGTTCCTGGTCCTGTCACCCTACGAGGCGGATTCGCTCTTCCCCTCGGCCCTGAAGAAAGTATTTGGCCGGGTCCACGTGCCGACGGCCGCCGCCGGTTCGGCATTCTGGTGTCGGCGAGGGGAAGACCGGCCGCGTCGGCGGCACGAGGTGGTTTTCCACGCCCGGCTCGGCGACGGTCCGGCGCTTCGCTTTGTCTCCCGGCCCGGGACGTTTTCCTATGGCCGATTCGATGACGGGGCCCGCGCCTTGGCGGAGACCATGGAGGTCCGGCCGGGCGACCGCGTCCTTGACTTGGGCTGCGGCTGCGGAACCATCGGCACCTTCGCGGGCAAGGTCGCGGGCTCGGAGGGACACGTCGTCTTCGTAGACAGCAATGTCCGGGCCGTTGCTCTGGCCGAATACAACGCCCGGACCAATGGCTTGACCGCCGTGACCGCCCTCGCCGCTCCCGCAGCCGAAAGCGTGGCCGATGAGTCGATGGACGTGGTAGTGACCAACCCGCCCTATTATGCACAATCGTCGATCGCTCGGCTGTTCATTCGCCGGGGGCAGGAGGTATTGCGGCCGTCGGGGCGTTTCTACCTGGTGACGCGGCAGCCTGCCGAAGTGGCGAGCGACATCAAGGAGCGTTTTGGGTCGGTGGCGACGGTGGAACGGCGGGGCTACACTGTATTTTGCGCACGGAAGAGTTGATGTCGCGGTGGCCGGCGCCAGGCCCCCGGCCCGGCGCAACAAGAGACAGC
>JANWYO010000337.1 GCA_025055215.1 Gemmataceae bacterium
CGCCGCTTGCTCCTCGAACCAGACGCCTGTCGGCGCCGAGGCGCGGCCCCATGGCAGCACCGTCTCCGTGACCCCTCCGCGACCGAAGGCGATCACCGGCGCTCCGCACGCCTGTGCCTCCACCGGAACGATCCCGAAATCTTCCTCCCCCGGAAAAAGCAGTGCCCGGCAGCGGCGGTAGTGCTCACGGAGAACGGCATTCGGTTGCCAGCCGAGGAATTGCACCCACGGCCCGGCCAAGGCCCGCAGCCGACCCTCATCCTGCCCCGTCCCGACGATCACCAGTCGCCGGCCGAGGCGTTGGCAGGCCTCAATCGCCAAATCGACCCGCTTGTACGGCGCAAAGGCCGAGACGACCAGATAGTAATCATCGCGGCGGACATGGGACGGGGTGTAAAAATCGGTATCGACGGGGGGATAGATGATCCGACTGGGACGGCGGTAGCATTCGGCGATGCGCCGCTGGACCGTTCGGCTGATGGCGATAAAGTGCGTCACGCGCTCAGCCGAAGCCTGGTCCCAACGCCGCAGCCGCTCCAGCACCATGTCGGCCAGCCGGGCCTTCAGCCCGTCGGTGTACGGCGATCCAAAGTAAGCCTCCTGCATATGCCAGGCGTAGCGCATGGGCGTGAAGCAATAGCAGACGTGTGGCACGCCTGGAGGCGGCGTCACTCCCTTGGCCACGCAGTGGCTCAGGCTGAAAACCAGGTCGCAGTCCGGCAGCCGCCAGCGCGACACCGCCGCCGGGAGGACCGGCAACAGGTATCGATAATAGCGATGGACGGCGGGCAGCCGTTGAAGGAAGCTCGTGTGAATGGCGCGTTGTTCGATAACTGGCGACACGCTCCCGGGCTGATGGAGCAGGGTGAACAGGGGAGCGTTAGGCCAGCGGCGGCAGAGGACTTCCAGGCACTTTTCCCCGCCCCGCATCCCGGTCAGCCAATCGTGGACCAGGACCACCCGCTCGGTGCGGCTCGCCTCCATGCGTGATCCTCACTTCGGAAAGGGGCCGGCGGCGACAGCCGCCGGCGGCCGCCAGTTTAGCCGACCGACCGGTTTGTTCCTAGGGGAAGTCAACCGGGCATCAGGTCCACTTGCAGCCGCACCAGAGCGCTGAGCAAGCCGAACCCCACGGTCAACTTGGCCCAGGCGCCGAGGGTGGTCGGATAAACGGGGAAATGGAAGACGCCGCTGAAGAAGGGATAAGTCGGGGGCGGGTCGGTCGGTCGGCGGCGGCGGGCCTGCCGCACCTCGAAGCGGGCTTCCTCGTCGGTGGTCGGCTCGGCGTGGCCGTTGCCCGCTGGGTCTTGAGGCAAGGTGGCCGATCGGGAGACGCCCAACGGCGGGGACTGTCGCCGCGGCCGCGACTCGGCCGCCCCCGCGCGTCGCAGGACCCAGCCGAGCCGGCCCAGCAGCCGAGCGTAAATAAGGAAAGCGGCGGCGGCCCCGACAGCCGCCGGCAGCAGCGCGTACCACTCAGCCGACAGCGCCGTGGCCACGCCCAGGCCGCCGCTGGCCACCACGGCAGCGCTAAGGCCATAAAACGTCAGCACCGCCGGCCAACGCTGTACCATTCGCCCCAACAGCGGCCCGTGCAGCACCGCCCACGTCGAGGCAGCGCTGAGCGACGACAGCAAGCTGATCGGAAACAGCAGCCACAGCACCGCCGCTGCCACCAGCCACTTCCACAGCGGCGTTTCCCCCAGCGGCGCCGGCTCAATCCGGCGAAGGACCAGGTAGACCGGCCCCAACCAGATGCCTGCCAACCAGGCGGCGTAGAAAACCTTCCAGACCCAGTCCACGAACGGCTCGTCGGGCCAGACGACAGCGTCGTTGCCGGCAGCCGTCTCTTCAACGACCACCAAAAAGCTGTGAGCAGCATAAGGGGCCACGATCAAGGCAACGAGGGCTTCAGCCAACACCAGGCCGACGAACAGCAGCAAGGGTCCGGCGGCCTCCATCGTATCCTCCGGAGGGAAGCTCCCGGGGGGTCGCCGCCCGCTCCGGAGGAGCGGGCGACGCCCCGTCGTCAGGCCACCGGCGTCGCCTCCGCCGCCATCTTGCGAATGTCCTGCGTGATCCGCATCGAACAGAACTTCGGCCCGCACATCGAGCAAAACTTCGCCGACTTGAACACCTCCTGCGGCAGCGTCTCGTCGTGCAGCGCCCGGGCCGTCTCCGGGTCGAGCGCCAGCTCGAATTGCCGGTTCCAGTCAAACTCAAAACGGGCCTTCGACAGTTCGTCGTCGCGGCGGCGGGCGTTCTTCCGCCCCCGGGCGATGTCGGCCGCATGGGCGGCAATCTTGTAGGCGATCACCCCCTGGCGCACGTCATCCTTGTTGGGGAGACCCAGGTGTTCTTTGGGCGTCACATAGCAGAGCATGGCCGCCCCCGCCTCGGCTGCCAAGGCCGCGCCGATGGCCGAAGTGATGTGGTCGTACCCCGGGGCGATGTCCGTCACCAGCGGCCCCAGGACGTAAAACGGCGCTTCGTGGCACAGCTCCCGTTCCAGCTCCACGTTCATCTTCACCAGATGCATCGGGATGTGGCCCGGCCCCTCGATCATCACCTGGCAGTTGTGCTCCCAGGCTTTGAGGGTCAGTTCGCCAAGCGTTTTCAGCTCGGCGAACTGGGCTTCGTCGTTGGCGTCGGCCAGGCACCCCGGACGCAGCCCGTCGCCCAGGCTGAAGGTGACGTCGTAGGCGTGCATGATTTCGCACAGCTCGTCGAAATGGGTGTACCAGAAGTTCTGCTGCTTGTGCGCCAGCATCCAGGCCCCCATGAGCGAGCCGCCGCGGCTGACGATCCCCGTGACCCGGTTGCTGGTCAGCGGCAGGTACTCCCGCAGCACGCCGGCGTGGATGGTCATGTAATCGACCCCCTGTTTCGCCTGGTGCTCCACCATATCCAGCGCCATTTGCGGGGTGATGTCGGCGGGGTCTTTCACCTGTTGCGCCAGCTGGTAGATCGGCACCGTACCGATCGGCACCGGCGAGGCGTCGATGATCGCCTGGCGGATGCGATCCAGGTCGCCGCCGGTGGACAGGTCCATGACCGTGTCGGCGCCGAGGTGGACAGCGGTATGGAGCTTTTCCAGCTCGTCATCGATTTTGCTGGTGACGGCGGAGTTGCCGATGTTGGCGTTGATCTTGCAGCGGGCAGCGATGCCGATGCACATCGGCTCGAGCGACTTTTTCAGGTGGACGATGTTGGCGGGGATGACCATGCGGCCGCGAGCGACCTCGTCGCGGATCAGCTCGACGTCGAGGTCCTCGCGGACGGCAACGAAGCGCATTTCGTCAGTGATGATCCCTTTTCGGGCGGCTTCGATCTGCGTCATAGTAGCGGAACTCCTTCATGCGGAGGGCAGGGCCGCCGGTGCACAGGCAGGAGAGGGAAGGAAGAGACGGGCGGTCGCTTTCCCACGCCGGTCTGAACCGGATCAGGTCCCAAGGGTCTAATCTCAGCCCGCGCGACGGCGGACACCCCTAGCGATCGCAGGGGATTGTACGGAGACCAGGCAGGCAGTCAAGCAGCCGACATGCTACAATGAGGCGGTGGGCGCGGCTGCCGACTGGCCGCGCCCCTGGCCCGGGCGGGCCGCCAGTCGGCGGC
>JANWYO010000001.1 GCA_025055215.1 Gemmataceae bacterium
GGGGGGGGGGTTGGTGGCCCCGCGGGCCGCTCCGCCCGGGGGGCTCCGCGCCCGACCACACGCCGCTGCCCGCCGGAGAGACGCCGAGCGCGCTCATAGCTGATAAGCCCTCCGGCGGAAGCGGAGTCGGACCACTTCGGCGATGGTGTTCAACACAAACGTCATGGCGAACAAGACCAGCGCTGCCAGGAACAAGGTGCGGAAATGCGTGCTGCCACGCACCGCCTCCGGCATTTCCACGGCAATGTTGGCCGACAAAGTCCGGAAGCCATTGAAAATGTTGAGGTCGATGATCGGCGTGTTCCCCGTGGCCATCAGGACGATCATCGTTTCGCCGACGGCCCGGCCCAGCCCGATCATGACGGCGGAGAACAGGCCGCTCATCGCGGTGGGGATGATGATGCGATGGGCGGTTTGCCAGGGGGTGGCGCCGCAGCCGAGCGAGGCCGAGCGGAGGTGCTCCGGCACGGCGGTCAGCGCGTCCTCGGCGATGGTGTAGATGATGGGGATGATGGCAAAGCCCATGATGAAACCGACGACCAGGGCATTGCGTTGCACGTACGTGCCGACGATCGACCCGCGGGGGTCGAAGCCGGCCGCGTCGAGGAGCGTGCCCGCGAGCCAGGCGGCGGCCACGGTGGCCGCCGCTGCCAGCAGAAATTTGGCCAACTCCACCAGGGCACCGCGGAGCCGGCTTTCCTGGGCGGTCCACGGTCGCAGCAGCGGATTGACAAACTGCGCCAGCACAAAGGCTGTCCCCAAGGCCGCCAAGGGCAGCAACAACATCATCCAGCCGTTGGCGGCCGAGCCTGTCGAGCCGGCGAGCCAGGCCTTGAAATCGCCCTGGAACAAGGCCGACTCCAGCCACGGGCCAACGACCGCGGCCAAGCCGATGCCCATCGGCAAGGCCGCGATGACGTACAGAAAGCGATGGCGCTCCATCCGCACCGCCAATTTCTCCGGAAGGAACTGCCAGACATAGGCCCCCAGCAAGAACGCCCCGGGAACGGTCAAGAGGGCAGCGAGGACCGCGGGCAAGACGTGCTCGACAAACGGGGCGAACACCAGGGCTGCCAGAAAACCGAGCACGACGCTCGGCAGGCTGGCCATCAACTCGATGGTCGGCTTCACCAGGGCGCGCACCTGGGGATGGAGGAATTCGCTGGTGTAGATCGCCGCCAGCAAGGCCAACGGCACACCGAGCAACAGAGAGTAGAACGTGGCCTTGAGGGTGCCAAAGACCAACGGCCACATGCCGAACTTCGGCTCAAAGGCGTCGCTGCCGCTGGAGGATTGCCAGACGTGGGCCGGCGCCGGATAGCCTTCGTACCAGACGGGGCGGGCCAAAGCGCGGAAGGTGACTTCGGGGTGGCCCAGATCAAGACGCCAATGCCTCAGCTGGCCGGCGCCCTCGGCCAGCAGGCCGTCGTCGCGTGGCGCCAAAGCAAGCCCCCGCACCGGGAGCCCCGCCGCGGCCGTGACGCTGCCGACGTCCTTGTCGCTGGTGACGTACCAGAGGCGCACCTGGCCGTCGGCATGGCCGACGGCCAGCAAGCGGGTCCGCGCCGAACTGGCCAGGGCGGTCACGGCCGACCCGTGGCCGGCAAACTCATGCGCCGCCACCAGGACCGTGCCGTCACTCGTCGCGGCTTCCTTCGGTCTGGTCCCGAACCAGGCCCGCACCCGCCCCGTGCTGTCGCCCACGATCAGCGTCGTCTTACCAATGAGAAACTGCACCGCCGTGATGCTCTCGCCCACGTCCACCAACTGCCGGCTTTCCGCGATGGTCGGTTCCTCCAGGTCTTGCGTGCTCACCCGCAGCAGGTGCCCGTCGTCCCAGATCGCGTAAACGCTATCGCCGATTCCGGAGAGAAGCAGATAGTCGGGCAGCCCGCGGCTGCCGCGCCGCGGCAGGGTCAACTCGCCGCCCAGGAGTTCCTGGACGACTTCCCCCGTGAGCAGGTTTTCACGCCGACTGACAAAGGTGGTTCGCAACCGGCCGTCCTCGGTCAACACGCTGACCACGGGTCCGGTCGGGCGCAGGCTGACGTCGATCCGGCGCACCGGGGTAGGGTCAGAGAGTCGGATCGGTTCGTACATTTCCAGCCGCAGCTTCAGGCCGCGCCACTGCCCGTCCGCGGAGCGGGTGAGCAAGCCGCCCTCGAAGTCGGCGTAGTCGCCAGCGACCAAGCCGCGGAGGGCGGACGGGATTTCCTGCTCGTCATAAAAGCGCGTGGCAAAACCAAGCCGCGCCAGCCGGATCGTCCCGTCGCGGAAACCGAAGGCGACCGTGTCGCCGCTGCCCGGTGGCGACACCGCCGTCAGCGTTCCCGGCGGGCAGAGGACGCGGCGGTCGAGGACTCGGCCGTCATCGAGGCGGAAGACTTCCACGACCCCCTCGGAAGAAAGCTCCCAGGCGAGGACTTGCTGTTCGTCCACGGCCCAGCGCAGCGGCGGAGGACGCTCCGGCCGGGGCTGCGCCCCGGCCTCGGTAATGGTCGCGCCCCGAAAGAGCGGGTAGACCACCCAGACGAGGAACACGCAGACCATGCCGACGGCGGCGATGGTGCCGATGCCTCCCACGGTGATGCATAGCCGTGAGACCACCTCACCGACGCGAACCCCCCAACCGGTCCTGCGCCGCCGGGCGTGTCCAGTGAACGACTTGCGGGCTTCCATCAGACGCTGCTCGCTGCTGCCTGCCCCACGCCACCGCCGACTCAGTCGATCCCCAGCGATTTGAGGATTCGCTCCGCGATGGGGGAAGTGATCGGGTAATAGCCGTCCCGGATCACCACTTCCTGGCCGTCCTTGCTGAAGATGTAGCGGATGAACTCACGCCGCAGCGGGTCGAGCGGCGTCTTCGGTCGGATGTTGGCGTAGACGTAAAGAAACCGGGCCATCGGATAGGCGCCGGTGTACGCATTCTCGGGGGTCGGTTCGACCGGGGCCGACCGGCTGCTCCGAGCCAAGGGAACGGCGCGCACGTCGGCGGTGCGGTACCCCATCCCCGAATAGCCGATGGCATACCGGTCGCTGGCGATCCCCTGGATCACCGACGAACTGCCCGGCTGCTCCTTCACTTCGTCTTTGAAGTCCCCATTCAGCAAGACGTGTTCCTTAAAGTAGCCGTAAGTGCCCGAAGCCGAATTTCGGCCATAAAGGCTGATCGGCTTGTTGGCCCAATCGCCAGTCAGGCCCAAGTCGCCCCAGGTGCGGATGTCAAGTCGATGACCGGCACGCCGGGTCTTGGAAAAGATGGCATCGACCTGGGCCATCGTCAGGCTTGGCAAGGGATTGTCTTGATGCACGTAGATCGCCAGCATGTCGATGGCCGTGGGCAAGGCGGTGGGTTTGTAGCCGAAGCGGGCCTCGAACTGGTCGATCTCGGCCTGTTTCATGGGTCGGCTCATGGGGCCGAAGTGGGCCGTGCCCGCAATCAGCGCCGGTGGGGCCGTCGTCGAGCCTTTCCCTTCGATTTCGATTTGCACGTGGGGGTAGAAGCGCTGGAACCCCTCGGCCCAAAGGGTCATCAAATTACTCATGGTATCCGAGCCGATGCTCTTGAGGTTCCCCGAGACCCCGCCCACGGGCGCATACGGGCGGAGCCTCGGATCGACCTGCACCGGGGGCGACTGCCCCCCGGCCCCGACCACACCGGGGAGCGTCCACAGCATCAGCGCCACCGACCAGTTCATTGCTTGTTCTCGCCTGGTGGTGAGGGAAAAAGCAAACCCTGCCTACAGTAACGGCCTGTGGCTAGAACCGTATAAACACCCCATGAGTTTCCGGTGACTGATAGATGAAGAAACGATGAAGGAGGGGGCTCAGCCCTTTTCTGGCCCAAAGCAAGACCACATTAACGCGAGGTTGTCCCGCAGCGGCTTGCCTCGCCGCATCCGCAGGAGCATCCGCTGCGGCCGCCAGCCATGCTCCTCCAGAAAGCGACGCGCCGCTTCGTTCGCCGTGGGCACGTCCAGAAAGACCGACTGCCCCGCTTGACGACTCAAGGCGTCGCGGAGCAATAGGATCCCGGCAGCCTCGTCACGCGCCACGCACGGCCCCACCTGCCAAGCCAAGCGCCCGGGCCGACCGGCCGAGAATCCCTCCACCGTGCCCTGCCCCCGCAGGAGACGGACGGCCGTCGGCTGCTCCGTGAAAAGTCGGTCAAGCAGCGGCAGGCGGTCGGTCGCGGTCGCGGCACGGTCCCAAGCGGCCAGCTCGGGCCAAAAGGCCCGGTCGGCTGCCTCGACCGGCGAGAGAGCCGGGTCGGCACCCTTCGGCCAAACGCCTTCGTAGCGTGTCAGTTCGTATTCCGCCACGAAGCCGAGTTTCTCGTAAACTGGCCGACCCAGCGGCGTGGCGTCAAGCCGCACGGTCTCCACGCGCCCATCCACCAGATAGGTTAGCGCGTGTTCCATCAAGGCCGTGGCAATCCCTCGGCGGCGGTACGCCGCATCGACCAGCACCAGGCCGATCCAAGCCACCGGTCCGAAGCGACAGGCCGTCACCGTGCCCACGACCAGGCCGTGCTCTTCCCACACGAAACAGCCGTCGGGTTCCAGTGCCAGACAGCGGAGCCAATCGAGCGACGTCTGGTTCCACCCGGCTTGGGCCGTCAGCTCCATCCCCCGGGGCACGTCGGCCTCGGTCATGCGACGAATGCTCCAGGTCATGGGCCGGTGGACCTCATTCCCACTCGATAGTCGCGGGGGGTTTGCTGCTGATGTCGTAGACGACGCGGTTGACCCCCGCCACTTCGTTGATGATGCGGGTGGAAATTTGCGCCAGCAGGTCGTAGGGCAGGTGAGACCAGTCGGCGGTCATGAAGTCCTCGGTTTGCACTGCCCGCAGGGCGATGACGTTTTCGTAGGTTCGGCCATCGCCCATCACACCGACCGACTGCACCGGCAGCAGGACGGCGAATGCCTGCGCGGTCTGGCGGTACCAGCCGGCTTTTTTCAGCTCGTCCAGCAGGATGGCATCGGCGTGCCGCAGGGTCTGGAGGCGTTGCGGCGTGACCGGTCCCAGGCAGCGGACGGCCAGCCCCGGCCCCGGGAAGGGGTGCCGCCAGACTACCTCCTCCGGCAGGCCCAGCTCCAGCCCCAGCCGGCGAACCTCGTCCTTGAAGAGGTCTTTGAGCGGCTCGATCAACTCGAAACCCAGTTCCTTGGGCAGGCCGCCGACGTTGTGGTGCGTCTTGATGGTCGCTGCCGGTCCATCACCCGTGGCGCCGCTTTCGATGACGTCGGGATAGAGGGTTCCCTGGGCCAGGAACCGCGCCTGCTCGATGTGCCGCGCTTCATCTTTGAAGACGTCGATGAACACATGGCCGATGATGCGACGTTTCTCCTGGGGGTCGCTGACCCCGGCCAGGGCGCTGAGGAAGCGATCGCGGGCGTCGACGACGCGCAGGTCGGCGTGGAAGTGGTCGCGGAAGGTGGCCTGGACCGTGGCCGACTCGTTCTCGCGCAACAGCCCATTATCGACGAAGATACAGGCCACCTGCGGGCCGACGGCTCGCAGCAACAGCGCCGCCACCACCGAGGAATCGACCCCCCCCGACAATCCACAGATGACGCGATGCGGGCCGATACGCTGCCGCAACTCGGTCACGGTGCGGTCCACAAACGTCTGCATCTGCCACAGCCCCCGGCAGCCGCAGATTTCGTACAGGAAATTCCGGAGGATGCGGCAGCCGTCCGGGGTGTGGCTGACCTCCGGGTGGAACTGAAGGCCGAAGACCGGCCGGGCGCGATGGCGGACGGCCGCCACCGGGCAGGTGTCGGTGCCGGCCAAGGGGACGAACTCGCCGTCCACGCTCTGCACCTGGTCGCCGTGGCTCATCCAAACAATGGTTTCCCGCGGGACGCCGGCAAAAAGACCGCCCGGTTCGTGGACGTGGAGGTGGGCTCGGCCGAACTCTCGGCTGCGACCGGGCCGGACCTCGCCGCCGAGCGTCTGACACGCCAGCTGCATGCCGTAACAGATACCCAGCACCGGAATGCCTAGATCGAAGATGGCCGGATCGCACCGGGGCGCGCCCGGTTCATAGACACTGGCCGGGCCGCCCGAGAGGATCAGCCCACGCGGGTTTAACGCGGCGATCCGAGCGGCCGGCAGGTCGTGGCGGACAATCTGGCAGAAGACGTTTTGTTCGCGGACTCGTCGGGCAATCAGCTGGCCATACTGCGACCCGAAATCAAGGATCAGGATGCGTTCCGTGTCTGGCGATGGAGTCATGCTACCCCTTCCCCAATTCGACCGCCCGGCGCGTGGCCGCTTCCACGGCATCGAGCAGGGCCGCCCGCACACCGCCCCGCTCCAAGGCGTGCAAGCCGGCAATGGTGGTCCCCCCGGGGCTGGTCACCGCGTCCTTGAGCACGCCGGGATGACGGCCCGTTTCCAAGACCATCTTGGCGGCCCCCAGAACGGTCTGGGCCGCCAGCACGGTGGCCACGTCCCGGGGCAAGCCAACGCGCACGCCGCCATCGCTTAGGGCCTCGATCATCACATAAACAAACGCCGGACCACTGCCGCTCAGGCCGGTGACGGCATCCAGCAGCGACTCGGGAAGGGCGAAGGCCCGACCGACGGCGTTGAACAGCCGATCCACCAAGGCCACGTCCGCGGCCGTGGCCCCGGCCGCCGCCGCGTAGCCGGCGGCACAGGCTCCCACCAGGCAGGGAGTATTCGGCATGACCCGAACGATGCGGCCGTGGTCCCCCAAGCTGTCGGCCAGCTGCCGCAAGCTGACGCCGGCGGCGATGGAGACGACCAAGTGCTGCGGCCCCAGCAAGGGCCGCAGCTCGGCAGCCACCGCCGGCATGGACTGAGGCTTGACGGCCAGCACCAGGACGTCGCTGTCGGCCACCACGGGCCCATTGGCGGCGATGGCCGGTACCCCGGTGGCGTGGGCGAAGGCGTCGCGGGCAGCCGCCGCCGGATCGCTGGCACGCAGCCGCTCCCGCGATACGACCCCGGCCGCCAACCAACCCTGGGCCAGGGCTGTTGCCATTTGGCCCGCGCCGAGAAACCCAATGCGCGGCTCGGGGCGACTGCTCATGATCCTGCTCCGCCTCCCCGGAAAACCTCGATTTTAGCTGATGGTCGCCCCTATGTCACCCCACCCGCGGCGCCAAATGGACCTATCGTTTGCGGCCGGTGTGAGCGCCCCCGGCAACGATTTTGGCCTCGCCACCTGCCCATCACCCATTTCGCACTTGCGGCTGATCGGTTCGCCCGCCCTGCGCGCCCGGCATGCACCTGCCATCCTCGCGCCAGCGCAAACCGATCAAGCTGTCTCCGCCGCTGCACACTCGCCCCCACGAATTCCGAAGGGACTCCGCGGCGCCCGCCCGAGTGTGGTTCGCGGCCGGCCGCTTTGGCGACGGAGTGCGCAACACCGCCGGCAGTTCCGGCGGCCAACGTCACCCGCCGCGGGCCGTCGCCAATCCGAAAGGCGTGGTCCCTCGTCATGTTATTTTCAGAGGTGCCCTTTCAGGTGGGAGGAGCGTCCCATGCATCGCACGTTTGGAATGACCGCCGGCCTGCTCACCATCGCGGTCGCTGGCTGTCAAGAAGCTGGCCCGGTTTGCGCCGATGGGCTGGCAACCGGCATCGAACTCCGCCTGATCGCCCACCGGGACACGTACACTTTGAACCTCGCCGGATTGGCGCCCGAAGAAGCCGTCAAGCGATGGCAAGACGTCAATGACGCCCGGCAGCCCTCGATTCCGACCGTGGACTTGAGCCTGGAACTGCGCAACCACGCTTCTCGCCCGGTCACGATCCCGGAGCGCCTCAACGACTGGTACACGCTGAAGTTGGAAGGGCCGGGCGCCATCGACATCAAGCGACCCGGCATGTGGTGCATCCCCGCGCCACGGATCATTGTGGAGGCGGGGAAAAGCGTCTCAGTTCCGTTGAATCAAATCGCCTATTTCCGCGGCAGTTTTGTCCACGGCTGCTGGCTCCGACCGGGCGAGTACATCTTGGCAGCCGAGGGAGAAGTGCAAGTGGACGGCAAAGTCGTGCGGCTTCGCAGCAACCCCGTAAGGCTCAAAGTCGTGGGCGGCGAACAGAACGAGGGGGAAGCAACCCGCCCTGCGACCGGCTGGTGATGCGGAGCGGCGCGGTGCGAAACCTCAGCCTGTTGGCGACTGAACGCCAGGCGACGGGCCCCGAGGCCGGGCCTTGTCTCAGGGCCGATGCATCCGCCGCTCGCTAACAGGGCCGACCGTCGACCGCAGTTGACGAACCACGGTCAGCCCGAGCCGCGCGCGACGAAGACCGGTCGGGTTCAACCCTTGGCCAACTCGGCCACCATCTCCTCGGAGACGTTCAAGTCGGAGTACACGTGCTGGACGTCGTCGTGATCGTCGAGGGCCTCCATCAGACGCATCACCCGGGCCCCGACGTC